>JAAYAH010000144.1 GCA_012719445.1 Actinomycetales bacterium | reverse complement strand
GCTCGGGAGCGAATCGAGTGTCAGGAGAAGTGCTGTTGCTGTAATGCATGAGACGCGACTCGGTTACGGTTCTCCGCCGTCAGCCGCTCCTGGCGGCAAGTGTACCGAATCGGACTGCATCTCTTCGGTTGTGGTAAGCGTGACGGAGGAGGGGTGGGCTGCGTCGGGGGCATTGGTGCCTACCCTGCGCGGCTCCCTGATCGCCTGGTCGTCATCCCAGGCGGAGGAGTGGTCTGGGATGCTCTGTAGCGCAGTCCCAGAAGTGATGCATTCGGGCAAAAAGGAGAAAAGGGAAATGTCGAACCCTGGCGGATTCGGGACATCGGCGTTCCGGATCGCCGGCTGTGTGGTGGTCCTGTTGGCCTTGCTTCCGGGCGTGAGTGGGTGCCAGGGGTCGGGGGAGGGAGGGGCGCCGGCGGTCTCTCCTGGTTCCTCCAGTGAAGGGGTCATGTCTGGAGGGCAGGCGGTTCCCCACTACATCCATGCGACCGGAGCAGAACTGGAGGGGGCAGGGGGTGGGTACCTGGCAGCTGAACTGCTGATCCGCGACCAGATCATGAATGAGTGCATGAAGAGGTCGGGGTTCTCTCTCCCGGTGCGGGGTCAGGGCGCGGATTCGCCGGGAGGAGATGGCGGCGTATTCGACAACGATCTCTTCCCTGATGTGGATCGGATGGCCCGCACCTCGCAGTTCGTTCCGGGCAGCTTGACTCCTCCTGCGGTCGGTGAGATGACGGTCCCCCCCGAGCAGACCTCGTCGAGGGGGGGGTCACGGAGCGAAGCGTTCGAGGCGGCACGTCGGGGCTGTGAGGAGAAGGTCAGAAAGATCTGGGACCCGCTCGACAGATCGTGGGTCGCTCTGCAGCGGGAATGGGAGACGAGGGTCGTGCAGATCCAGGCCTCACCCCGACTCAGCCCCGAACGCGCCAGCTACACCTCCTGTCTGGTCAAGGAAGGTGTACCCGAGGCTCGCGCGCAGGACTTCGCTGGGTTCGTGAGTTTCCTTGATGCGCCATTGATGGAGCAGGAGACGGATGCCGATAGGATCGCCGTGGAGGCCCGGTGGACGAAGGTGTTCGTGAAGTGTGCGACGAATCTGGTGAAGCAGCAGGAGAAGCTGCTGGTCCCGGCGAAGAAGGAGTTCCTGGACCAGCATTCGGAGCAGCTCCGGGAGTTGATCGCCGACAGCGACGCGGCGTTCGCGAAGTCCCGACAGTTGCTGGCTGTCGAGGTGACGGCCGGGGCGACGGATGAGTGACCCCGACGGCCGACCGGAGGGCAGGGGCACCCGGGGACGGGTGCTTCCTGCCCTCCTGGTCGGGTCGATCGTCGTGGCTGCGGGTGCCGGAGTGATCGTCGGCCGGACGTTCGTCTCGCCGGAGCAGCAGGTGGCCCGCGCGCTCCCGCCGGAGCCGTCGGTGCTCACGGCTGTGGTGCGTGAGGATGTCCTCGCCGCCCGGGTGGTGTTCCGGGCCGATGTCAAGGACGTCAGGCCGGTGACCGTGACCACGCCCACGGGTCTGGACACCTCCCTCCCCGTGGTGACCGCGGTGCGGGTACGCCGCGGCCACACGGTCCGCAGCGGCCAGGAGCTGCTGCGGGTGGCCGAGCGCCCCGTATTCGTGCTGGTCGGTCGGATCCCCGCCTTCCGCGACCTGACCACCGGGACCTGCGGGGTGGACGTCGTCCAGCTTCAGACCGGACTGCGGGCACTGGGCTGGTCGACCGGCACGGACACGGCCGGTTGCTTCGGCGCAGGCACCGGGGCCGCCGTCCGCGCCCTCTACGCCAGGGCCGGGGTCTCGCCCGGTTCGACCATGACCGGTGCCCCGGCACCGGAGGACACCGACCGCGGCGCCGGTGCCGAGGCGGCCGGGAGGTCGGGGGAGGGGCCGGCCGGGTCATCGGCGGAGGCGGCCTCGGGCGGTGGGGACGTGCTCGTGCCGCGCGGTGAGATCGTGTTCGTACCCCATCTGCCGGCGAGGGTGATCTCGTTGACGGCGCGTCTGGGCGCCGTCGCGCCCGAGAAGGGGCTCGCGACGATCGGATCCGGGGACGTGGTGTTCACCGGGGACGTCGACCCCGTCCTGGCCGGCCAGGTGAAGGTCGGCATGACGGCAGTCGCCCGGTCCGAGGTCACCACCAAGACCCTGCGGGTGAAGGTGACCTCCGTGGCCGCAGAGGAGTCCGAGCCCGAGGAGAGCGACGGCGACGCCGGATGGGCCGGTGGCCGGCGGGTCACCCTGACCGCGAACCGGACGGTGCCGTCCAGTTGGGTGGGCCAGAACGTGGCCGTCACCGTGGAGACTGCCAGCAGTGACGAGAAGGTCCTCATCGTGCCCGTGGCCGCCGTGAGCACCGACTCCTCGGGGCGCACCTACGTCACGGTGCTGGACGCCGCGGGTGTCCAGCGGGACACGGTCGTCGAGTTGGGTCTGTCAGCCGGTGGGGAGCAGGCCGTCACCGCGGGCTCGCAGTTGCGGGCCGGCGATCGGGTCGTCATCGGACAGGGCCCGGCGGACACACCGTGATCGAGCTCGACCTCGACGCGGTGGCGGTGACCTACCCCGGTGTGCCGCCGGTGCCGGCCCTGCGGCCGACGTCCCTGCAGATCCGGGCGGGTGAGCTGGTGGGGGTGGTCGGGTCCTCCGGCTCCGGCAAGTCGACCCTGCTCAACGTCCTCGGCCTGCTGGAACACTCCACGGCCGGGGTGTACCGGGTCCGGGGCGTCGACACCGCCGTTCTCACCGAGCGGGGTCGGACCGCGCTGCGCGGCGTCCAGTTCGGGTTCGTGTTCCAGGCGCACCACCTGCTGGCGGACCGCACCGCGCGGGAGAACGTCGAGCTGCCGCTGCTGTACCGGAAGGTGCCCGCCCGGCTCCGGCGTCGCGCCGCGGTGCAGGCCCTGCGCCGGGTCGGCCTCGGCCACCGGCTCGACGCCCTGCCCGGGACCCTCTCCGGAGGGGAGCGTCAGCGGGCCAACATCGCCCGGGCGCTCGTGCAGCAGCCCCGGGTCCTGTTGTGCGACGAGCCCACCGGGGCCCTGGACAGCGCGTCCTCCGAGGACATGGTCGGCCTGCTCCAGGGCCTCAACCAGGACGGCCTCACGGTGGTCGTCGTCACTCACGAGCAGTGGATCGCGGCGCGACTGCCCCGGCGGCTGAGGATGCAGGACGGGGTGGTCGTCGAGGAGCGGCCGGACGGCGTGACCCCGGGGGAGCGGACGGACGGCGTGACCACAGGGGGACGGCCGTGAGCCGCTCCGTGGTCGGGACACGCAGTCGCACCCGCCGGGCGACCCGCGAGGCCCTGGCCGAGTTGGCGATCCCGCTGCCCCGGATGCGGGTCGTGGACGTGCTGCGCGAGGCGTCGCTGTCGGCCGTCCGGGCCCCCGCCCGGACGCTGCTCAACGCGCTGGGAACGATCCTCGGCGTTGCGGCCATCGTGTCGATCATGGGGCTCTCGGGCACTGCCAGGGGAGCCGTCTCCGACTCCTTCGACGTGCTCCGGGTGACCCAGGTGACTTTCGTGGACTCGGAGCAGGACCGGACCGTTGGCCGCGACGGCCGGGCCGCGGGGTCGTCGCTGACCCTGCGCGCCCAGGAGTCCGTCGCCGGTCTGAACGGAGTGGTCGACGCGGGGTTGTTCTGGCAGTTCGCCGACGGCAGGCCCCAGCCGGTCCGTCGGTTCCGTACCCAGGGCCCGGCGGACCTCTCGACGCCGAGCCTGCCGCTGAACGTCGCCAGCGCCCGGGCACTGACCACGAATCGGGCCGTGGTCGTCCAGGGGCGGCTGTTCGACGCCGGCATGGAGGACCGGCACGCCCGGGTCGGCGTCCTGGGCGTGGTCGCGGCCAGGTCGCTGGGGGTGACCCGGGTCGATCGCGGCCCGGTCGTGTACGTCCGCGACACCCCCATCACGGTCGTCGGCGTCGTCGGCGACGTCCAGATCAGCGGCACCATGCTCAACGCGCTGACCCTTCCCACGACGACTGCCGAGGATCTCGGCCTGGACGGGGAGCGGGAGATCATCGTCCGCACCGCGCCCGGCGCTGCGCAGACCATCGCCGGTCAGGGGCCGTTCGCGATCAGTCCGCTGGCACCCGGGCGGGTCACCGCCCTGGCCCCGCCCGACAGCAGCCTGCTGCGCAACCAGGTCCAGAGCTCCCTCACCTCACTTCTCCTGGCACTGGCCCTGATCGCCCTCGCCATCGGGGTGGTCGCCATCACCAACGTCACGCTGCTGGCGGTCATGCAGCGCCGGTCGGAGATCGGACTTCGCCGGGCGATGGGGGCTGCGCCCCGGCACATCGCTCTGCTGGTGCTCACCGAGGCCGCCGCCACCGGGACGATCGGCGGGTTCGCCGGTGCCAGCCTTGGCACCCTCACCGTCGCGGTGGTCGCCGCGGCCAAGGGATGGCCGCCGGTCCTCGACCCGATGGTTCTGGTGGCCGCCCCCCTGCTCGGAACCCTCGCCGGTGTGCTGGCCGGGGCCTACCCGGCCCGCAAGGCCACCAGGATCACGCCCATCGAGGCTCTCCAGCGCTGACGGTGGCTGTCGACAGATCGCTGCCCCACGTGTCCCGACTGGTGACAGCCCCGACCGGTGCCCACGTCCCGACCGGTGGCCAATGGGGCTCATTTCTCGGATGTGAGCCCACCTGGCCACCAGTGGATGACAGAGGCGGGGTGATGACAGAGGCCGGGTGGTGACTGCGAGCGGGGGTGACTGCGAGCGGGGGTGACTGCGGGTGGGGGTGACTGCGGGTGGGGGTGACAGGCATCGGACGGCGTCACGGGGGTGTCGGATCGGGGGACGCCTAGACTGGCGGGCCGACGGAGGGAGGACACCGTGCCGAGGGAGACCGGTCGCAAGGTGGTGGCCACCAACCGGAAGGCCAGGCACGACTACCACGTCGAGGACGTCTACGAGGCCGGGATCGTGCTCACCGGCACAGAGGTCAAGTCGCTGCGGGCCGGCCGGGCGTCCCTCGTCGACGGGTTCGCCAGCGTCAGCGGCGGTGAGGTCTGGCTGGAGGGCGTGCACATCCCCGAGTACAGCCAGGGCACCTGGACCAACCACGCCCCCCGGCGCAAGCGCAAGCTCCTCCTGCACCGCACGGAGATCGATCGGCTGGCCGCGACCACCAGAGAGAAGGGCCTCACCCTCGTCCCGCTGTCGCTCTACTTCAAGGACGGCCGAGCGAAGATCGAGCTCGCGGTCGCCCGGGGCAAGCGGGAGTACGACAAGCGCCAGGCTCTGCGGGAGCGGCAGGACCGCCGTGAGGCCCAGCGGGCGATGTCGCTGCGCGCCAACCGCTGATCCGCGGGGCGTCGCCCCGGCCCGTCCGTCACCGCCCCGCACCGGCCGGTGAGATCATCTCTGACCAGGGCGATCACCCGCAGCCGTACCGGCCGGACCGTCGCGCGACCACGGAGAGCATCCCTGCTCACACGAGGCGGGATGCCGGCTGCGTAGGCTGGCGGCCGTGGCAGTCCTGCGGGTGCTCACTCGAACGGTGGCGTCGACCCTCCTCGGGGTGATGTCGACCGGGGTCCTTCCCCTTCCCGCCACCGCAGCGGTCGTGGCAGGAGCACCGCCGTCCGCCGCTGAGCCGGGAGCGGAGCAGGTCCGCCGGTACGAGGTCCAGCTGGTGGTCCGGCGTGACGCGTCGATGAGCGTGCAGGAGACCATCACCTACGACTTCGGGACCGCCACGGGCAGGCACGGGATCGTCCGGGACATCCCGGTGAGCCATCCGTACGACGCCGAGCGCCGTCGGGTCTATCCGGTGGACAACGTCGAGGTGTCCAGCCCCAACGGCGCGCCCGTCGACCTCGACCGCCGCGAGCGCGGGGGCATGCTGCGGTTGGTGATCGGGGACCCGGAACGGGAGGTCACCGGGGTCAGGACCTACGTGATCTCCTATGACGTCCGTGGGGTGGTGAACACCTTCGCCGACCACGACGAGCTGTACTGGAACGCCGTGGGGCCCGAGTGGACGGTCCCGATCAGCGGTGCCACCGTGACCGTGGAGGGACCAGCCCCGATCCGGCGGGCGTCCTGCTTCCGGGGCATCCAGGGCAGCACCGAGGAGTGCGGCCGGTCCGTCGACGACACCGGGGCGGCGGGGTTCGCCACCTCCCTCATCGGATCGGGGTCGGGGATGACGGTCGTGGCGGCCTTCCCGCCGCGGACCTTCCCCGGCGCCGGGCCGATCCTCGAGGACGTGTGGAGCCTGTCCGAGGCTTTCTCCGTCACCTCGACCACGGTGGCCGCCTCGCTGGCCGTGCTCGTGCTGCTGGTGGGAGGCGCCGTCGTGCTCGTCTCGTCGCGGGGCAGGGACGAGCGGTACCTGGCCACCGTTCCGGGCCTCGAACCGGCTCCGGGCCGGGCACGGCTCGTCGGCTGCGTGCCGCTGTTCCGCCGCGACCCGGTGGCCGTGCAGTTCCACCCCCCGGAGGGCCTGCGGCCCGGCCAGCTCGGGACGCTGCTCGACGAGCGGGCTCACGTCGTCGACGTCACCGCGACCATCCTGGACCTCGCGGTGCGGGGACACCTCCGGATCGAGGAGTCCGACGACCCTGCGGGTCGCGGCGGGCGGGACTGGCGGCTGGTGCGCACCCGGACCGAGGGCTCGGACGACGAACTGCTGCCCTACGAGACCGCGCTCGTCGACGCCCTCTTCGACGACGGGGACGAGGTGTCCCTCTCCTCGCTCCGTCAGCACTTCCGCGAGGATCTGGTCCGGGTGCAGAAGCTGCTGTACCAGGACGTGACCGGTCACGGGTGGTTCCGTGGGGACCCGTCGTCGGTGAGGACCGGCTGGCAGCTCCGTGGGGGTCTCGTCGTCCTGCTCGGTGGCGCCGCCACGGTCGCCCTCGCCCGGTGGACGTCGTTCGGCCTGGTCGGGCTCGCGGCGGTGCTGTCCGGCATCGTGCTCCTGGTCCTGGCCTCGTGGATGCCCGCCCGCACGGCGGCAGGCACCGCCGTGCTCGCCCAGGCCCGCGGCTTCCGCCTCTACCTGGAGACGGCCGAGGCCGAACAACTGCGGCAGGAGGAGGCAGGCGACGTCTTCAGCCGGTACCTCCCCTACGCGGTGATCTTCGGTGTCGCCCGCCGGTGGGTGGGGGTGTTCGCCGGGCTCGCCGCGAGCGGCGCCGCGGTGCCGGTTCCCGCCTGGTACGTGGGCACGCTCCACCCCGGCCACGGCGGACTCGACGACGGTGCCGGTCTGGACCGGTTCGCCTCGTCCCTCGACGCCTTCTCCACCTCGACGTCGGGGTCCATCGCCGCGGCGACCCCGTCCAGCTCCGGGACCTCGGGGTTCGGTGGCGGCGGTTTCTCCGGCGGTGGAGCCGGTGGGGGTGGCGGCGGGTCCTGGTGACCCCATCGATCTCGGGGCCCGGCGACCCATCGCCCTCGGGCCGGCCGGTGGTCGGGGAACCGGGGGACCCCTTGCGGTCAGGGAGCCGGCGCGGGGCGTCCGAACAGCCAGCCCTGGCCGCGGTCGCAGCCCATCCGGCGCAGGGCTTCGGCCTGTTCCGCCGTCTCGACGCCCTCGGCGGTGACGACGAGCTCGTGGGCGTGGGCGAGGGCGATGATGGCGGAGACGATGCTGTCCGCACGGGTGTTCCCGGATCCGATGGGGGAGACGAAGGACCGGTCGATCTTCAGGAAGTCCATGCTGAAGCTGCCGAGGTAGGCGAGAGCGGAGTAGCCGGTCCCGAAGTCGTCGATCCCGACCCGGATGCCGAGGGCGCTGACCGCGGCGAGGCCCTGGGCCGCTGCGCCGGCGGCGTCGAGGAGGGTGCTCTCGGTGACCTCGACGAGCAGGCGGTCCGGGGAGACGCCGTGCGCCTCCATGGCGGCCTGGAGGCGGTGCACGTAGGCGGACCGGGCCAGGGTCCGCGGTGAGGCGTTCACCCCGACGTAGGTGTCGGACCCGGAGCCCAGCCGGGCGATGTGGGCGATCGCCAGCTCGGCGACCTGGGCGTCCACCTCCGCGACCAGCCCGGTCTCCTCGGCGACGGGGATGAACGCCGCCGGTGGGAGCAGCCCGAGCGAGGGGTGCTCCAGGCGGGCCAGCGCCTCGTGCCCGACCACCTTCTCCTCGGCGAGGCCGACGACGGGCTGGAGGTGGATGCGCACCCCGTTGGCGGCCAGGGCCGAGCGCAGCCGGTGCTCCATGGTGATCCGCTCGTCGGCGCGGGCCCGGAGTACTTCGTCGGCCATCATGCAGCTGTTCCGGCCGGCGTTCTTGGCCTCGTCCAGGGCCAGGTCGGCCTCGCGGAACACGTCCTCCGCGCTGCGGGCCGGGTCGTCCACCCTGGTCACGCCGATGCTGGCGGTGCACACCAGTCCCTGCTGCCCGGGCAGGGAGTACGAGCGGGCGAGGCGTTCCCTGACGAAGTGGGCCAGCCCCAGCAGGGCCGAGGTGCCCGGGGCGTCGGCGACGAGCACAGCGAACTCGTCGCCGCCGACCCTGGCCACGGCCGCACCGGGGGGCACGGCTCCGAGCAGCCGTTGCGACACCTCCACGAGCAGGGCGTCGCCGGTGCTGTGGCCGAGGGAGTCGTTGACGACCTTGAACCTGTCCAGTCCCAGCAGCAGCATCCCCAGGGCCCTGCGCCCGGTCCGTACCTGGGTGAGGGACTCGTTGACGAGTCGGTCCATCCGGATGCGGTTGTCCAGGCCGGTGACCGGGTCGGTGAGCGCCAGCCGTTCCAGTTCCTGGACCGTGCTCTGCTGCTCCGTGACATCCATCGCGTGGTAGAGCAGCTTGCTGACGCTGCCGTCGGGGCCCCGGGAGGAGCAGACCCGGATGGACATCTCGCCGACGCTGCCGTCGGGGCGGTAGAAGTCCGCCGTGTACTGGGACTCGCACACCTGCCCGCCGGCCAGCGCGGTGAACACGTCTCCGTGGATCTCCCTGGCGCCGGGTGGGCACAGCGTGTCCAGGTCCTCCTTCGTCAGTTGGCTGTCGGGCAGCGAGAGCATCTCCTGCAGCGCCCGGTTCATCCGGGGCAGGCCGGCCGAGTACCCCTTGACGACCTGGACGATGGCCATGCCGGTCGGGGCCTCCTCGAAGGCCAGCCGGAGTTCCTCCCTGCTGCTGCGGAGGTCGCGGAGCGTGTACTCGTCACCGGTGACGTCGAGACACGTCCCCCAGACGCTCTCCACCGCGCCGCTGGAGCTCCAGCCGGTGCCCAGCCAGCACCTCAGGAAGCGTTCACCGCCGCCATACGGCAGCACCCGGACGGAGAACTCGACGGGACCGTCCTGGACCAGGACCTGTCCGAACAGGTCCCGGAGGGCCTCGTGGTCGTCCGGGTGGATCAGACGCATCAGCTCGTCGGTGGTCGGCTGGCCGAGCTCCGGATCCCGGCCGAGCAGGGCGCTCATCGTGTCCGAGAGCCAGAGCTCACCCTTGTCGAGCCGGTACGACCACGAGGCGAGCCCGGTCATCCGGACGGCGGCGTCGAGCTGGAGCCCGCTCTCCTCGGGGTGTCCCGCCGTCTCCTGGATCTCGGTGACGTCGAGGGTCGCGCCGACGAGCAGCCGTCGTTCGTCGCCCGACCCGTCGTCATGCTCCATCCGGGTGAGGAGGTGACGGGTGCGACCGTCGGGGCAGTTCACCCGGAACCGGACGGTCAGCGGCCGCCCGGGCGCCGCCCGGCTCACCGCGTCGCAGACGTGTTCCCGGTCCGCCGGGTGGATCAGCTCCCGGAGCGTCTCCCGGTCGGGGATCGCGGAGCCGGCGGGGAGACCGAACACCTCGGGGTCCCACCGGCTCCGGAGCACGGAGCCGGTCTCGGGATCGAGCTCCCATTCGACGAGGCCGGTGAGCCGCCGGCCCCGGTCGAGCCCGTCTGGCGCGTCGACGTGCGGCACGATCTGGGTCGCGTCGACGAGGCCGACCACCGATCCGTGGGGAGCTGCGGTCCAGCTCACCAGGACGGTCCGGACCGTCCCGTCGGCGCCGGGGACGGCGATCACGCGACGAACGGGTGCCGGGTCGCCCTCCGGTCCGCCGTGCCGCGGTCGGGGAACACCGGGACCGCTCGGTTCCGGGACGGGGCAGGGGCTTCCGACCAGGCACTCGGGGGTCGTACCGAGCAGGCGGGCGGCTGCCGGTGACGCCTGGACGACGAACCGGTGGGGATCGAGGACCAGGACACCCCCGATGAGGTTCTCCGCATAACAGGAGAACTCGGACATCAATGCCCGGACCGGTGGCGCGAATGCCTCCGGGATCGTTTCCCGGCCCCCGCCACCCGGAGCGACAGCCGTCACCTCGGTGGTATCGGCACCGGGGGAGCGAACGTGAAGACCTCGGGTCGTCCGATCACGGGCGGGGACCCGGTCCGGCGGTTGGGCCACGGACGGGGACCCGGTCCGGCGGCCGGATCCTGGACTGTGCGGTCGGCGGGGCCGGCCGGTCGGCCTGGTCGGTGGCCCCGGTCGGACGTCGCGGCACCCGGACGCGCCCGGATAGACTGGGCGGACCACAACTGCACAGAGGGGGTGACAGGTTTCGACGTCGGACGTCGATTCAGGGGAAGCGGGCCGAGGAGGCGACGTGATCTCGTGAACCACCGTCGCAAACCAATAGGTGCCGATACCAATCGCGCCAGCTACACCCTCGCCGCCTGAGCGAGTCATGTAGCCGTCAGCCCGGGTGCGCCTCCGGCCCGGTGTCTGGCGTCGACTAGGAGGCCACTGCTCACGGACCCGGTCGCGGGGTCCGTGGGGACACCCACAGCGACTGAGCCCGGCTCGGCGACCCGCCTGCGTGATCGCCGGGGCTGAGAAAAGCCGCAGCAGGCTGCGCCCGGAGAAGTCCTGAGTCCTCGCCGACGGACGCGGGTTCGATTCCCGCCACCTCCACCAGAGATCGACGCATGCGAACCGGGACGTCGTCCCGGTTCGCATGCGTCTTGCCCATGGTCGCGATCGTCCACGCATCCCGCGATGCGCTGGGGGTGTCTCGGGCTCAGGCGCCTGAGTCCGGTGAGTCTGCGAGTCGGCGTCGCCAGGCGTTCCTGGGCAGTGCCCGGTGCATCGTCCGGGACGTGACCCGCCCGGGCGGAGGGAGCCGGATCAGCTGACCGCCGGCACCGCCGTTCTCTCGGCGAACTCGGGCCACCGATCCGGGGGCATCGGACGGGCCAGGTGGTACCCCTGGCCGAGATCGCATCCGAGTTCGGCCAGGAGCTCGAGCTGCACGGGCTCCTCGATCCCCTCGGCGAGCGTCTGCATCCGCAACCCCTGGCACATCTCCAGGATGCCGCGCATGACGGCGATCGCATCGGGCGCGTCGGGAGCCAGCCCCTGGATGAAGCTCTTGTCGATCTTGACCTGGTCGATGGGGAGCTGGCGGAGGTAGGACAGCGAGGAGTAGCCGGTCCCGAAGTCGTCGATGGCCAGGCTGACGCCGAGGTCCTTCAACGCGGTCAGCCTTGTCTGCGCGAGTTCCTGGCTGACCAGCTGGGACTCGGTGATCTCCATGGTCAGCGCCTCCGGCGGGAACGAGAAGGACTCCAGAACCTTCTCGATCACCTCAGGAAGGCTCGGGTCGACCAGTTGACGGGGCGAGAGGTTCAGGCTGAGCCGCGGGGACGACGGTCCGACACGCCAACTGGTGACCTGGGCCACGGCCTGACGGAGCGCCCACGCCCCGAGAGTGACGATGGTCTCGGTCTCCTCGGCGATCGGGATGAACTCGACGGGTGGAACGGCACCCCGGGTGGGGTGGTCCCAACGCATCAGTGCCTCCACCCCGTCCACCTCGAGCGAGTCGATCCTGACGATGGGCTGATAGGCCAGCCAGAGCTGTCCGTTGTCGTGGGCGTGCTGCAGGTCGGTACGCAGGTCGAGGCGGTTGATGAGCTCCCGGGACATGCTCGGCTCGAAGACGACCCACCGTCCGCGGCCTGCCCGCTTGGCGCAGTACATCGCCACGTCCGCGTCGCTGAGCAGAGAGCCCGCGTCACCGTGCCCCGTGGTCAGCTGGGCTATCCCGACACTGGCACCGATGAAGATCTCACGGCCGGCGATCACGAACGCCCGGGACAGGTCGGCGATGACACGGCTGGCCACCATGCAGCCGGTGTTCTCGTCGGCGCCCTCGAGCAGAATCGAGAACTCGTCGCCGCCCAGCCGGGCCGCGGTGTCCGACGGCCGGATGCACGTCCGGATACGCCGACCGACCTCGGCGAGCAACTCGTCACCGACCTGGTGCCCGAGGGTGTCGTTGACGGCCTTGAACCTGTCGAGGTCGACGAAGAGGACGGTGAGCTCGTTCCTGTGGGCGAGGGCGAGGGATCGCGCCTGCTCGAGTCGCTCCAGGAAGAGGGCTCGGTTGGGCAACCCGGTGATGGAGTCGTGATACGCCTCTCTGATGGCGTCGAGGGTTCTCGCGTCGGTCAGGGCCAGGTTCACCTGCTGGGCGAAGGCGGCGAGGAGCTCGCCGTGGTCTCGTTCCGAGGCATTGTCGGGGGAGGGTCGAGCCACCAGACAGCCCGTGCTCTCCCCGGCCACGACCACCCGTTCCATGAGCTCGGGCCGACCTTCGACGGCGTGCCCGCCCGACCTTGTTCGTCCGGTCTCCATGACCTCGCGGGCCATGGTGAGGGTCACCTCGTCCAGCTCGTCGACGTCGAAGGCCGAGGCGGGCACGAGGGTTCCCGGTGTGAGCCCGTCCGACAGCAGGAGGACGACGGGGCAGCCGCCGAGCAGGTTGGAGGCGCCCCTGGTGATCGCGTCGAGGAGCTCGCTGAGCGGACGCCGCGCCGAGATCGCCTGCTGGATGGCGAGTAGGGTCCGCACGAGCTGATGCCGTGAACGCTCGGCTCGGAGCGTCTCCAGGTTCCGGAGCACCAGCCCCAGCACCAGGGCCATGCCCTGGAGCAGTTGGTGCTCCTCGGCGCTGTGCGGTTCGTCGACCCGGCCGATGACGAGCTCGGACCTCGACGCGGCCCTGATCCCCCCGAGTTCCTCCTCGAGTGCCCCTCGCGACAGGTGGACCTCACCGATCCCGGGGAGCCGCACGACGTCGTCGGTGCAGTCGACGAAGGCGTCCGGCACACCGGCTCGACCGAAGCCGGTGCTCCCGCGGGACGTGCCGTCGATGCACACCGCTCCGAACTCCGCGTCCAGGGCCTCGACGGACCGGTCGAGGGCAACTGTGATCACTGCCTCGGGGCTCTGCGGCTTGCTCACACTGACGAGGTACTCGGTGAGCTGGTGGATCGACCAGTGGAAGGGCATCGGAGACCCCGCGGGTGAACCGCGGTCACGCCAACGCGAGGGTCACAACGGTGAGGTGGTGCATCCCGCGAGACCCCCTTGTCCGTGCGATCTCGCCGTAGGTGTAGAAGCCGGCGAACGGGGCACCGTCGGCCACCTGGGCGATCGCCTCCTGCTCCGCTCTCAGCTCGTCGGGATCGAACTTGAGCTTGCGTGCGCCGCAGTCGAACACCAGGAGCCCCCGGGGCGGCACGCCTCCGAGCCCGTCGACCGCCATCCGACACGACCGGGACGCGGCATCGACGAGATCCGTGGCGTTCGCCGACATGTTCCAGACCAGCGCGCCTTGCGGGACATCGGCGAGGCAGAGCAGCGAGCCGCGATCGGGGTCACCGCTGTGCACGACGCGGAGGTCCTGGCCGTTGCGCCGGGACAGTCCCAGGGGATTCTGGATGGTGACGGCGGAGAACTTGTCCTTGTCGTCGAGGAGGGAACGGGTGGCACCGATCCGATCCAGGTAGACGTCGAGGGCCGGCTCGTCGTCGAGGAGGAACACCTCGCCCCCGGTGCTGCTCGTGACCACCATCGGTTCGCCCTGCTTCTCCCAGCCGTGGCAGACACCGACGCCGATGGGGGCGTTCGACCCGAGACCGACCGCGACGACCGAGTCGCTCAGCCGCTCGACGCCGGCACCCGAGCCGTGGAACTGGTGCGTCAACGTGTACTTGACCTCGTCCGCCGTGCAGCCTCCGACGATCGGAACCTCGGCGCCGAGGACCGAGTAGGCACCGCGGACCAGTTCGTGCTGCTCGCGCGTCAGGCCGTCGGCGAGCATGAGGAGCGCCTGGTGCGAGTCCGTGAGGCCCTCCGTCGCGGCAGCGGCTGTCGCACCCACCGCTCGTCGGTCACGGCTCGCATCGCGCACGACGGTGTCGTGGACCGAGAACCCCGGACCGCCGAGAGCGGCCACCACGACGGCCCTCGGGTCACCCGTCTCCAGGGCCCCCGGGATGGCCGGGGCGATCTCCCCCATCGCCGTCCCACCGACGATCAGGACGTCGTCCGACGTGACCGAGCACACGCCCTCCAGGACCCTGTCCGATTCGTACAGGCTCGGACAGAAGACGACGAGGAGAGTCGCGGGTCCCGCCTCCTGGGCAGCTCTGGCTGCCTCTGCACCCGCCCGGCGGTGATCCGTCTCGCGACTGCTGCCGACAGCGAACCAACGGTCGGCGTGCGAGTCCACAGAGGTGGTCATGGTCTGGTCAATCGACCTGGCGAGTCACGTGCTTGAGCACGGGCCGGACCGTGCGCTGCGGACTGCGTGCCCCTGGGCCGCGTCCCGGGTGGTCTCGCTGTCGAGCAGGGCAGCGACCACCGCGGAGGTCTCCATGAGGTTCACCCGATACCGGCGATCTCCCGCAGCGCGTCGGGGCGGGTGCGGGAGATCGCGTCGCTGATCGAAACCAGCCGGAAGTCCCGCTGCTTGTCGATCGTGACCAGCGCCGAGGTCGGGAAGGCCGGGGCGACGTGCGGGTCGGTGGACACCTCGGGGATGCTCGTCACCGACCCTCCTCCGCTCCCGCAGGCGCCCGGAGATGCTCCGCGTCGGAGGGCTCGTCCCGCCGCCGGGTGGCCAGCACGATGCCGCTGCCGGTGTCCAGCCGGACGGTCAGCAGCCGGGGGTGCTCCCGAAGGCGCTCGTGGATCCGGACGACCGCGGCGCGGTGCGCGGCGTCCTCGTACCGGCCCGGGTCCATGTCGTCGACGACTAGGACGCCGCCGGGGTTCAGAGCGGAGATCGTCGAGTCCAGCCCGGTCCACTTGCCGCCGGGAGCGTCGGCGAAGACCAGGTCGAACCGGCCGAGGCCGGGTAGGACCTCCTCCGCGTCGGCGGCGACGACGGTGACCCAGGACGGCCATCCGGCCGCGCGGGTCCGCTCGGCCAGGGTGTCGTCGATCTCGACGGTGGTGAGGGTCGCATCCCGACGTGCACCGAGCCCCCACATGAGCCACGCCGACCCGACGCCCGCGCCGGTACCCAACTCCAGGATCCGGCCGTGCGGTGGCACGGCCGCGGCCAGGGCGGCCAGCAGGGGGCCGACCGGGGGTTCGCAGGAGTGGCGGAAGCCCAGCGACCCGGCTCGGCGCAGTGCCTCGGCCACGGCAGCGGGTGGGGCGGTGCAGGGAGGAGTCGGGGAGGGGGGCGGGGACTCCGGGTTCGGCACAGACGCTCCTCGGTGTGAGGGACGGGGTGGACGCCAGGGGCAGGGCGACGACCCCGCCCCTGGCGAAGGTCGACGATCTGCGACTCAGCGTCTCCGGTGTGGCCCCCGGGGGAGGAGACGATGCCCCGCGTGCCCAGCGGCAACCGTACCCGGAGGCGCCCGTCCGGTCCTGGTGAGACGGGCAGTCCCGCGGCCGAGGCCCCGGGGAAAGGCGGTGCCCTGAATACGTGGTGCCCGGGAAAGGCGAACCGTCGGGGGGACACCTCCCGGGGCATTCCTGTCACGGTGCCGACGTGCTGGCACCCGCGATGTGACGTGGTTCCGCCGACGCAGGGGTGTTCGTCCTTCGACCGTCCGACCGGGACCGGCCCGGGTTCCGGTCCCTCTCCCCGGACGGTTCCGGGGTTTTTCCGGGGCCGATCCCCGTGTCACCGCCGTCCACCCGTCCTCGGCGTTCACCGAGGGCGGGTGCGGCGATCCCAGCGCGTCTCGGTGACGCCGCCGGAAGGAATCGGACGACATCCGTTCCCCTGGTTCAGGGCACCGCCACCGACTTTTCCGAATCGTTATGCACTGTTTGGCATCCGTTTCCGAACCGGGGACGGAGCGAACCGGGGGGTGCGTCGGACTCGGTGGCCGATCGTTGTCGACGGTCATGCTGAACCGGTGGACCGGGTGGACGGTCAGGAGAACCGGGGTCCCCGGGAGCGACGGCTGGCCCGCCATCCTTCCGGTCCGATGACAGGGATCACCCGTCGGTGTCGAGGATCATTAGCGACTCATCCGAAGAGAGGGCTTTCTGTCGGCTTGCGGCATACCACGGCGCCTGCTCGACCACGTCAGGATCGCGGTTCTCCGTGCCGCGCGGGACGACCCGGCGAATGGCGGGCGCCCACTCCTGGTCACGTCCCGGAGTGATCGCCCGCTCCGGGACGCTGCCCCGAACGTGGGCCGTCCCAGTGCGCCGGACACGGCGCTGACCTGCGTCTTCGGGAGATCAGGGGAGGGCGTCTCCGGAGTTGCCGGTGAGGGTTCACCGGAGACACTGGAGGACGAGAGTGCACATAAACACCAATTCGGGCCGACCGGTGGCCGACCCGAGAGATGATCGTCCGGTCACCGGTGGCTCGTCGAATCACCGGTGACCGGACGGGGGTTTCTGTGCCGGCGTGCCGGCGGGAGTCGGAGGGATTCAGTGCGCCGCGTCGTAGGCGGCGAGCACCTCGCCGGAAACCCGGCCACGGTCACTGATCTGGTAACCGTTCTCCCGTGCCCATGCCCTGACGGCGACGAGATCGGCGCGACTGCCGGAACGGGATGCCTTGCCACCGGAGCGTCCGCGCGACGAACCGCGACCGCTGACCCGGCGTGCGTGACCGACCCATGGCGCCAAGGCGTCACGGAGCGCCTGGGCATTCGCCTCTGACAGATCGATCTCGTAATCCTTGCCGTCGAGACCGAAGGTGACCGTCCCCGCGGCATCGCTGCCGTCGACGTCGTCGATGAACGCTACCTGGACCTTCTGCGCCACAATTCCCCCTCGGGAGGTCGGATACAAGCACTCACATCATGGACGTATTCGGGAGTGCTGTCAAAATGGCACACCGAGCCCGTGCCCGGATCATCCCTGCGGATTATCGTTCGGGGAGCGTGTGCTCGTGGATCGTCACTCCGAAACGCCTCGGAGCCATTCCGGCCCCGGCCCGACGAGCTGGGCGAGTCATCGGGGTCGGCAACGGGTCGCGCCCGCCGGGGGTGGCGACAGTCCTGCGGTCGGAATCGGTCCCGGACGTTGGTCGGTCCCGCGGTGGAGGCGGCACCGACCGGGTGTCCGACGGTCCCCCGGTGGGTCTCGCGCTGGGCGCAGCGGGTCTCGCGGTGGGCAGGGAGCGCGTGCGGCTCTTGACAAGGTGCCGACGTCGACATATCTTCCCGGCACCGGGCAGTTGAAACCTTTCAATCCGGGTGGGAGTCATGGTGGGCCCGGGGACCGTCCCTGGTGGAAGAGGGGCGTACCCGGAGCCGGACTGAACGGGCAACCGGCCGTGCCGGCCGGTGCTGCCCTGTGCCCATGGATGGACTGTCGCCGGACGCTGGTCCCCGAGTCGTCGGTGCAATCGCAGGAAGTCCCTGAACCTCTGGAGAGATCGCAATGCGAACATTCGTGAACGGCCGCCGGTCGTGTGTGGCCGTGGTGGCTGCGTTGGTGTTACCGGTGTCGGGGGTGGTCGTGGCGGGGGTGGTCACGGCTGGTGGTGCGCAGGCGGCTTCGGCTCGGCAGGCGGAGCGGTTGGACCGGGGGGTTGTGAGTGTGCGGTCGGGGTCGGCGAACCTGGTGAGTTGGCGGTTGTTGGGTACGGATCCGCAGGATGTGGCGTTCAACGTGTATCGGGGCGGGTCGAGGGTGAACTCCTCGCCGGTCACGGGGGCGACGAACTATCTGGATTCGGGGGCGGCTGTGGGGGTGGCCTACACGGTGCGGGCGGTGGTCAACGGCTCGGAGCAGTCGGACTCGGCGCCGGCGTTGCAGTTCGGCAGCGGGTATCTGGATGTGCCGATCTCGCCGCCGGGTGGCAGTTACACGGCCAACGACGCCAGTGTGGGGGATCTTGATGGTGACGGTCAGTTGGAGATCGTGCTGAAGTGGTATCCGAACAACGCTCAGGACAACGCCAACTCGGGGGTGACCGATCCGACGTACCTGGACGGGGTCAAGCTCAACGGGACCCGGCTGTGGCGGATCAACCTGGGTCGTAACATTCGGTCGGGGGCGCACTACACCCAGTTCCAGGTCTATGACTACGACGGTGACGGCAAGGCCGAGATGGCCGTGAAGACCGCTGACGGGACCGTGGACGGCACCGGCAAGGTCATCGGCAACGCCGGCGCGAACTACGTGAACTCCTCCGGCTACATCCTGTCCGGTCCGGAGTATCTGACGATGTTCAACGGGCAGACCGGGGCGGCGATGTCGACGGTGGACTATGACCCGCCGCGGGGGACGGTCTCGTCGTGGGGGGATTCCTACGGCAACCGGGTGGACCGGTTCCTGGCTGCGACGGCCTATCTGGACGGGGTGCACCCGTCGCTGGTGATGTGTCGTGGGTACTACACCCGTGCGGTGCTGGCGGCCTGGGACTTCCGTGGCGGGCAGTTGGTGCACCGGTGGACCTTCGACTCCAACAGCAACACCTCCTATGCCGGGCAGGGCAACCACAACCTGTCGGTGGCCGACGCCGACGGTGACGGCCGGGACGAGATCATCTACGGTGCGGCGGCGATCGACGACAACGGCACCGGGTTGTGGAACACCCGGTTGGGTCACGGTGACGCGATGCACGTGGGGGACCTGGTCCCCTCCCGGTCGGGGCTGGAGATGTTCAAGGTCCAGGAGAGCAACTCCACCATCGCGGCGATGGTGGACCTGAGGAACGGGTCGGTGATCTGGGGTCACACCGGTGGCGGGGACAACGGTCGTGGGGTGGCCGGGGACGTCTACGCCGGCAGCCCGGGGGCTGAGGCGTGGTCGTCGGGGGAGTCCAACCTGTTCAGCGGTGCCTCGGGGTCCTCGGTGGGCAGCAAGCCGGGTTCGGCGAACTTCCTGGTCTGGTGGGACGGGGACACCACCCGGGAACTGGAGGACGGCACCTCGATCACCAAGTACGGGTCCGGCACGCTGCTCAGCGCCTCCGGGGTGCACTCCAACAACGGCACCAAGTCGAATCCGTCCCTGGTCGGGGACATCCTCGGGGACTGGCGCGAGGAGGTCATCTGGCCGACCAGCAGCAACACCGCGTTGCGGATCTACTCCACGCCGCACCTGACCGGCACCCGGATCCCGACCCTGCTGCACGACCCGATGTACCGGGTGGCACTGGCCTGGCAGAACACCGCCTACAACCAGCCGCCGCACCCCAGCTTCCACATCGGTAACGGGATGAGCCCCGCGCCCTGGCCCAACGTCTACGTGCCCGGCGGGACCACCACCACCCAGCAGACCACCACCACGACCCGGCAACAGACCACCACCACGACCATGACCACGGCGCCGCGGACCACCACCACGACCACGGCGCCGCGGACCACCACGACCACGACGTCGTCCGGTGGCGGTGGCGGGACCTGCACGGCGTCCTATGCGGTGGCCAGTTCCTGGCCGGGCGGGTTCGTGGCCAACGTCAACGTCACCGCCGGATCCTCGGCGATCACCGGGTGGCGGGTCACCATGACCCTGCCCAGCGGAGCGGCGATCTCCAACATCTGGAACGGAGTCAACTCCGGCACCAGCGGCACCGTCACGGTCACCAACCAGAACTACAACGGGTCCCTCGGCGCCGGCCAGTCCACCAGCTTCGGCTTCCAGGGCACCGGCACCGGCAGCGGCGCCACCGTCTCCTGCACCGCCGGCTGAGGACCGGCTCCCACACCGCCGGCTGACCTAGGGCAGGGTCAGCTCGGGGACCGATCGGTAGAGGGGCCCGATCGACACCGCGTCGCCCCCGCTTCCCGTCAGGGAGCGGGGGCGACGTCGTGCAGCCAGGACCGTTCGAACTCCTCGGCCGGGACCGGGCGGGAGAAGAGGTAGCCCTGGGCCGTGCGGCAGCCGTGGGATCGCAACAGGTCCGCCTGTTCACGGGTCTCGACCCCCTCGGCCACGACGTCCATGGACAGGGCCCGGCCGAGGGAGACGATCGCCTTGACGATCTCCTGGTTCGGGGCTCTCCGCTCCATGTCCATGACGAAGGACCGATCGATCTTGAGAACGTCCACCGGGAGGTCGCGCAGGTAGACGAAGCTGGAGTACCCGGTGCCGAAGTCGTCGACGGCCACCGTGGAGCCGATCTCGCGCAGTCCCGCCAAGGTCGACGAGACCACACCGAGGTTGTCCGTGATCATGCTCTCGGTCAGTTCGAGCTCCAGGTCGGCGGGATCGACGTCGTGCCGGTCGCAGGCCCTGACCACCTCCTTGACCAGGTCGCCCTGGCAGACCTGGACCGCCGAGATGTTGACGCTGATCTTCACCGGCTCGCCATGGCTGTCCCGCCAGGCTCGGGACTGGCGGCACGCCTCGTCGAGGACCCAGAGGCCCAGGTCGGTGATGATGCCGGTCTCCTCGGCGAGGGGGATGAAGTCCAGCGGGCCGACCAGGCCGCGGTCGGGGTGACGCCATCGCACCAGGGCCTCGGCGCCGCAGAGCGCTTCGTCGGCGACCGTCACCTTCGGCTGGTAGAAGAGCTCGAGGCCGCCCTGACGCACGGCGTCCCGCAGTTCCATCTCCACCTGGAGACGGAGTTGTGCCCTGGCCGTCATCTCCTGCCGGAAGAACCGGTAGGTGCCGCCTCCGGAGGACTTCGCCGACCGCATGGCGGCCTCGGCGTGCGTCATGAGCTCGGCCGCGTCGGCACCGTCGTCGGGGTAGCAGGCGATGCCGACCGAGGCCCCCACCTGCATCGGCCGGCCGTCCACCGTCAGCGGCCGGGAGAGCTGCGCGATGACGCGTCGCGCCGTGACGGCATGCTCCTCCGGTCCCTGCGTCGCGGTGAGGACGACGAGGAACTCGTCCCCGCCGACCCTGGCGATGGTGTCGGAGTCGCGCAGGCAGTCCTTCAGCCGCTCGGCCGTCGCGGTGAGCAGGCGATTGCCCACGTCGTACCCGCAGGAGTCGTTGATCACCTTGAACCGGTCGAGGTCGACGAACAGGATCCCCAGCGGGTTGCCCGTGCGCCGGGCGAGAGCGATCCGGTGACCGAGGCGATCGGCGAGCAGCGCCCGGTTGGGCAGTCGGGTCAGCTCGTCGTGGAAGGCGAGCCGGTGGATGTGTTCGTCCTTGCGGCGCAGTTCGGTGACGTCGTTGACGAGGAGGACGTACTGGTCGGGAGGGCCGTCACCGCCGCCGACGCCGGACACGTCGACGTGGGCGAGAAACTCCTCGCCGTCCTTCCGCCTGCTCCTGATCTCCCCCTCCCCGTGGCCGTGCCGCCGCATGGTGTCCAGGAGCGCCCGGTACAGGTGTTTCCGGCGCCGGCCGGGGTAGAGCAGCCCGACGGGTCGTCCCAGCATCTCCGTCGCGGTGTACCCGGTGATGGCGGTGAAGGCCGGGTTCAGCGAGACGACGCGGGTCTTGGCGTCGAGGACCGCGATCCCGTCGGGGGAGTGGTCGAAGACCGCCGTCGAGATCCTCAGCTCCGCCTCGGCCCGCCTGTGCTCCTCCATCTCCTTCCTCAGCTCCAGGTTGGCCGCCCCGAGCGCCGCCGTGCGCTCGTTGACGAGTCGTTCGAGGGCCGCCGTCTCCAGACCGGCCTCCAGGGTGCGCTGCCACTTCACGGTCAGCGCGTTCGCCAACTGGAGCACCTCGATCTCCTCGAAGGGCTTCTTGAGCACGAGGAGCCGGTCCGACACGTCCAGGCGGTGCAGGACGTCGTGCCAGGAGTGGTCGGAGTAGGCGGTGCAGATGACGACCTGGATCCTGGGGTCGCACTCCCAGATCCGTTCGATCGTCTCCACGCCGTCCCAGCCCGGCGGCATGCGCATGTCGACGAAGGCGAGGGCGTACGGCCGGTCCGCGGTCAGGGACGCCCGCACCATGGCCAGCGCCTCCCGGCCCTGGAACGCGGAGTCGAGCTGGAAGCCGGTGGCGGTCCGGTCCCGGGGGGCGTCGGACCCGAAGAGCTCGGCCTCCAGGTCGTCCAGCCGCGACGTCGCCGGGGACCTCCCCCCGAGGATCTTGGCGAAGTCCTCGTGGATGGCCGGGGCGTCGTCGACGAGCAGGATCCGCCGGTTCGGTGACAGGGTCATCGGATCGCCCCTCCCTGCTGCGCGTCCGGGATCGGGAGCTCGAGGGTGAACACGGCGCCGTGTCCCCGCCCGTCGCTGTGGACCCGCAGCGTCCCGCCCATCTCCGACGCGGCCAGGGCACAGCTGTGCAGCCCGAACCCGTGCCCGTCCGGGCGGGTGGTGAACCCGTGGCCGAAGATGCGGTCGAGGTTCTCCTCGTCGATCCCCTCACCCGTGTCCCCCACCGACAGGCTCAGGGCGCCGGCCGTCGCGGTGAGACCGACGGTGAGCCGGCGGCTCCCCGGCGGGACGGACTCCATCGCCGCGCGGGCGTTGGTGATCAGGTTGACCAGGACGAGGACGATCCGGGCCCGGTCGAGCAGCATCGGGGGGATGGTCTCGCACGCCCTGACCACCTCCACGTCCTGCCGGGCCAGGGACTCGGCGCTGATGCGGAGGGCGTCGTCCACGAGGTCGGCGACGTCGGCGAACTCGGTGATCCTCCCGACCCCGGCGTAGGACTGCTGGGTCGCCACGATGGCCTTGATGTGATTGACCCGCTTCCGAAGCTGGGCCGCCTCCTCCAGGAGGGTGGCCCGTTCTTCCCCGAGCGCCTGGTCGATCCCGACCAGGTACTCCAGCAGCAGCCGGCCCTCGGCGTCGTCGGCGAGGACGGCGCCGAGGTGGCCGTCCGGGTCGGAGAGGAGGCCGACGGCCCGGCGCAGACCGTCGGACCTCGACTCCTGCAGTCCCCGCGCCAGCCGGCCGGCCGAGATGTTCACGCTGTTGAGGACGTTGCCGACGTTGTGCAGGACATTGGTGGCGATCTCGGCCATACCTGCCCTGCGTGCGGCGCTGAGCAGTTCGCCCTGCGCGACCTGGAGTTCCCGGGTGCGTTCCTCCACCCGCTGTTCGAGCTCCTGGGTACTGAGTACGACCTGCACCGCTCGGGTCACGTCCAGGGCCACCTGTTCCATGACCGCCACCGGCGCCGCGAGGTGCTCGGTGAGCAGGTAGCCGAGGGTCTCGTCGTTCATGATCATCATTTGGAGTACGAGCTGCCCCTCGCGGAGCTCCGAACGGAGACTGTCGGGCAGCAGGCGGCACGAGGAGAACACCGGATCGGGGATCGGGTGCGAGACCCCGTCCCGGTGGTCCAGCACCAGCCGGGAGAGCTGGTGCGGGACGCCGTCGGGGCCGCCCGCCTCGGCCCGCTCGTGGACGACCAGGAAACACCGGCGCACGTCGAGCATGAACAGGCAGGTGGACAGGGCCTCGCCGACGTCGGCGAGAGTCCTGCACTCCGCCAGCACCCGGCCGAGCCTGCGCACCCCGTGGTGGAAGTTCAGGTGCAGTTGGGCTGCGCGGGCGATGCTTCGCGCCGAGACCTCACCGTCCGTGCCGTTCGCCGCGTCCCCGATGGTCGAGCCCCGGACGACGAGCCGACAGGGCGTGACCACCGTTCCGCGGGGGGAGCAGCCCGTGGCCTGGTCGAGGAGAAGCCGGGCGGCGTTGGCGCCCTGCCCGACGAGGTCCTGGTCGACGGTCGTCAACCCGGGCCAGGTCATGCTGGCGTTCGGGTAGTCGTCGAACCCGGTCACCATGACGTCGTCCGGGACCCGCAGCCCGTGTTCGTGGAGGACGCTGACCACCGCCTCGGCGCAGAGGTCGTCGGTGGTCACCACGGCGTCGAGGTCCCGGCGCCTGGCCAGCAGCGCGCGCATCGCGTTGCGGGCGACCTCGCGTTCGGCCGCCCCGTCGAGGACCAGTTCCTCGTCCACCGTCAGTCCGCGCGCAGTGATCTCCCGACGGAACACCGCCTCCCGCTCGACGTGGTCCGGCTGGTGCGCCAGCCCCCTGACCAGGGCGAGCCGCCGCGCTCCGCGGTCGTCGAGGAGATGCTCCATCACCGCCCTGATGCCCTGGGCGTTGTCGCCACGGACACAGTCCTGGCCGGGGAGGTCCTGCGCGATGTACACCACGGGCAGGTTCAGCGAGGCCGTCAGCTCACCCAGGGCCGCCTGCTGGTGACTCGACAGCGAGTTGGCCACGGCGACGCCCAGGAGGTCGCGGTGTCGGAGCAGGCACTCGAGCGCGGGGTGGACGACCGGGCCGAGGTCGCAGTTCCCGTGGGTGATGCCGCTGCCGTCGGGGCCGTAGTGGGCGCTGTAGTTGCGGTTCGTGTAGGCGACGAGGGGGATCCCCAGCGGGGTGAGAACCCGGCACATCCCCCGGAGCAGGGCCGTCTGGTACAGGTCGATGCCGGTGGCGATCGACACGACCATGCGGTCGGCTCGACCGGTCATCCGCGTCACCTCGTCCCGGCGGGGCCGGTTCGGCCCGGGTCCCAGCGCCCCCCGGTACGTCGACACGGCCGGACGGCGGCTTGATGGCCCGGAACGGCGTCAGCGGCCCGGCGCCGATGGCCAGGGTCCTGTGGTTCTCCTGCCCCGGCCACGGGGCGCGGGCGGCCGCCGACCTGCTGATACGCCGACGGGTACGTTGGGTGACGGATCTCGCCGTCAGACCCGTGATGATCGTCATTGTCGTCCGGGCGGCCGTCCGGTGACACCTCAAGCTGTGAGTGTCGTGACTCGAGTGACCGGAAATTGTCGGTAAACCGGTTCCCGTTCCGGCTGAACACGGTGAAGAGACAACTGATCACCAGCCGGAGCCGGGCCCAAGGCTCACCGGAACCGCAGGTGAAAGGGTTGATCACTACCCTGGTTGATGATCAATCATGTCAGCGTGGGAATGTGTGTGAAACGCAGCGTAAAACTGTCGTGGCCGCCGGTCACGCCACTTGACGCGCGGGCTCCGGGAGGGAATGGTGTGACAACTCCCGGTGGTTCTCTCTCGTCCAGTAAGGATCTTCGATGAGACGTTGTTGTTCACTCCTCGTGGCCGGCCTCACCGGAATGGCCCTCCTCACGGGGATCGGTTCCTCCGCTCAGGCCGCGGTGGCCTGTGACGTCCAGTACTCCGTCGCCAACCAGTGGCAGAGCGGATTCCAGGGATCGCTCGTGATCAAGAACCTGGGTGACGCGTGGAATGGCTGGACCCTCACCTTCACCTTCCCCAACGGCCAGGCGATCACCCAGGGCTGGGGCGGGGTGTTCACCTCCAGCGGGTCCGACGTGACCGTGAGGAACGAGACGTGGAACGGTAACGTCCCGACCGGGGCCTCGGCGTCGCCCGGGTTCATCGGGAGTTGGACCGGCTCGAACAACCCGCCGACATCCTTCGCGGTGAACGGCGTCACCTGCGGCGGTGTCCAGCCGACCTCGTCGACCACCACGACGACCCGGCCCACAACGTCGACCACCACGACGACCCGGCCGACAACCACCACGACGTCGACCACCACGACGACCCGGCCGACAACCACCACGACGTCGACCACCACGACGACCACCACCACGTCCACCGGGCCGACCGGGACCCCGGTGGGGATCAACGGTCAACTGCGGGTCTGCGGCACCAACCTGTGCAACCAGTACGGCAAGCCGATCCAGTTGCGGGGCATGAGCACGCACGGGATCCAGTGGTTCCCGCAGTGCATCAACGACGCCTCCCTCGACGCGCTGGCCAACGACTGGAAGGCCGACCTGTTGCGGGTCTCCATGTACGTGCAGGAGCAGGGCTACGAGACGAACCCGGCGCTGTTCACCGACCGGGTCAACACCTACGTCGACATGGCCACGGCCCGCGGCATGTACGCGATCATCGACTTCCACACGCTGACCCCCGGCGACCCGAACTACAACCTCAACAACGCCAGGACCTTCTTCGCCGCCGTCGCGGCCCGGCACGCGAACAAGAACAACGTCATCTACGAGATCGCCAACGAGCCCAACGGGGTGAGCTGGGCGCAGATCAAGAGCTACGCCGAGCAGGTCATCCCGGTCATCCGCAACGCCGACCCGGACGCGATCGTCATCGTCGGCACCCGCGCCTGGTCCTCGCTGGGCGTCTCCGAGGGCGGCAACGAGAACGAGGTCATCAACAGCCCCGTGAACGCCGGCAACGTCATGTACGCGTTCCACTTCTACGCCGCGTCGCACGGGGACAACTACCGGCAGACGCTCAGCCGGGCGGCCGCCCGGATCCCGATGTTCGTCACCGAGTTCGGCACGGTCACCTACACCGGTGACGGCGGCGTCGACCAGAGCAGTTCCACCGCGTGGTTCAACCTGATGGACTCGTTGAAGGTCAGTTACGCCAACTGGACCTTCTCCGACCACACCGAGAGCAGCGCGGCGTTCAAGGCGGGCACCTGCTCCGGCAGCAACTACGCGGGCACCAGCGTGCTCAAGGAGTCCGGGATCCTGGTCCGCAGTCGGATCATGACGTCGGACAACTTCCCGACCAGCTGACACCGGTCGCCGGACGGAGGGGCCCCGCTCCAGGCGTCGCCCCTCCGTCCACCGCCCTGCTCCGCCTCACCGCAGGTGCGGGGTCTCCGGGGTTCCCACCTCCGAAAGGCCCCGCGCCTCGTGGTGGGGCCGGCGTGTCGCATTCCCGGGCGTACGTGACGTACCCGGCGGGGGTGAGGTGATCCTCCCGCCGAGCCGTGGTCACGGAGTCGGATCCGTGGCTACAGTCGTCCGGGTGTCGCGCTCTACCCGGGTGAGTGCCGTCCTGCTCACCGCGGCGCTGACCGCCGCGGGTGCCGGTTGCGGCCGGGACGCGCCGGACCGGGGCCGGGAGCCGGCGACGCTGGGGATCCCCTCCGCGATGGTGGTGACCGGCTCGTCGACGGTCTCGTCCACGACGAGGACCACCCCGACGACCACGAGGAAGTCCATGCCGAGGTTCTCGGCGGGCAACCCGGACGGTCACGCCCCCGTCCCGGCGGCGGCCAGGGCTGTCGACACGTCCCACCCGACCAGGGTGATCGGCAACGGCACCCCGGGCAGCTGCACCTCGGCCGCGGTGGTGTCGGCGGTGGCCAAGGGTGGGATCATCACCTTCTCCTGCGGGCCCGACCCGATCACGATCACTCTGAACCGGACGGCCAAGATCCGGAACGCGACCGGTCCGCGTATCGTCCTCGACGGCGGCGGCAAGGTGACCCTGAGCGGCGGCGGCAAGCGGCGGATCCTCTACATGAACACCTGCGACCAGGCCCAGGGCTGGACGACGTCGCACTGCCAGGACCAGGACCACCCCCGGCTCACCGTGCAGAACCTCACCTTCGTCGACGGCAACGCCACCGGGGAGACCATGGAGGGCGGCGGCGGAGGCGCGATCTTCGTCCGCGGCGGCCGGTTCACGGTCGTCAACTCCCGGTTCCTCCGCAACCGGTGCGACGGCAACGGGCCGGATGTCGGCGGTGCGGCGATCCGGGTGCTCAGCCAGTACCGGGGACAGCCCGTCTACGTGGTGGGGAGCACCTTCGGCGGGGCGCCCGGCCGGGGTGGGCGGTGCTCCAACGGCGGTGCGCTCAGCAGCATCGGGGTCTCCTGGGTGGTGCTCAACAGCATCATCAGCCACAACTCGGCGATCGGCCACGGAGCCAACCCCGCCCGCGCGGGGACCCCCGGCGGAGGCAGCGGGGGCGGCATCTACACCGACGGCAACACCTTCACCGTGCGGATCGCGGGGACCCGGATCACCGACAACCACGCCAACGAGGGCGGCGGCGCGGTGTTCTTCGTCAGCAACGACCGCACCGGGACCATGAGCATCGAGCGCGGATCCGTGCTCCGTCGCAACCCGAGTGACGGTTTCGAGACCCGTGGGTACCCGGGCATCTTCTTCCTCGGCTCGGGCAGCCCCCGGGTCTCCGGTTCCACGGTGCGCTGACGTCCGTCACCGGCCCCGGTCGACCGGGTGCGCCGGCCTCTCGGGGTGGGAGTCGAAGGCGACGTCGGCGTAGGCGCGGGCGTCTTCGATGGGCTCCAGATGGGTCTGCACGGTGGTGTCGGGCAGGGCCTCCCGGATCGCCGCCTCGACCTCCTCGACGAGGTCGTGGCCGCGGTGCACCGTCCACAGGCCGGGGACGAGCACGTGCAGCGACACGAACCGGTACCGGCCGGACTCCCGGGTCTGCAGGCCGTGGAAGTCGACCTCGGGACCCCGGAAGCGGTCGAGGACGGCGACCACCTGGTCGATGTCCGCCGCCGGGAGCGCGGCGTCGAGCAGTGACCGCATCGACGCCGCCATCATCCGCGACCCGGTGACGAGGATGTTCAGCCCGACGACCGCCGCGACGACCGGGTCGAGGCGCTCCCAGCCGGTCACGCCGACGAGCAGCACGCCGACGATCACCCCGGCCGAGGTCCACACGTCGGTCATCAGGTGCTTGCCGTCGGCGGTGAGGGTCGTGGACCGGTACCTCCGACCTGCCCGGAGGAGCAGCACCCCCACCGCGCCGTTCACCACGGTCGCCACCAGGGAGATGGCGAGACCGAGGCCGAGGCTCTCCAGCGGGATCGGGTGCAGGAACCGGCGTACCGAGCTGACCAGGATGGCGGCGGCGGCCCCGAAGATCATCAGCCCCTCGAAGGCGGCGGAGAAGTACTCGGCCTTGCCGTGCCCGAAATGGTGGTCGGCGTCGGCGGGGCGCGCCGCGACCTTCAGCGCGATGAGGGCCACGATCGCGGCGGCCAGGTTGACCAGCGACTCCGCGGCGTCCGAGAGCAGCCCGACCGATCCGGTGACCAGGTAGGCCCCGGACTTGAGGAAGATGGTCGCGACCGCCGCCGCGATGGACAGCCAGGCGTACCGGGTCAGCGAGGGGGCGCTGTCCCGCGTACCGCCCGCGGGCCGGACCGTGTCGTTCACGACGTCCAGCCTGCCAGTCGCCGTTCGGCACCGGCAGCCAGGTGGCCGCCGGGTCGCGGTCAGCACGTGGCCGACCCGCCGCCCGAGGCCCCGGGGCGGGTTGCCGGTGGACCTCCTGGCACCGCCGCCTCCTCGCGGGAGCCGCCCGCATCCGCACCGGAGTCGCCGGTGCCTTCGGGGGAGTCGCCGGCCGAGCCGTGGGAGGGGTCCGGGGACGTGCCGGTGCCGGTGACCCGCAGCCGCCGGTCCAGCGGGGTGAGGGTGAGCAGGGCGACGGCGAACAGGGTGAGCAGGGTCAGCCCACCGCCGAGGGGGATCGCCTGTGCCCGGGACAGCCGGAGGAAGGGCAGCCGGACCACGGCGTCGGACCCGCGCTCGGCGACCCGGTGGGCTCTCCCGTCGCGCTCGCCCCCGTCGCGGGCGCCGTCCCCGGTGCCGGCGGTGTCGGCTGTGCCGTCGGTGCCGTCCGTCCCCACGGTGGCGACCGCTCCGGTACCGGCACCGGTCGCGAGCGGCACGCTGCCCGGCCGGAGCGCGATCCGGAGGACCTGCGGGTCCCGGCCCGCGGGAACCCGGCCGCCGGCCCATGTGGTCGCGGAGTCGAAGGTCGCGACCACCTCCGGGAGGTGGCCCGGTGCCACGGCCAGGAGGGAGACCGTCGCTCCGGAGCCCTCCGGTGGCACCACGACCGTGCTCACCCCGGTCGGCCCGGGGGTGATCTGGTAGGCGTAGGAGTCGGACTCCCGGGGGGAGGGACGGTCGACGAAGGCGATCACGGTGGTCGGGACCGTGCTCCGGATCCGGACCGGCAGCCCGGCGGCCACCTCGGTGGTGTAGCGGACGGCGGCGGGACCGACGCCCAGCGGACGGCGGGTGGTCATCCCGATCTCGGCGCCGGTGACGTGGCGGTACTGCCGGTCCGGGTCGGCGAAGACCCCGTGGTCGACGAAGACCTGGTCGATGTCGTCGACCCCGTCCAGGTCCCGGTCGCCGGAGAACCGGGCCGTGACGGCCGCGTACAGGTCGGCCAGGTCGAACACCATCGTCGTGTCCCGGCGCCCGCCCCTGGTGTCGACGCTGTGGTACTCGGTGACGGCCTTCCACAGTTCGCCGACGCCGACCCGCACCGGTTCGTCGTCGTCGCCCGGCAGGCAGCCCGCGAACTCGGCGACCCGGACCGACGCGACATCCAGGCCCGGCGGCGCGGGGACCCGGAACGTCCCGTCGGGGAACACCCAGGCCGCGGCGTCGTGCACCGGTGTCCCGTCGGGGTCGAGGAACTCCACCCGCACCGAGATCGCGTCCCGGCCGTGCCGGAGCACCCTGCCGACGACGATCGGCGGCCCGGTCGCAGGCCGCAGCACGACGGTCCGGACGACGTCCTGGATCCTGGCCGAGGGGTGGTCCTGGGTGCTGTCCACGAGATCGAGGAGCAGCCCGGCCGCCGCGAACTCCTCGTAGCGCCCCAGGCCGTCCCACACCCGGTGGTTGGTCTCCAGGTCGATCACCGACCGGCCCCTCGGCCCGCACAGCACGAGGTGCGGGTCGCTGCGCCCGAACCTCCGCTGCCGCACCTGGACGGCGAAGAAGGTGGCCCAGCCCTCGATCCAGGAGTCGTTGGAGGAGCTGTTGCCGTAGTACCCCGCGTGCGGGTGCCGGTCCGCGGCCGAGGGATTGCCCCTCCCGTTGGCGTCGCCGAGGACCGCGTGACCGATCTCGTGCAGCAGTGTGTCGTCGGGGCAGCCCACCTGTCCGTCGCTGACCTGGGGCAGCAGCGGGATGGAGGGGTGCTCGCCGTCGGCCCGGTAGAACGCCAGCGGCGGCGGCCCGCCCTGCTCGCCGCTCGGGCACGTGATGTCGGCGCTCTCGACGCACCACGGGAGGATCCACAGCGGGAGGCCGAGGTCCGGGCGGAAGCCGAGTTCCGAGGTCGCGAACGCGTACCCCTGCCGGGCCTGCTCGAACAGGACGACGAGGTCGGCCCAGCGGGCGGGCTCCGCCGGGCGGGCGTGGCCGGTGTCCCGGAGCGTCGCCAGGTCGACGTCCCGGACGCACGTCGCGTCCCTGGTCAGCCGGAACGGGACGGTCCGGACCTCGGCGGGGACACTGCCCTCGGCCGTGGTGTGCCGGAACTCGAACAGCCCCTCGGGATCCCTCGGGTGGACCGAGACGGTGACGGTCTCGGTGCCGGGGTCGAACGACGAACCGCCCCGGTCGGCGAGCCCGCCGATCGGGTCGTAGCCGGAGCCGAACCGGGCCGGTGAGGGGAACCGGTACCTGCCGTCGGCCCCGGTGACGGTGGTGACGTCACTCAGTCCCGCGCCGTTGAGCCGAACGCTCAGCCCGGGCACCGCCCGCCCGCCAGGGCCGGTCACCCGGCCGGTGACCGAGCAGGCGGGTCCCGGGGTCGGATCGGGGGAGGCCGCCGCGAGGCAGGGGGCGACCACGAGCAGGGCGACGGGGCCGAGGAGCGTCAGGACGCGTGCCGCGACCGTGCCGGCCCGCCTCGCCCGACCCACCGCCTCGTCCACGGCTGTCGGCCTCCTCGCCCGTGCCGCTCGTTGCTGCCCGTGCCGCCCGCTGTCGTGCGTGCCGCCCGTGCCGCCCGCTGTCGTGCGTGCCGTCCGTTCCGTCCCGCTCGTCGCGGTCGTGACCGGCGACACCGCCGCCGTCCTCTTGTCGGGTCGGACCGGGCGGTGGTGTAGGGGCGGGGACGGACTACCGGGCGAGGAGCTGGGGGTCGAACCCGTACGGCAGTTCGAGCCGGTGCCGGGCGAGCAGCTCGGTGTCGGCCAGCAGTCGCGGGGTCGGTCCGTCGGCCACGATGACGCCACCGGAGAGGATCACCGATCGGGGGCAGAGTTCGAGCGCGTAGGGCAGGTCGTGGGTGACCATGAGCACGGTGACGTCCAGCCCGCGGAGGATGTCGGCGAGCTCCCGGCGGCTGGCAGGGTCCAGGTTGCTCGACGGTTCGTCGAGGACAAGGATCTCGGGCTCCATGGCCAGCACGGTGGCGACGGCGGCCCGCCTGCGCTGGCCGAAGGACAGGTGGTGCGGCGCGCGGTCGGCGAGGTCGGCCAGTCCGACCTGGTCGAGGGCCCTGGTCACCCGGGCGTCGAGGGCGGCGCCGCGCAGGCCGAGGTTGGCGGGACCGAACGCTACGTCGTCCCGGACGGTGGGCATGAAGAGCTGGTCGTCCGGGTCCTGGAACACGATCCCCACTCGCCGCCGGATCTCCCTCAGGTGTTCGGTGGTCACCGGCAGCCCGCCGACGTGCACCGTCCCGCGACCGGCGGTCAGGATGCCGTTGAGGTGGAGGACCAGCGTGGTCTTGCCGGCGCCGTTCGGCCCGAGGAGGGCGACCCGTTCGCCCCGGCGCACGGTGAGATCCACTCCGAAGAGGGTCTGCTGCCCGTCGGGATAGGCATGGGCGAGTCCCTCGACCCGGAGCACGGTCTGGTGGGTATCGCCCGGGAGGGCGGTCTGGTGGACATCGCCCGGGAGGGCGGTCTGGTGGACATCGCCCGGGAGGGCGGTCTGGTGGACATCGCCCGGGAGGGTGTCGTCGGGGTCGCACCGACCGAGGACCCTCGGCATGGTCTCGTGGCTCATCGGCGCTCCCTGAGGTCGGCGGTCATGAGGTCAGCAGCGCCAGCACGGTCACCAGCCCGGCGGCGAGCGGCAGAGCCGAGGCCGTGAGCAGGTGGGCCGGGCTCGTCGAGGTGGCGTCGTGGCCGGGCATCCGGCCGGTGTAGCCGCGGGAGAGCATGGCCAGGTGCACCCGTTCCCCGCGCTCGTAGGTCCGCACGAACAGGGCACCGGCGGACCGGGCGACCACGGGGAGCTGCCGGACGTCCCGGGCGACGAACCCCCGGGACTCCCTGGCCACCCGCATCCGGTGCATCTCCCCGGTCACGACGTCGCCGTACCGGATCATGAAGCCGAGGATCTGGACCAGGAGGCTGGGCATCCGCAGCCGTTCCAGGCCGACGAGCAGGTCCCGGACGTCGGTCGTCGCGGCCAGCAGCACCGAGGCGGCCACCCCGAGCGTGGCCTTGGCCACCACGTTCCACGCCGAGTGGAGGCCGTCCACGCTCAGCGAGAGGCCGAGCACCTCGGTCCGGTCCCCGGTGGACAGGAACGGCATCAGGGCGGCGAAGGCGAGGAAGGGCACCTCGACGACCATCCGGCGCAGCAGGGTGGCCGGGGGGAGCCGGGCGACGGCGACGACGACGCCGAGGAGCGCGGCATGGGCGGCGAAGGCCCAGTACTGCTCCCTCGGCGTCAGCACGACGAGCACCACGAAGGCAAGGGTGGCGGGGAGCTTGACGTGCGCGGGCAGCCGGTGGACCGGCGACTCCCCGGGCAGGAGCAGCCGGTGGACGTGGCTCGTGCCCGCCATCGGTCACCCTCCGCCCGGTGACGTCGGTGACGTCGGTGACGTCGGTGACGTCGGTGACGTCGGTGACGTCGGTGACGTCGGAGATGCCGGAGATGCCGGTGTCGGTGAGGGTACCGGGGATGCCGGGGACAGCGCCTCGTCCCGGCCCGGTGCGGGGGGACGGCGCCGGCGGAGCACCAGGAAGAGACCGCAGGCGAGGGCCCCGGTCAGCGCCACCCCGGTGATCCCGGCGAGGCCGCCGGACAGGCGCCTGTCGCCGACCCCGTCGGTCTGGTAGTCGGCGAACGGGGAGCCGGCGAGGTCGTGGTCGCGGGCGGTCTCGTCGAACCCCTTGTCGGCAGCGACCTTCTCCAGCCCGTCCGGGGCACTGCTCGCGTAGTGGCTGGCGACCCCCGCGACGAGCAGCGACAGCAGGAGGCCGACGGCGAGCAGGACGCGGGTGCGGGTCATCGGGACTCCTCGGCGGACCAGGGCGCGGACCGGGAGCCGGCGGCGAGGTCCTGGGTGGGCGGCGCTCCGGCCGGATCCCGGAGGTCGTCGGGGACCTCGGGGGTCACCGGACCGGTGCCGGCGGTGCCCCCCGGGCGGACGGCGAGCGTCTCCGGTCGGCGGAGTCCCGCCGCGCCGTGGACCAGGTCCGGCCGTACCGCGATCACGCTGCTGATCGTGAAGGCGGTGATGAGGGCCTCGCCGATGCCGATGAGCAGGTGCACCGAGACCATCGCCGCGAACACCGTGCCGACGGGCACCGAGGACGTGCCGCCCAGGGCGTAGCAGGCGACGAAGCCCCCCGCGGCCGCCGGCACCGAGGCGAAGGCCCCGCCTGCCGCCGCCACGACGACCCCGGCCCGGGTCGACGGCAGCACCGCCCGCAGCGCGAGGAAGACCAGGTACCCGGCCGCCAGTCCGATCACGGCCATGTCGGTGACGTTGACGCCGATCGCGGTGATCCCGCCGTCGGCGAAGACGAGACCCTGGACGAGCAGCACCACGGTGACGCAGAGCGCTCCCGTCCACGGTCCGACCAGGACCGCGGCGAGCACCGCGCCGAGCAGGTGTCCGCTGGTGCCGCCGGCGACGGGGAAGTTCATCAGCTGTGCGGCGAAGACGAACACCGCGACCAGGCCGGCAAGGGGAGCGCTCCGTTCGTCCAGTTCCCGGCGGGCTCCGCGCAGACTCACCGCGACCGCTCCGGCGGCGATGACCGCGGCACCGATCGACACGGGGAGGTCGATGAACCCGTCCGGAACGTGCATGGTGCCCCTCCCGGGTCGAACCGACCTGCCCACCCTGCTACGGGTGCCAACCATTCGCAACTGCGAAGTCTTCCCAACTGCACGCGCCGGCCCGGCTCGCGACCCCCGGCCCGGCCCGGGTTCCCGACCCCGCGAGTGATCGCCCCGTCCCGGGCCTGTAGAAATTGCACTCGGGGCGGCCCTACCGGGTGGCACACACGAGAAGACGTCACTCGCCTAGAGACAGGACGGTGGAGCGGACACGTGGCCTCACAGTGGCAACGGTGCGAGGAATGCCGGAAGATCCGTCAGATCGTCGAGTTCTCCGACGACTCGCAGACCTGCCAGGAGTGCCGGGACCGCGCCTCGCGGCCGCGTTCCTCGGCCCAGGCGGCAGCATCCCGGTCGGCGGTCAGGGTCACCAAGGTGGCGGCCCCGACGGCCCCGGCGGCACCCGCGAACGGAACCCTGACCGGGGTGGGGGTCCCCGGCCGGGGCGACCGGGAGGTCAGGGTCCGCCGGGCCAGGTTGCGGGCGCTGGAGCAGCTCGCGGCCGTCCACCCGGAGGAGTTCGAGGAACTGCTCGCCGCAGCCCGCGGTGATGAGGGCCTCTAGCCGGCCGACCCCGGCGGGCGGGCGCGCGGCGCGGGTCGCCTTCGGGGCCGCGATCGTCGTCCAGCTCGTCGTCCTGTACTGGCCGTGGGGCGTGTCCCCGCCCGGTGGTCTGCCCTGGGACAAGGTGGCCCATGTCGCGATCTTCGCGGCCGTCGCGTGGACCGGTCGCTGGGCCGGGGTCCCGACCCGCCAGCTGCTGGCAGCCCTGCTCGTCCACGCCGTGGCCTCGGAGGCCGTGCAGGGTCAGTTCTACCCCGCGCGGAGCGGTGAGCCGGGGGACTCCCTCGCCGACGCCGCCGGTGCGATCGGTGCCTCCTGGTGGCCGGAGGCCGTCGGGGCGACCCGCTCGGCCGGGCCACCCGGGAAGCACGATTCCCCACCGGAGGGGATGATGTCCGGGTGACGGAGGAGGTGGAACGGCTCGTCGGTCGACTGCTCGTGGCCAGTCCCGTGCTCCGTGACCCGAACTTCCGTCGCAGCGTGGTGATCCTCCTCGACCACGGGGAGGACGGTGCCCTGGGACTCGTCGTCAACCGCCCGCTCGACGTCGACGTCTCGGTCGTGCTCCCCGGCTGGCAGCCGTTCGCGACGTCCCCGGGGCGCCTGTTCCGCGGCGGGCCGGTCCAGCTCGACTCGGCGCTGGGACTGGTGGCCGTGCCGGGGGACGGCGAGGAGCCGGTCGGGGTCAAGCGGATCTTCGGCTCGCTCGGGCTGGTCGACCTCGACGCCCCGCCCGAGGTGGTGGCAGGCGGCGTCGCCGGGCTGCGGATCTTCGCGGGCTACGCCGGCTGGGGAGCAGGCCAGCTCGAGGAGGAGATCGGCGAGGGGGCCTGGTACGTCGTGGACGCCGAGGCGCGGGACGCCTTCTCCGACGAGCCGGCCGTGCTCTGGCAGCAGGTGCTGCGGCGGCAGCGCGGGGATCTCGCCCTGGTCTCCACCTACCCGGACGACCCGTCGCTGAACTGACGCCGTCCACCCTGCCGTCCCCGGTCGGCGGGGCCCACCGGTCGTCCGGTCCTAGACTCCTGGCATGAGCACGTTCCCGCCGGAGCCTTCGCCGCTGTCGTCCCCGGAGACCGCCGGTACCGCCGTCCTCGAGCGCGAGCTCCTGGAGCGGACCGTCGAGCCGGGGGACCACGAGCGGTTCGCGCACTACGTGCGCAAGGAGAAGATCGTCGAGTCGGCGGTGACCGGCATGCCGGTGGTCGCGCTGTGCGGCAAGGTGTGGGTCCCCGGGCGCGACCCGAAGAAGTTCCCGGTGTGCCCGCGCTGCAAGGAGATCCTCGACGGATTCCCGCCGCAGGACGGCGAGGGGTCGGGCGACTGAGCCACTCCGCCGCGAGCCACGCCGTCTCCGAGCCACGCCCCGGACCACGCTCCGAACGGCGCCCTGAATCGTGCTGCTCCGAGCTGTGCCACCCCGAGGTCGCCGTCCGTATAGCACACGGGTCCCGCAGTGACCGGTAAGCGGAGGAGCCCGGCATGTCGGTCGGCCGGTTCGGATAGCCTCTCGACACCGTGAGCACAACGCGTACGCCGGCAACGGGGAGCCATGCGAGCGCGACCGCGGCGTCCAGCCTGTCCCCGGCGTACCCGCGCAGGGCCGCCTGGGGCACCGCCTCGAAGCTCCGCGCCTGGCAGCAGGAAGCGCTGGACACCTACCTGCGCTCCACCCCGAGGGACTTCCTCGCGGTGGCGACCCCCGGGGCGGGCAAGACGACGTTCGCCCTGCGGGTGGCCGCCGAGCTGCGGGAACGCGGGATCGTTCAGCGGTTGACCGTCGTCTGCCCGACCGAGCACCTCAAGCGGCAGTGGGCCGACGCGGCGCAGCGGGTCGGCATCAGGATCGACCCCAACTTCCGCAACAGCCAGGGCGCGCACGGCCGGATGTACGACGGGGTCGCCGTCACCTACGCGCAGGTCGCCAGCAAGCCGCTGTTGCACCGGGCCCGTACCGAGGTCGGCCGGACCCTCGTCATCCTCGACGAGATCCACCACGGCGGGGACGCGCTGTCCTGGGGGGACGCCGTCCGGGAGGCGTTCGAGGGGGCGACGCGGCGGCTGGCGCTCACCGGGACGCCGTTCCGGTCCGACACCAGCCCGATCCCCTTCGTCACCTACCTCGCCGACACAGAGGGGGTGCGCCGCTCCCGGGCCGACTACACCTACGGCTACGGGGACGCGCTCGCGGACGGCGTCGTCCGCCCGGTGATCTTCCTGTCCTACTCGGGACAGATGCGGTGGCGGACCCGGTCGGGCGACGAGATGTCCGCCCGGCTCGGCGAGCCGCTCACCAACGACGCGGTGGCCCAGGCGTGGCGGACCGCGCTCGACCCGAAGGGCGAGTGGATCCCCGCGGTGCTCAGGGCGGCCGACCGGCGGCTCACCGAGGTGAGGCACGGGGTCCCCGACGCCGGGGGACTGGTCATCGCGACCGACCACGAGACGGCGCGTGCCTACGCCGCCATCCTGCGCGACGTCACCGGTCAGCCACCGGTGGTCGTGCTCTCCGACGACGCCGGGGCCTCGGAGCGGATCGAGGAGTTCGGCAGCGGCGACCAACGATGGATGGTCGCCGTCCGGATGGTCTCGGAGGGGGTCGACGTCCCGCGGCTCGCCGTCGGCGTGTACGCGACGTCCACCTCGACCCCGCTGTTCTTCGCCCAGGCCGTCGGCCGGTTCGTCCGGGCCAGGAGGCGCGGGGAGACCGCGTCGGTGTTCCTGCCGAGCGTGCCGGTGCTGCTGGGGCTGGCCTCCGAGCTGGAGGCGGAGCGTGACCACGCCCTCGACCGGCCGCGGACCGAGGACGAGAGCTGGTCGCCGGAGGACGCCCTGCTCGCCGAGGCGAACCGCGCGGAGACGGCGTCCGCGACCATGGATCAGCTGTCGTTCGAGGCGCTGGAGGCCCAGGCCACCTTCGACCGGGTGCTGTTCGACTCGCAGGAGTTCGGCACCGGTGCCGAGGTCGGCAGCGAGGAGGAGCAGGACTTCCTCGGCATCCCCGGGCTGCTGGAGCCCGAGCAGGTCACCGTGCTGCTGCGGCAGCGGCAGGCCGAGCAGCTTGCCGCGAAGGGGAGACGCGGTCGGGCGGGGCGGAGCGACGCCACCGGGGCCGGTGCCACGGTCGACACCGCCGACGGTGCGCCGACCCTCGCCGAGGTGTCCGGGCACCGCCAGATCGCGGCACTGCGCAAGGAGCTGCACAACCTCGTCGGAGCCTGGGCCCGGCGGACCTCCCAGCCGCACGCCACGGTGCACGCGGAGCTGCGCAGGGCCTGCGGCGGCCCGGACGTTCCCCGGGCGAACGCCGAGCAGCTGCAGCAGCGGATCGAGACCCTGCGCCGCTGGTTCGTCGGCCGCCGCTGACCGTCGCCGTGGCCCGGCGCTCTCGGTCCGGCAGCACCGGTCGGCTCCGTCGGCCTCTCGTCGGTCCGGCGCTCTCGGTCCGGCACGGTGACCGGGTGACGGTGGTACCCGAGACCGGAGGGCGGGACGGACCCGGCCCGGTCGTCCTGCCCAGCGGGATCGGTCCCGGCGCGGGTGCCCGCAGGGGATGACCACCCGGTCCTCGACGTCGAGTAATGTGATCATCACTGTGAGTGTCGACAGGGGGGATGTGCGTCACCATGCGTGTCGAGGTCACCAGGCGCACCCTGATCGTCGGGGCGCTGGGCTCGGTGCTCGGGCTCGCCGGATGCCAGCCCGTCGAACCGGGCGAGCGGAGGCGCCGCAGGCGGTCCAGGACCACCAGGACCAAGACCACCAAGACCAAGAACAAGAGCACCAGGACCAAGAGCACCACGAACGGCAGGAACCCTCGTGATGACCGCGATGACCGCGGCGGGTTCGGCGGCGGTAGCAAGGGCAGCGGCAGCAGGGGTGGCGGCGACGGCGAGGGGTGACCGCGTCGCGGGGTGCTCGTCGAAGATCTTGGTGGATCTGTAGCGAAGATCTTGGTGGATATGAGGCGCTGGGAGGTTCGGATCCACCAAGATCTTCGGTGAGCGCCTGGTGGGCCGATCGCTGCCCGCCGGGTCCTCAGCTCCGGGTGGGCTGGTCGTCCCGTGACCCGTCGCGGACGTCGTCCTCGCCGGACCGCGCGCCGTCCGTGACGCCGTCCCTGGTGCCGGCCGTGGTGCTGGCCGCCTTGCGCCCGCGGCGCTGCCGCGGTACCCGGCGCTGGACGGAACCGATCATGTCCTGCACGGCCTCGGCCGCCCGCGGCGGGCTCCACAGGTAGCCCTGCGCCGTCCCGCAGCCCAGCCGGCGCAGCCGGTCGGCCTGGGACGGGGTCTCCACCCCCTCGGCGACGACGTCGAGCCCCAGCGCCTTGCCCAGCCCCAGCACCGCCTGGACGACGGCGAGGGCCCGCTCGTCCTCGTGCATGTCGGCGACGAACTGCCGATCGATCTTGATCATGTCGACGGGGAGCTCCGTGAGCCGGGTCAGCGGGCTGTACCCGGTGCCGAAGTCGTCGGCGGCCACGCGCACCCCGAACGCCCGCAGCCGCTCGACGTCGGCGCGGAACGAGTCCCGGACCCGGTCGAACTGGGTCTCGGTCAGCTCCAGCACGAGCTTCGACCCGCGCAGGCCGAACCGGTCGAGGACCGCGGTGACCTCCTCCGGGAAGGACCCCGTCTGCAGCTGTCGCGGGGAGACGTTGACGTGCATGACCGGGGCGGCGGCGCCGTGGAGCTCCTCCCACGTGACCGCGACCCGGCACGCCTCCTCCAGCACCCACCGCCCCATGGCGTGGATGGTCGGTCCCTGCTCGGCGACGTCGAGCCACTCGCCGGGGGCCAGCAGACCCCGGTCGGGGTGCTGCCAGCGGACCAGGGCCTCCATGGCGACCACCCGGCCGGTCCGCAGGTCCATCACCGGCTGGAAGAACAGCCGGAACTGCCGCTGCTCGACGGCCTGCGTGAGCTGGGACTCCAGCCGCACCGTGCGCAGCGCGGACTCCTGCTGCTCGTCGGTGAACACGGCGAGCTGGCGCTTGCCGCTCCGCTTGGCCTGGTACATCGCGGTGTCCGCCTCGCGCAGCAGCGAGTCGGCGCTGCTGTCCGGTCGCGACAGGGCGATCCCGAGGCTGCCCCCAGGGCTGTAGACCGCGTCGTCGATGGCCACCGGCTCGGCGAGGGCGCTGAGCACCCGGAGGGCGATGGACTCGGCGGTCTCGGCGTCGGGGACGTCGGGGCACAGCACGGCGAACTCGTCCCCGCCGAGCCGGGCGACGGTGTCCGTCGGTCGGACCGCGCCCACGATGCGGCCCGTGACCTCGACGAGCATCCGGTCGCCGTGGGCGTGTCCCGCGGTGTCGTTGATGTTCTTGAAGTCGTCGAGGTCGCAGAACAGCAGCGCGACCCGACCGCCGGTGCGCTGCGCGCCGGAGAGGGAGAGGCCGAGGCGGTCCATGAGCAGGGTCCGGTTCGGCAGCCCGGTGAGGGTGTCGTGCAGGGCCATGTCGCGGAGCTGGTCCTCGGCGAGCCGGCGTTCGGTGACGTCGACGACCTGGGCGCTCAGCCGCCCGACCGTCCCGTCGTCCCCCGGCAGGGGCGCCAGCGCGACCTCCAGCCACCGCTGGCCGTCGGTCACCCGGTGCCGCAGCTCGCCCCGCCACCCCGACATGGCGCCGTCCCGCAGGCCCAGGGTCGCCGAGGTGATGGCGGTCCGGTCCTCCTCGGCGATGAGGTCGGTCCACCGCCGGCCGACCGGGTCGCCGCCGAGCATCTCCACCAGGGCGGGGTTGCAGCGTTCCAGGACGGCTCCGGCGCCGGTCAGCTCGACGACGGCCATGCCGAGCAGGGAGCTGTCGAAGGTCCTGCGGTAGGAGTCCTCCTCGGCGACCAGGCGGGCGATGGCCTCGTCCCGCCGCTGGGCGGTGAGGGCCAGTGCCAGGGCGGACAGGGCGTTCACGACGACCAGCAACTGGGTCATCGTCATCACCAGGTCGTCGTGGTCGAGGGCGGCGAACGGCCCGCCGCTCTCCAGGGTTCCCAGGGCCACGATGGTCGTGGACACCACCAGGCTGACGGCGGTGCGGAGCAGGCCGAGCCGGGCCGCGGCCCAGAGCAGCGGGACGATGGTGAGGAAGACGAACGGCCGCTCGCCGTCCGGGACGAACGCCACCCAGGTGATCCCGACCGTGGTCAGGAGCTGCAGGGTCCACTCGACCCGGCGGCCCCGCACTCGGACCGCCCGCGATCCGATGGCCAGCAGCACGGGAGCCAGCACCAGGACCCCGGTGAGCTGACCCGCCACGTGATCCCGTGCCGCCAGCAGCACCGTGCCCGGGTCCCAGGCGAGCTGACCGGCTCCGGGCAGGGCGGCGTGGCCGACCGCCACCGCCGCCCCGACGACGGTGCCGACACCGGCCGCCGCGGTCAGCCGGGCCATGTCTCCCGGCCCCTGCAGGGTCATCCCGCTCGACCAGGCCCTGTCGGTGCCGACCGGTCGGTCGGCCCACCGGTGCCCCCGGCTCGTTGCCGCCCCCGGGGCGCCGCCGGACAGCAGCCGGTCCAGGAGGAGCGCGATGACGAGTGCCTGGACCGTCGCCGCGACCGCCCGTCCGGCGACGACATGGGGCTGGGCTCCGGCGAGGACGTCGACGGTGCAGAGGGCGGAGAACAGGACGACGGCCAGCAGCACCCGCATCCGACCCCTGGCCCTGGTCAGCGCGGCGGCGGCCAGACCGGCCTCCGGGTGCCAGATGGTGGTCCCGGTGACGGCGTCCCGCAGCAGTTGGCCGCTGAACGCACCGAACAGCAGGATGAGCACGCCGAACCCGGCGACGAGGGGCAGCGGACCGGTGAGCGCGGCGGGCAGGCCGGGGCCGGTGGCCGTCCGACCTCCCGAAGCCGCGGCCATGGTGCACCAGCCTCCCGACTCCGGAACGGCGACCCCGGTGGAACAGGATTCGGAAGATCGGGGGCATCTCTTGAGGCTCTCCGCGATGCGGCCACCGGTCGCACCGCCGATGCACCGCCGATCGTCGGGGCCCGGCGGACCCGTCGGATGGTGTGACCACCGGATGACCTGGCGTGACGCCGTCCCTGCCACCGGGTGGCGCCCCGCCCGGAACGCCCCCTGCCTCCGTGATCACCCTGTCAGCCTGAGCCAGTGGGTGCGGGTCCTCCGGCGCGGGTGCAGGCGGTGCTCGCCGACGTTCCGCTGGTCGCCGACCGGGTGACCATCGGGACCTGGCTGTACGAGGTGAACGCCCTGCTCGCCCACCTCCCCGCGGGGGCCGACCGGGCCCGGCTCCTGGAGGCGAGAGCGGTGGTCCGGGCGGGGCTGCTCCGCTCCGAGGACCCCTGTCCGGCCGGTCGCGGCCGCGGGGACGACGGTCCCGCCGAGGACGCCAGGGGCGCGGCGGTGCTCTACGAGGCGGCCGGCATGCCGCAGCAGGCCGCGGCCAGCTGTCTCGTCGCCGCAGGCGTCCACGCCGCCAGGGGGAACGTGAAGGCATCGACGGAGATGGCCGTCAGGGCCCTGGTCGGGTACGCGTCGGTGCCCGGGTACGACCGCGACCCCCGGACCGGAGCCGACCTCGCGATCCGGCTGGCCGGGCTGTGCCGGCAGGTCAACGACCACGACCGGGCGCTGGAGTTCGCCGAGGTCGCCGTGGCCCAGAGCGAGCTCGTCGGGGACCTCGCCCGTTGGTCGGCGGCGACCCACGACGTCGCGGAGGTGCTGCTGCGGCGCGCCGACCGGATCCGGCCGGGCGGGGAGGGCTACCGGATCCGGGCCGGCCTGGTGGAGCGGGCCGAGCACCTGGCCCGCCAGCTTCTCGACCGCGGGGAGCCGAAGACCGTCCGGGCGGTGCACGGGCCGCGGCTGCTCGCCTCGGCGCTCTGCGAGCTGGGCTGCGCGGAGCGGGCCTGGGAGGTGCTGGAGTCGACGAGTGCCGCGGACGAGCTGCTGACCGCCGTCCCGCTGGCGTCCCTGCACCTGGTGCGGGGGCGGTGCCTGTACCGGCTCGGCCGGCTGGAGGAGGCCCTCGCCGAGCTCGACGCGGCGGTCCCGATCCTCACCGAGGGAGCCGACCTCACCGACGAGGTGTCCACCCTGCTGCTGCGCGGGCGGGTCCACGAGGCGATGGGGGACACCGCCGGGGCGCTGGCCGACGCCCGGCTGCTCGGTCACCGGCTGTGGGAGCGGCACCAGCAGCAGGAGCTGGCGTTCATGGACCAGGTGTTCTCCCGGGCCGGGGTGGAGGGCGAGCGACGGTCGTTGATCGCCAAGACCGAGGTCCTCGCCCGCACGGCGGAGCAGGACCCGCTGACCGGGCTGGACAACCGCAGAGGCGTCGAGCGGGTGCTCCGGGCGCTGCCCGCCGAGGACCCGGTGTGCCTGCTGCTCCTCGACGTGGACGACTTCAAGCTGGTCAACGACCGGTTCGGGCACGCCGTCGGGGACGAGGTGCTGCGTCAGCTCGGCAGGCTGCTCGTCGGGGCCGTCCGGGAGGTGGACCGGGTGTCGCGCTGGGGCGGGGAGGAGTTCCTCGTCGTCCTGCCCGGCCAGGCGGCACGGTTCGGCAGCGAGGCCGGGGAGCGGATCCGGCGTACCGTCGCCGATCACCCCTGGACCGGGATCAGGGCCGGCCTGGCGATCACCGTGAGCGTCGGTGTCGCCTGCGGGCCCGCGTCCGGCCGGACCGAGGCCCTTCACCGCGCCGACGAGGCCCTCTACGAGGCGAAGCGGGCCGGTCGGAACCGGGTCGTCGTGGACGGATGCTCCCCGCCGGGACCGTCGGCTCCCTGACCGCCCGGGACCGTCGGGACCGCCCGCTCCCTGACCGCCCGGTCGTCGGTCCCCAGCCCTCCGGCTGCGGTTCCGGTGCTCCGCACCCTGGTGGCGGGTCCGGCGGGTAGGGCAGGCTGGCGTGGTGGCTGGATCTCCTCCTCCCGGCTGGTACCCCGACCACGCGACGCCGGGTCTCGAACGGTGGTGGGACGGGGTCGGCTGGAGCTCCGTCACCCGCTCGGCGGGGCAGCAGGTCCCCCCGGTGCCGGAGAGACGCCCGGGCTGGCGCCTGGTCGACCCGTCGCCCGGACCGGGCGGCCCCCGGCCGACCACCCCCGACGGCGTTCCGGTCGGCGCCCTCGGCAGGCGGCTCGCGGCCAGGGTGACGGACTGGGTCCTCAAGATGATGATCACCGCCGGGGTCGGGTTCACCTACCTGCGCGAGCTGGCCGACGCCGTGGCGGCGTGGGAGACCGAGCACCGGACGACGACGGCCGAGCTGTCCGACGTCTCCGCGCTCGCGGCGGACCCGCGGTTCCAGGACGCGTCGACGAGGTTCCTGCTCGTGGCCGTCCTGGTGAGCCTGGTCTACACCGTGCCAGCGATCGCTCTCCTGGGGACGACGCCGGGGAAGAGAGCCTTCGGGATCAGGGTCCGTTCCTTCGCGCGCGAGGCCAGGCCGACCTGGGGCGAGTCGTTGCTGCGGTGGCTGACCCGTGAGGGGGCGAGACACCTGCCGATCGTCGGCTTCATGTACCTGGTGATGGACAGCGCCTGGCCGTTGTGGGACCCCTACCACCAGGCCCTGCACGACAAGCTCCCTCGCACCGTGGCCGTCGCGGCCGCCGAGCGGGGCTGACCGGCTCGGTCCGTCCGGTGCCGACCGGTCGGTGCCGACCGCCGGGGTCGTTGGCCGGTGCGGACCGCCCGGTGTCGTACGCGGGTGCCGACCGCCCGGGTCGGCGGACCGGGTGCCGCCGGGGTCAGTCAGCCGACGCCGTGACCAGCCCCAGCCCGACCAGCTCGGCCACGACCGCGGGCACGTCCACCGCGGCGACGGACGTGAGGAAGGCCCGCACCACGGCGGCGTCCGGGTCGCTCATCCGGCGGGCGGCTGCGGCGAGCGGCGCGGCGGAGGTCTCCGCGACGACGTCGGCGAGCTCGGCGGACTCGGCGCCGTTGAGGGCGGCCCGCACGGCACAGAGCAGGTTGAGCGCACCGACGGTGGACGGCGCGCCGTCCGGTCCCCGTTCCCCGGCAGCGGCGCCGACCGCGGTCCGGACACCGAGCACCCGGACCGTGAGACCGCGGTCGACGACCGACCGCAGGGCCCTGGCCAGCTCGACCGGCGGCCAGCCCGGCCCACCCGGCCGGCCCGGGTCGGCGGGACCGCACCGTAGCGCCACCTCCTCCGCGCCGTCCTCGGCCAGCACGGCGAGCGCCTCCTCCCAGCCCGGCTCGGGACGCAGCTCGACCCTCGCCGGGACGCTGAGGGCGAGGGCGTCCAGCAGTTGCCGCGCGGCGGAGCCCGGGTCCCCTCCCGCCGGGAGCGGCAGGTGCACGGCGACGACCTCGGCTCGGCCGTCCTCGCGCAGCACGTCACCGGCGCGGTGGATCGCCTCCTGGCCGGCAGACGGCTCGCTGAGGAGAGCGACGCGCAGCCCGTCCTCGGCCGGCCCGAAGGCGGCGCAGACCGCCTCGACGGAGCCGACCGGGACGAGCAGCGGTCCGACGAGGCCGGCGTACCACGCCTCCCGGTGCTCCCGGTGCGCCGCGACGGCCTGCTCGGCAGGCAGGGCGAGCAGCGCGGCGTCCTCGAACAGCGCGTCGAGCAGGACCTGGCTGACTCCTCCGGTGCCCGGGTCCCGGCTGGCACCGGGCAGGCACGGCAGCGGCTGTTCCTCGTGGGCCATGGGGCGACCATACGACCCGCGCCCCGGGTCCACCCGACGACCGGGACGGGCCCGAGGGCGGCCGAGGGAGTCTGTCGGGCGAGCGCCCCGCCGTCGGGCGGGAGCCGGGTTCAGCCGAGGACGGGCCGCCCCTCGAGCCGCACCCCGGCCTCCCGGAGCGCGACCAGGGCGGCCTCGGTGGTCGGCACCGCGACCCCCGCGGTCAGGTCGAGCAGCACCCGGGTGGCGAACCCGGCGCCCACGGCGTCGAGGGCTGTCGCCCGGACACAGTGGTCGGTGGCGATGCCGACGACGTCCACGGCGTCCACGCCCCGGTCGCGCAGCCACCCGGCCAGCCCCTCGCCCGACCAGGTGGACCCGTGATCGCGAAGGATCTGTGCGGGCATGGCCTCCGGGTCCTTCGTGATCACGAAGGACCGCGGATCGAACCCCGGTTCCCGCGCGGTGCCCTCGAACCCGGAGTACGCGGCGGAGGTCAGCCCCTTGGTGAACCACCGCTCGACGTGCCGGGTGTCCAGGGCCGGGTGCGGCCGGGCGCCGGGGCTGCCCGCCCGGCAGTGCACCGGCCAGGAGTCGACGAAGTCCGGCTCGGCGGCGAAGTGGCCGCCGGGGTCGTCGTGCCAGTCGAGGGTGCCGACGACGGCCGCGTACGCCCCGGCGCCGGACCGGAGGTGGTCCGTGATCGCGGCGGCGACCCCGGCCCCGCCGGAGACCGGGAGCGATCCTCCCTCGCAGAAGTCGTTCTGCACGTCCACGATCACGAGCGCCCGCGTCGTCATCCCGCCGTCCTCCCTCCGGTCGTCATCCCGCCGGCCACGGCCCGGTCGTCATCGCGCCGGCCACGGCCCGGTCGTCACCCCGCCATCCTCCCTCCGGGGGCCGGGGCGTGCTCGACCACCGTCGGGATGGCGGGCTCGCCCCGGGACAGCTGCCGCGCCGTTGCCGGCAGCTCGGCCAGGGACGCGGCGTGCCTGGCTCTCGCCTCGACCAGCCCGTCGGTCCCCACCGGCTCCCCGCGCCGGAGCAGCGGGTGCAGCAGCCGGCGCTCACCGGTCCCGGCGGCTGCTGTCGCGGTCAGCCGGAGCACCTCGGCCTCGGCCGTGCCGTCCGGCCGGTACCGCCGCAGCGCGTCCTTGCGCCCGGCGATGGTCGGCTTGTCGTGGCTGCGCTTGGCGACGCCGACCATGCTCCCGTCGGCGGCCTCGCGCGCCACGAGCTTGTAGACGAGGTTCGCCGTCGGCGCTCCCGATCCGGTGACCAGCGACGTGCCGACGCCGTAGGCGTCCACGGGGGCCGAGGCCAGCGCGGCGATGGCGTGTTCGTCGAGGTCGCTGGTCACCACGATCCGGGTGTCCCGTGCCCCGAGACCGTCGAGCTGCGTCCGCACCGCAAGGGCCTGTTCCAGCAGGTCCCCGGAGTCCAGCCGGACCGCGCCGAGCGACGGCCCGGCGACCTCGACGGCGGTGGCGACCCCCGTCGGCACGTCGTAGGTGTCCACGAGCAGCGTCGTCCCCGTGCCGAGGGCCGCCACCTGCGCCGCGAACGCCGCCCGCTCGTCGTCGTGGAGCAGGGTGAACGCGTGCGCCGCGGTGCCGATGGTCGGGACGCCGTGGCGGCGACCGGCCTCCAGGTTGCTCGTCGCGGAGAACCCGGCGAGGTAGGCGGCCCGGGACGCGGCGACGGCCGCCTCCTCGTGGGTGCGCCGTGCCCCCATCTCCAGGCAGGGCCGCCCGTGCGCCGCGGAGACCATCCGGCTGGCTGCCGAGGCGACGGCGCAGTCGTGGTTGAGGATCGACAGTGCGAGCGTCTCCAGCAGCACGGCCTCGGCGAACGGCGCCTCGACGACGAGGACGGGGGAGCCGGGGAAGAAGCACTCGCCCTCCGGGTACCCGGAGACGTCCCCGCCGAAGCGGTAGTCGGCCAGCCAGTCCAGCGTCTCCCGGTCGACGACCCGACGCTCCGCGAGGGAGGCCAGCTCCTCCTCGCCGAAGGTGAAGGCGGTCATCGCGTCCAGCAGGCGCGCCGTCCCTGCGACGACCCCGTACCGGCGGCCCGGCGGGAGACGCCGGGCGAAGACTTCGAAGACGCACCGGCGGCGTGCCGTGCCGTTCCGGAGCGCGGCCTGGACCATGGTGAGTTCGTACTGATCGGTGAGCAACGCTGTCGACGGCACGTCGGCAGCGTAGGCCCGTCCCCGAGGGTCACGGGCACGAGCATCGCGGGAGGGAATGGTCGTGGTGTCCTGGCCAGGAGACGTCGTGTGGTGGCACGTCTACCCGCTCGGGTTCACCGGCGCCCCCGGGCTGGTCGGCGACACCCACCCCGACTCGGCCGGCGACGCGTCCCGGGAGCTCCCCGTGACCGACCGGCTGGACCGGTTGCTGCCCTGGCTGGACTACGTCGCCGAGCTCGGCTGCTCCGGGTTGATCCTCGGCCCCGTCTTCGCCTCCCGCAGCCACGGGTACGACACCCTGGACCACTTCCGGATCGACCCCCGGCTGGGGGACGCCGCGAGCTTCGACCGGCTGGTCAAGCAGGCGGCGGAGCGCGGGCTCCGGGTGGTGCTGGACGGGGTCTTCAACCACGTGGGGCGGGGGTTCCGGCAGTTCCAGGAGGCGCTGCGGGACGGCCCCGACTCGGAGGCGGCCCGGTGGTTCCGGATCCACTGGGACCGCGAGCACCCCGACTTCGGCGGCCCGGACCACGACTGCTTCGAGGGCCATCGCGACCTCGTGGCCCTGGAGCACGGTGAACCGGCCGTCGCCGACCACGTCACCCGGGTGATGACGCACTGGCTGGACCGCGGGGCGAGCGGCTGGCGGCTCGACGCCGCGTACGCCGTCCCGCCGGAGTTCTGGGCGCCGGTGCTGCGGCGGGTCAGGGCGGAGCACCCGGACGCGTGGGTCTTCGGCGAGATGATCCACGAGGACTACGTCGAGTACGTCGAGACCTCGGGGCTGGACGGGGTGACCCAGTACGAGCTGTGGAAGGCGGTCTGGAGCAGCCTCAACGACGGCAACTTCTTCGAGCTCGACCACGCCCTCGGCAGGCACGCCCGGTTCGCCGAGGCGTTCCTGCCGCAGACCTTCATCGGCAACCACGACGTGACCCGGCTGGGCACCCGGCTGGACGATCCCCGGCACCTTCCCCACGCGCTCGCGATCCTGTTCACGGTCGCCGGGACGCCGTCCGTCTACTACGGCGACGAGCAGGCGTTCCGTGGCGAGAAGGAGGAACGGTTCGGCGGGGACGACGAGATCCGGCCCTCGTTCCCGGCGACGCCGGCGGAGCTGGCACCCCACGGCTGGCCGATCTACCGGCTGCACCAGCGGCTCGTCGCCGTCCGCCGCCGCCACCCCTGGCTGGCCAGGGGCCGGACCACCGTGGAGCACCTCACCGAACGGACGGTGGTGCTGCGGACGGTGCCTCGGGCCGACGGCCCGGCGGTGCGTTCGGCCGACGGCCCGGCGGTGCGTTCGGCCGACGGCCCGGCGGTGCGTTCGGCCGACGGCCCGGCTGCCGGCGGACCCCCCGCGGTCACCACCCTGCTCAACAGCGCCGACGAACCGGCCACCGTTCCCGCCGACCGCCTCCCCGGCCTCGGCCGGTCCCGCGTCGAGGCGGGCGACGACCTGCACCTCGACGGGGACGGTGACGTCGTCCTCGGTCCCTACGGCTGGAGCGTCCTGTCGGTGGGCTGACGGTGGGTGCCGGGGGCCCGGGCTGCCCCGCCCGGGCCGCGCCGGGCGTCGGACGCCCCGGTCGGGTCCTAGAGTTGGAGGGTGTCCGTCGCACCCGTCGAACTCGAGAAACCGGACATCGAGGAGGGGGTCGCCCTCGATCCGCCCTGGGTGACGCTCGTGTGGAACGACCCGGTGAACCTCATGTCCTACGTCACCTACGTGTTCCGGACCTACTTCGGCTATCCCGAGGAGAAGGCGACGAAGCTCATGCTGGACGTGCACCAGCGCGGGCGGGCGGTCGTGGCGACCGGCGGCCGCGAGGAGATGGAGCGGCACACCGAGGCCATGCACGCCTTCGGGCTGTGGGCGACCTTCCAGAAGGACAGGTGACCGGGTGAGCCGTCCCTTCCGGCGTCGCGGCCGGGGCGAGTCCGCCCGGATCCAGCCGAACCTGGGTCCCGACGAGCGCGACGTCCTCGTGTCGTTGCTCTCCCAGGTGCACGATCTCCTCGACGACGGCACGGCCGGTCACGGGGCCGCGCGGGACGTCGACCCGCTGGCGGAACTGGTGGGCATCGACCTCTCGCCCGGGCCCGTCGCACCGCCGGAGGACCCGGCGATCGCCCGGCTGCTCCCCGAGGGGCACCGGGAGGACCCGGAGTTGGCGGGGGAGTTCCGCCGGCTGACCGAGCGCGGCCTGCGGCAGCGCAAGCAGGAGGCGATCCGCCGGGCCGTCGACGCGCTGGAGGCCGGCCCGGCGACCGGCGGCGCGGAGACGGCGCTGACCCTCGACCAGGCGCAGGCGCTGCTGGTGGCCATGACCGACGTCCGGCTGGTGCTGGCGGAGCGGCTGGGGCTGCGCACGGACGAGGACGCCTCCCGGCTGCACGCCGTGGCCTCGGGGTTCGCCGACGAGGACCACCCCTGGGCCGGGCTCGCGCTGCTCTACGACGTGCTCACCTGGTGGCAGGAGTCGCTCGTCGAAGCCGTCGCCGGCTGACAGCGCCCCGACCCCACCCGGCAACCGGTCCAGCCGCCCACCCCACCCGCCAGTCCCACCCGCCCGCCCGCGTGCCCGCCCACCGGTGGCGAAGTGGGGTCAAAACGTGGAAATGATCACACCTGGCCACCGGTGGGCGTGCGGGACGTCTCCCGCCTCCCGGCCGGGGTCCCCCGTAGGCTCGCTGTCCGTGACGGACGCACCGATCGGAATCCTCGACAGCGGCGTCGGCGGGCTCACCGTGGCCAGGGCGGTCCTGGACCAGGTGCCGCACGAGCCGGTGGTCTACGTCGGCGACACGGCGCACGGACCCTACGGTCCGAAACCCATCGCCGAGGTGCGGGCACACGCCCTGGACATCATGGACGGCCTGGTCGAGTCCGGGGTGAAGCTGCTGGTCATCGCGTGCAACTCGGCGAGCGCCGCCACCCTGCACGACGCCCGGGAACGGTACGACGTCCCGGTCGTCGAGGTCATCCTGCCCGCGGCCCGGCGCGCGGTCGCCGCGACCAGGAGCGGGCGGATCGGGGTGATCGGCACCAAGGCGACGATCAACTCCCGGGCCTACGACGACGCGTTCGCCGTCGCCTCGAGCGTGCAGCTCACCGCGAGGGCCTGCCCCCGCTTCGTCGAGTTCGTCGAGCGCGGCGTCACCGGTGGTCCCGAGCTGCTCGCCGTCGCGCACCGGTACCTCGACCCGGTCCGGGAGGCGGACGTCGACACCCTCGTCCTCGGCTGCACCCACTACCCGCTGCTCACCGCGGTGATCTCCCTGGTGATGGGGGAGCGGGTGACCCTGGTGTCCAGCGCCGAGGAGACCGCGAAGGACGTCTACCGGGCGCTGGTCTCGCACGATCTGGAACGGCAGCCGGACCTGCCCGCACCGCGGCACCGGTTCCTGGCCACCGGCGATCCCGAGCCGTTCGCGCGGCTGGCCCGCCGGTTCCTCGGTCCCGAGGTGGCCGCCGTCGAGCACGCGGGGGTCTTCGCGTGAGGCTCACGGTCGTCGGCTGCGCCGGGTCCTTCCCGGGGCCCGAGGCCGCGACGTCCTGCTACCTGGTGGAGGCCGACGACGCGCAGGACCGGCGCTGGCGGCTGCTGATCGACCTGGGCAACGGGGCACTGGGCCCGTTGCAGCGGGTGGTCCGGCTGCGGGAGCTGGACGCCGTGCTGCTCAGCCACCTGCATGCCGACCACTGCCTGGACGCCTGCGGGCTGTACGTCGTCCGCACCTACGACCCCGAGGGCAGGCACCCCGGACGGCTGCCGGTGCACGGGCCGCGGGGGACCCTGGACCGGCTGGACCGGGCCTACGACGCGCGGGGGGACATCGGCCCCGACGCGCCCGCCGCCGAGGACGCCGACCGGCCCTCCTTCGCCGAGGTGTTCGACGTCCGGGAGTGGGCGGAGGGGACGCCGGTCCGGTTCGGGCCGGTGACGGTGACGGCGTACCGGGTGCGGCACCCCGTCGAGACCTACGGGCTGCGGTTGGAACACGGCGGCCGGGTGCTGGCCTTCTCCGGGGACACCGACACCTGCCCCGCCCTGGCCACCCTGGCCCGGGGTGCCGACCTGCTGCTGGCGGAGGCGTCGTTCCAGGAGGGTCGCGAGGACGCCGTGCGCGGGGTCCACCTCACCGGACGGCGCGCCGGGCAGGTGGCCGCGGAGGCCGGGGCGGGGCGGCTCCTGCTCACCCACATCCCGGCCTGGACCGATCCGGCCGTCGTGTCGGCGGAGGCCCGCGAGGTCTTCGCCGGGCCGGTGCTGCTGGCACTGCCCGGAGACGTGCACGAGGTGTGAGGCCGGCCGGAGTCCTCGCGCGGAGGTGGTGGGTGGCCTCGTCTAGGCTTGCCGTCCGTGACGATCCGACCCGATGGGCGCGCTCCGGACGAGTTGCGCGAGGTACGCATCACGCGGAACTGGCTGGACCACGCCGAGGGCGGTGTCCTGGTGGAGTTCGGCAAGACCCGGGTGCTCTGCGCGGCCTCGTTCACCGAGGGCGTGCCGCGCTGGCGCAAGGGCTCCGGTGAGGGCTGGGTGACCGCCGAGTACGCGATGCTCCCCCGGTCGACGAACACCCGGTCCGACCGGGAGTCGGTGCGGGGCCGGATCGGCGGGCGGACCCACGAGATCTCCCGCCTGATCGGGCGGAGCCTGCGCGCGGTCGTCGACACCAGGGCGCTCGGCGAGAACACCGTCGTGCTGGACTGCGACGTGCTCCAGGCCGACGGAGGGACCCGCACCGCCGCCGTCACCGGGGCGTACGTGGCGCTCGCCGACGCCGTCGCCTGGGCGAGGAACAAGGGCGTCCTCCGGTCCGGGAAGGAGCCGCTGACCGGGTCGGTGTCCGCGGTCAGCGTCGGGGTGGTGCACGGCAGGCCGGTGCTCGACCTCTGCTACACCGAGGACGTCGCCGCAGGGACCGACATGAACGTCGTGGTCACCGGGGACGGCCGGTTCGTCGAGGTGCAGGGCACGGCGGAGGGGGTGCCGTTCGACCGGGCCGAGCTGGACGCCCTGCTCGATCTCGCCGTGTCCGGGTGCGCCGTGCTGGCACGTCGGCAGGAGGAGGCGCTGGGGCGGTGACGGAGTCCACGACGGCGCGGACGGCGACCAGGAGGCTCGTGCTCGCCACGCGCAACCCGCACAAGGTGCTGGAGCTGTCGCGCATCCTCGGCGAGGCCGGCATCCCCGTGCTGGACCCCGTTGCCTACCGGGCCGACCATGCCGACCAGGCCGACCGGGTCGACCATGCCGACCGGGTCGACCATGCCGAGGAGCTGGGCTCCCCGTCGGGGGCCGGGCACAACCCCGAGGAGCCCCACGCCGGGACGCGGCTGGAGATCGTGGGGGTCGCGGCGTTCCCCGACGTGCCGGACGTCCCGGAGACCGGGACGACCTTCGCCGAGAACGCCACCCTCAAGGCCCGTGCGGTGGCGCTCGCCACCGGGTTGCCCGCGGTCGCCGACGACTCCGGGCTGTGCGTCGACGTCCTCGGCGGGGCGCCCGGGGTGTTCAGTGCCCGGTGGGCCGGCAGGCACGGGGACGACGTGGCCAACCTGGACCTGCTCCTCGCCCAGCTCTCCGACGTCGCGGACGGCGCCCGCAGTGCCCACTTCGCCTGCGCGGCGGTGCTCGCCCTACCGGACGGGACGGCGCACGTCGTGGAGGGACGGATCGACGGCACCCTGGTGCACCAGCCCCGGGGCAGCAACGGCTTCGGCTACGACCCCGTCTTCCAGCCGTACGGGCAGCGCCGCACCACCGCGGAGATGAGTGCGGCGGAGAAGGACGCCATCAGCCACCGCGGCCGGGCCTTCCGAGCCCTCGTCCCGCGGATCCGGGCACTGCTGGGCTGAGCGTCCCGCGGATCCGGACGCCGTCCGGCTGAGCCCCGCGCGCTCACCGCCGCGTCTCGGGGGTTCGCCCCGCCCCGGGTGCGAGCTCAGCGGACCGGCCGCATCCTGGGCTGGTGGAGCAGACCCCCTCCGCCCAGAGCCGGAACCCGGAGCCGGGCGGGCAGGACGGTCCCGACCCTCCTGGCGCCCTCGGTCCCCGCACCGGAGCCGATCCCGCCGGGGATCCCGACGCTCCCGACATCCGCTCGACGGCACCGGTCTGGGCAGCCGTCGGCGTCGGGTCCGCGGTGTTCGGGCTCGGGACCGCGCAGGTGGTGGCGGCGTTCGTCGGCGAGTGGGCGGCCCCGGTCGTCGCCGTCGGCGAGGCCGTTATCGACCGCGTCCCGCCGTGGCTCAAGGACGCGGCCATCGAGGTCTTCGGGTTCCAGGACAAGCTCGCCCTCGTCGTCGGCACCGTCGCGGTGCTCCTCGTCCTGTCCGCCGTGATCGGCCTGGTCGCCCGGAGGCGTCCGGTCGTGGCCCGCCGGGCGGTGTACGCCCTCGGTGCCGTCGCCGCGCTGGCCGCGATCACCCGGCCCGAGGCGACCCTCGGGGCACCCCTGCCCAGCCTGCTCGGGGCCGCGGCCGGTGCCCTCGCCCTCTCCGGGCTCGGCACCCTCGCGGGAGTGCCCCAGGAGCCGTCCCGCGGCTCGCCCGCGCTTCCGCCGGAGGAGCCGGTGCTCACCGGTCCGGACCGGCGGGCGATCCTCGTCGCCGCGGCCGGTGTCGCCGGCGTCGGCCTCCTCGGGACGGGGTTCGGCCGGTGGCTGAACGGGTACCTGCGTCGGGTCGACGAGTGGCGGGCCGGGGTCCGGCTGCCCGTCCCGGACGAGGCCCAGCGGCCGATCCCCCCGACCGTCGAGGTGGGTGTCCCCGGGGTCGAGCGGTTCCGCACCCCGAACGCCGACTTCTTCCGGATCGACGCCAGCATCGCCCTGCCCCGGATCGACCCCGAGGACTGGTCGCTGCGGGTGCACGGCCTGGTCCGTCGGGAGGTGCGACTGGACTTCGCCGACCTGCTCGGCCGCGGCCTGGTGGAACGGGACGTGACCCTGGCCTGCGTCTCCAACGAGGTCGGCGGCCACCTCATCGGCAACGCCACCTGGCTCGGTGCCCGGATCGCCCCCCTGCTCGCCGAGGCGTCACCGCTGCCCGAGGCCGACATGGTGCTGTCGACCGGGGCCGACGGCTGGACCTGCTCGACCCCGCTCCCGGTGCTCACCGACAGCCGGGACGCGCTGCTGGCCGTCGGGATGAACGGCGAGCCGCTGCCGCTGGTGCACGGCTTCCCGGTGCGGATGGTCGTCCCCGGGCTGTACGGCTACGTGTCGGCGACCAAGTGGGTCGTGGAGCTCGAGGTGACCCGGTTCGACCGGGCCACGGCGTACTGGTCGAGTCGCGGCTGGTCCGAACGGGCCCCGGTGAAGACCTCGGCCCGGATCGACGTCCCGAAGCTGGATGCCCGGGTGCGGCCGGGGCGGGTCCCCGTCGCGGGGATCGCCTGGGCGCAGCATCGGGGGATCCGTGGCGTGCAGGTCCGGGTGGACGACGGCCCCTGGCGGCCCGCCACCCTCGCCGCAGAGGCGAGCGTGGACACCTGGCGGCAGTGGATCTACTTCTGGGACGCGACCCCCGGCACCCACGTGCTGCGGGTCAGAGCGGTCGACGGGACCGGCGCGGTGCAGCAGGGGGAGCGGTCGGATCCGGAGCCGGACGGCGCGACCGGCTGGCACGCCCTCGAGGTCGTGGTGGAGTGACGGGACTTCCGTCGCCGGCCTGGGCTGCAGTCCTCACAGGTGCTCGACCCCCTGAACGGCACCACGGCTCCGGAGCTCCTGGGGGCGGCAGTGGTGCCGCAGGTCGATCCTGGGTGCGGGAGAAGGGAGTCGAACCCTCACGCCCGAAGGCACAGGAACCTAAATCCTGCGTGGCTGCCAGTTACACCACTCCCGCGCGCCCCCAGCCTACGCGGAGCGTCTCGGGCCCGGCTCGGTCCTTCCACGGTCCTCGGTGCCGCTCGGTCGCTGCGCGAGCTGCAGGGGTTCCGGTGGTGCCGACCCCCGGAAACCCTGCATCCTCCGATGCGTCGGGTGGCGGGCTCAGACGCCGAGCGCCGTCCTCAGCCCTGCGACGTGACCGGTGGCCCGGACGTTGTACCGGGCGAGCACGACCAGCCCGTCGGGGCCGACGACGACCGTCGAGCGGATGACGCCGACGTGTCGCCTGCCGTAGAGGACCTTCTCGCCCCACGCCCCCCACTCCTCCATCACCTCGTGGTCGGGGTCGGAGAGCAGCGGGAAGGTCAGTTGGTCGCGCTCGGCGAACCGGGCGAGCTTCGCCGGCGGGTCGGGCGAGATGCCGAGCACGGTGTGTCCCGCGGCGTGCAGGGCCGGGAGGCTGTCGCGGAAGTCGCAGGCCTGCGTGGTGCAGCCGGGGGTCATCGCGGCGGGATAGAAGTAGACGACCACGGCCTGCCCCCGGTACTCCGACAGCGTCACCGTCGAGGCGTCCGCTGCGGTGAGCGAGAAGTCGGGCGCGACGTCCCCGACGGCCAGTCTCGGCACGGGCGGACCTCCTCGGGGGGATCGGCTCTCGGCGCGGTCGCTCCTCGCCGCGGCGAGTTCACCGTACCCGGACGTGCCCGTGGGTGCCGCGTCGTGACGCCTGGACTAGCGTTGGCCGGACCACGAGCGTGACCTGCGGGGTCCGAGCCGTCGGAGGTGTGATCATGGGAGCTGGCGGCGACGCCGTGGCCGGCGGTCGGGGGTCCGGGTCGGCCCCGATGCCCCGACGGCCGGAGGAGCTGGAGCGGGAGCTGCGGGAGAGGTACCGGCATCTGCAGATGACGGTGGACGAGCTCGCCGAGCGGCTCAGGCCCCGCGAACTGGCCAGGCGTAGCGCGGCCGGGGCCGCCGGGCGGGCGAAGGCCGCGCTGCATGGGTCGCAGGGAGAGCTCAGGGTCGAGCGGCTGGGGGCCGTCGCGCTCGGGACCGCGGCGGTGCTGGCCGCCGTCTGGTTCCGGTACCGCCGCCGCGGGTGAGTACCTGATCCCTCTGGGTGACGAAACCTTCACCCAGAGGAGACGCGCGGTGTCGGACCCGGGGACCGCGCGCGGTAGCGTTCGGCCCGTGGGCACGAACGAAGGAGCGCTCGAATCCCGGCTTCCCATCCGGATGCTGCACGATCGCGTCCTGGTGTCCGTCGACGGCGAGGCGGGGGAGCGGCGGTCGACCGCCGGAATCGTGATCCCGGCGACAGCGACCGTCGGCAGGCGACTGGCCTGGGCGTCGGTGGTGGCCATCGGGCAGCACGTGCGTCAGGTCCAGGTGAACGACCGGGTGCTCTACGACCCCGACGACAACGCCGAGGTCGAGCTGCACGGGAACCAGTACGTCCTCCTGCGCGAGCGGGACATCCACGCCGTCGCCGCTCCCCGGGTGGAGGACGGGCAGACCGGCCTGTACCTGTGATCCGTACGTTCTGAACCGGACAAGTGGGTCTCATCGCCCTCGCGTGGGATCCCTTCGCGCCGGGGCGTCACCGTGTCGCCGCTCCCTGTCCGGGGCTCGGGCAGCACACCGGCGCGTGAGCGCATAACTGCAGGTTGTCGGCGGATTCCTGGAATTCTGAATACGAACTGGATCGGTTCAGCAGATCTGGTTGACGACGTGCGAACCCGCCGCGTACCGTCCCCTCGCGGGCAGTGGAGAGGTGAGCCGACAGGCTCCCCTCTGCGTCGTGCCCGTTCGACCCGGTGGGCCCCCCGGTCCTCCGTACCGCTGGCGTATCGGCGTCGGTCTGGTCGGGACCACGTCAGCGTGCCGCAGCGTGACCAGGGTGGTCACGTACCCCGGTCGGTGAGAGGTGCACGCAGATGCGCAGACGCCACACTCGGTTCGCGGCGGTCGTGGCCGCCGCGCTGTTCGCTCCCCTGATGGGTCTCGGAGCCGGTCCCGCCGGTGCCGCGCCCGGCCCGGCGCCATCCCCCGTCAAGGACTCGCAGTTCTCGGCCCTGCAGAACCAGTTCGTCAAGAGGGCCGGCGCCGATCTGCACCTCGCCGGAAAGCCTTTCCGCTTCGCGGGGACCAACAACTACTACCTGTTCTACAAGTCGCCGACGATGGTCGACGCGGTGTTCGACAAGGCGCGTGACGCCGGCTTCACCGTGGTGCGCTCGTGGTTCTCCCAGGAGGTCCAGAACGCCGACGGCTCCGGCTCCGTCGACGCGCCGGACACCACCGTGTGGCTGCAGCACTGGGACGCCGAGGCGGGCAGGCCCGTGGTCAAGGAGGGCCCCGACGGCATCGAGCGACTCGACTACATCGTCTGGAAGGCCAAGCAGAACGGGATCAAGCTGGTCCTCCCGCTGGTGAACAACTGGAACAACTTCGGCGGCATGGACCAGTACGTGCGCTGGGCCGGGGGCACCTACCACGACGAGTTCTACACCGACCCGAAGATCAAGGGGTGGTACAAGGACTGGATCACCTACGTGCTCAACCGGTCGAACCCGCTCACCGGGCTGAAGTACAAGGACGATCCGACCATCATGACCTGGGAGCTCGGCAACGAGCCCCGGTGCCTCTCCGCCGGTGTCTACCCGCGGTCGGAGAACTGCACCACCGAGACCCTGATCGACTGGGCGGCCGAGATGACGGCGCACATCAAGTCGATCGACCGCAGGCACCTCACCTCGGTGGGTGACGAGGGCTTCTACGACAAGGACCCGGAGTCCGAGGACTGGACCCGCAACGGTGGCGAGGGCGTCGACACCGTCGCGTTCACCAGGATCCGCACCGTCGACGTCATGTCCCTGCACCTGTACCCCGGTGGCTGGGGCAAGGACGACGCGTGGAGCGTCGCCTGGCTCGCGGAGCACCTGAAGGACGCCAGGAAGATCGGCAAGCCGGTCATGCTCGGCGAGTTCGGCTGGCCGACCAAGGCCGACCGGAACGTCGTCTACAAGGAGTGGACCGACACCTGGCTGAAGGGCGGTGGTGACGGAGCCCTGTACTGGATCCTCAGCGACGTCCAGGACGACGGCACGCTGTACCCGGACTACGACGGCTTCACCGTGTACTGCCCCAGCCCGGTGTGCAGCACCCTGTCCAACTTTGCGGCCCAGCTGAACCGGACCGCCCGCAGCTTCCCACCGGTCGCCGACCACGACACGGCCGTGACCGAGTTCGACACCCCGGCGTCGGTGACGGTCACCGCGAACGACGTGGCCTGGGACAAGGCGAGGATCGTCGCCTCCTCGGTCGACCTCGACCCGGCGACGGCCGGTCGGCAGTCCAGCCTGACCAGGGAGCAGGGCACCTTCGTCGCCGCGGCGGACGGCACCGTCACCTTCACCCCGGTCGCCGGGTTCGTCGGCAGGCCGAGCATCACCTACACGGTGCAGGACTCCAAGCGCCGGACCTCGAACGCGGCGACCCTCACCGTCGTCGTGAAGCCCGACCCGGGAGCCGCGATCACGATCGCGTCCTTCGAGGGTGAGGGCGACGCGGCCCTGGACGGCTGGGCCTCGGCCGACTGGGAGGACGCCGGGACGGTCGCCGTCACCAGCGCCTACGCCACCCAGGGCAGCCAGGGCCTGGAGGTGACCAGCACGGGCGGCTGGTTCGGCAAGGTCTTCGCCTCCCCGCTGGACCTGAGCGCGAAGTCGACGGTCAAGTTCGATCTCAAGACCGGCCCGGACGCCGGGACGGGCAGCGGGGTCGCGCTGAAGACCGGGGACACCTGGGCCTGGTGCCAGGCGTCGGACTGGCCGTGGACGGCGGCCGATGCCACCTACACCCGGGAGGTGGACCTGATCAACGGCATCACCTGTGAGGGGGTCGACCTCGACCTCACCAAGGTGCAGGCCGTGTACCTCTACTTCAACCCCGGCACCTTCCTCGTCGACAACGTCCGGGCCGAGTGAGACCGACCGGGACGTGAGCCGAGGAGCACCGGCCCGCCCGCCGCATCGGGCGGGCGGGCCGGGGTCCGTCCAGGGACGTCGGGAGCACGGCACGGGCGGTGATCCGGCTCCCACCTCCATGCCCCCGCTTCGGAGAGAGAAGATCACCACGTACGCTGCGGGCAAGACCGAATGTCAGTCCATCCCCGGCGGCCGCGCGCCGTCCGGGCGGGAGGCACCCGCCGTGAAGCGGCCGACGATCGCGGACATCGCCCAACGCGCCCACGTCTCGAAGGGTGCCGTCTCCTACGCGCTCAACGGTCAGCCAGGGGTCTCCGAAGCGACCAGGGCAAGGATCCTCGCCATTGCCGCCGAGCTGGGGTGGACGCCGAACAGCGCGGCGCGGGCGCTGTCGGCCTCCCGCAGCGACACCGTCGGCCTGGTGCTCGCCCGGCCGGCGAGCACCCTCGGCCTGGAGCCGTTCTTCATGGAGTTCATCTCCGGGATCCAGGCCGAGCTGTCCCAGCGCGGGATCGGGCTGCTGTTCCAGGTCGTCGCGGACCACGTCGAGGAGATGGCCGTCTACCGCCAGTGGTGGTCGGCGCGCCGGGTGGACGGCGTGGTGATGATCGACCTCTGCGTCGAGGACGAGCGGGTGGCGGCGCTGACCTCCATCGGCCTTCCGGCCGTGATCGCCGGAGGTCCCGGGGGGGTCGCCGGCCTGACCAGCGTCTGGACCGACGACAGCACGGCCATGACCAACGTCATGGAGTACCTCGCGGCGCTCGGGCACCGGCGCATCGCCCGGGTCGGCGGTCCGCCCGAGATGCGGCACACGGCCGTCCGGACCGAGGCCTTCGAACAGGCGGCCAGGCGGCTGCACCTGGAGTCCGCGCCGACGGTGGACACCGACTTCTCCGACGACGTCGGGGCGAGGGCGACCAGGGCCCTGCTGTCGTCCCCGAACCGCCCCACCGCCGTGATCTACGACAACGACGTCATGGCGGTCGCCGGCATGGCCGTGACCGCCGAGATGGGACTCTCCGTCCCCGCCGACGTCTCCCTGGTGGCCTGGGACGACTCACCGCTGTGTCGGCTGACCCACCCGCCGCTGTCCGCGATGAGCCGGGACGTCGCCGCCTACGGGGCCCACGCGATCCGCCGCCTGCTGGAGATCGTGGCGGGGGACGCGCCGGGGACCTACCGGGACTCCACCCCGTCCCTCGCCCCGCGCGGGACGACGGCCAGGCCCGGCATGCCCGGTCCGGTGCCGGCGACAGCGGACACCGAGCCCGCGGGCTGACCCTCGCCACGGACCGCCCCGGGAGGCCGTCGCTGCGGGAGCTCGACGTCCGTTCCGGTGCTCGACGTCCGTTCCGGTGCTCGACGCCCCGGTGGGCGGGGAGGCATCCCCCGCCCGGCACGGATACCGTCGGCGTATGGCCGGTCTCACCGTCGGGTACGCAGCGATGCTGGAGCAGTTCGGACCGCGGGAGGCGGTGGACTACACGGTCCTCGCCGAGCGGAACGGCTTCTCGGGGTGCATGGCCGCCGACCACTTCCAGCCCTGGGTACCTCGCCAGGGGCAGGCGCCGTTCGTCTGGAACGTGCTGACGGCGGTGGGGGAGCGCACCGCGGGGGACCTCGGCCCCGGGGTCACCTGTCCCAGCTTCCGCTGGCACCCGGCGATGGTGGCCCAGGCCTCCGCGACCCTCGCGACCATGTACCCGGACCGGCACTGGCTGGGGCTCGGCTCGGGGGAGGCGCTCAACGAGCACGTCGTCGCCGGGTACTGGCCGGAGGCGCCGCAGCGCATCGCGATGATGTTCGAGGCGATCGAGGTGATCCGGAAGCTGTTCACCGGCAGGGACGTGAAGCACGACGGCCGGTACTTCCGGATGGAGACCACCCGGCTGTGGACCATGCCGGAGGCTCCGCCGCCGATCCTGGTGGCCACGGCCGGTCCGGTCACCGCCCGGCGGACCGGGCGGGATTGCGACGGGATCATCACCGTCGGAGCGCCGATCGACGCGATCGCCCGGCTGCTGGAGCGGTTCGCCGAGGGCGCGCGGGAGGCCGGCAGGGACCCCGACGCCATGTCGAAGGTGCTCCAGGTGCACCTGTCCTGGGCGCCGACCGACGAGGAGGCGCTGGCCAACGCGATGACCGAGTGGCCGAACGGGGGGATGGCCTTCCCGAAGGCCGACATCCGCTCACCCCACGACCTCGAGCGGATCGCCGCGCTGGTCCGCCCGGAGGACTTCGCGGGCCGGATGGTCGTCTCCAGCGACCCCGACGTGCACCGGGCCCGGATCCAGGCCTACGCCGACCTCGGGTCCGACCGGATCTACCTGCACAACGTCGGCCGGAACCAGGAGGAGTGGATCGAGGTCTTCGGCCGCGAGGTGCTGCCGCGACTCACCCGCTGAGTCGCGGGCGACGCCGGTCAGGGCTCGTCGTCGGTGATCCCCACGTCGGCGAGCACCTCGGCGAACTCGTGGTCGACCTCGATCCTCAGCCCGCCGTCCTCGCCCGGGTGGGAGAGTTGGGTCAGCCGGCCGCCGTGCGACCAGTAGAGGAACGGGCTGACCGGGCCGATCCCGTCGCCGTACCCCGACGCCGCGAACACGGCCATGGACTCGATGGCCGGGACCACCGTGGCGTCGCGGATCACGTGGAAGGCCAGTTGGTGCCGGAACGGGACGCTGACCAGCACCCCGTACGGCGCCTCGACGGACCGGACGGTCCGGCGGAGGACGTCGTCCATGGTCAGCAGCCGGCTCGCGGTGTAGACGCTCTCGCCGAGGACGACCCCGAACGCCGTCCCGTCCTTGCGGACCACCTGCTCGTAGTTCCCGAACGGCTCGCAGACGAGGTTGGTGACCCCTGCCCGGCGCAGGTCGTCGACGCCGAACCGGCTCACCACCTCGTCGGTGAGCATCGCGACCGACTCGGGGAAGTCTAGGGCGAGCAGCTCGACGAGATCCCCGCCGAGGTCCCGCCGGTAGCCGAAGGCGGTCAGGTCGGGAATGGTCGAGGTCCCGACGACCCGGACGAAGACGTGGGCCATCACCTCGTCGGAGTCCAGTTGGTCCGGGTCGATGGTGCGCTCCGCCGCCCTGAGGATCGTCGCGACGTGGCTGCGGATGACCTTCGGCCAGTCGCGCTCCTTGCTGGCCCGGCAGTTCGCGGCCACGTTGGTCAGGCCGTACCGCCCGCCGTCGGCCGCCTCGACGTGCCCCGCGTGCATGGTGACCTCGAGCCCGCGCTCGGCGAACGCCTCCCGGACCAGTGCCCGCAGCCGCGCTCCCTGGTCCGCGCTCAGGTAGCTGAACTCGGGGTCCGGACGTTGGGCAGGGACGGGGTCCTTGCGCCAGCGGAACAGGGTCACGGCGTCCCTTCGGCTGCGGCCGTCCCCGGCTTGAGGGCGGCGGTCGGTGGGCTGTCCTGCCACGGAAGCCCTCGGCGTGCATCCCGGTCGGTACGGCGAACCTTACCGTGCACCGATGCCCCGGGCTGGCCTCATCGACCCGATCACTCGCGGGAACGCCCTGTTCGGGGGCGTCTGGGCCGCGTACCTTCTTCACCGTGAACTCCGGACCGGCGGTCGTCGAGGTGAGGCTCCTCGGCCCGCTCGAGGCGTTCGTCGCGGGCGAGCCGGTCGTCGTCGTCGGGCAGCGCTCGCGCGCCCTGCTGGCCGTCCTCGCCCTGACCCCCGGCGAGGTGGTGCCGCTGTCCCGGATCGTCGAGGCGGTGTGGGGCCTCGACGCCCCGGCGAGCGCCCTGACCGGCATCGGGGTGCACGTCGCCCGGTTGCGCAGGGTTCTCGCCGGCCGGGGAGGCTATGCCCCGCTCCGCCGGGCCGAGGGCGGCTACCTGCTCGATCTCCCGGGCGACGCCGTGGACGCGATCCGCTTCGAGCGGCTCGCGGCCGAGGGCCGGGCCAGGAGGGCGGACGGCGACCCGGTCGCCGCGTTGGCCGCCCTGCGCGCGGCGGCCGGGCTGTGGCGCGGGCCGGCTCTCGGCGACCTCCGTGAGGAGCCTGCCTTCGCCGCGGCCGCTGCCCGGCTGGAGGAGGCGCGGCGGTCCGTGCTGGCCGACGTCGCCGGCCTCGGCTGATCCCGTTCAGCTCGCAGCGCAGTCCGCGCAGGTGCCGACCAGCTCCACGATGTGCTCGACGTCGGCGTAGCCGTTCTCCTCGCCGATCCGCCGGGCCCAGGCCTCGACCGCCGAGTTGTCGATCTCCACGGTCCGGCGACAGCTCCGGCAGGTGAGGTGATGGTGGTGCTCCCGGCTGCACAGGCGGTAGATGGCCTCCCCGTCGTCGGTGCGCAGCACGTCGACCTCGCCCTGCTCCACGAGCCGCTGCAGGGTGCGGTACACCGTCGCCAGCCCGACGCCGTCGCCGCGGGCGCGCAGCCGGCCGTGCAACTGCTGGGCGCTCTGGAACTGCTGGTTCCCGGCCAGCGCGGCGCGGACGGCGTGGCTCTGCCGGGTCTCCCGGTGCTGCGTTCTCGGCACGCCGCTCGCTCCTCTCCGTGCCAGGACCCGTCGGTCCGCCGGGTGCCCCGTCCGGGACGCCGTCAGTGGTGGTCGTAGTGGGCGCCGTGCGCCGCATGCCGATGACCGTCGTGGAGGTAGTCCACGTGGTCCCCGTGGGAGATCGTCTCGTGACCGCAGCCGGGCCCGTGCTCGTGCCGGTGGTTCTCGGTGGGCCGCCGGCGTCGGGAGTGGACGGCCTGCCGGACCGCGGAACCGGCGGCGGCGAGCAGGAAGGCGAGGATGGCCAGCAGCACGATGGTGCCGCCGGAGGCGGTCGCGGCGTAGTACGAGCCCACCGTCCCGGCCACGCTGACCGTGCCGCCGACGAGCACCGCGACGGTCAGGGCTCCGCGGAAGCTCGACGCGACCAGCTGGGCGAGCGCGTTCGGGACGATCATGAGAGCGCTGACGAGCAGCAGGCCGACGACCCTCATGGAGATCACGATCGTGGCGGCGGTGAGCACGGCGAGGGTGACGTTGAGCCCCAGCACGCTCATCCCGCTGGCCCTGGCGAACTCCTCGTCGTTGCTCACCGCGAAGAGCTGCCGCCCCAGCAGCACGGAGACGAGCACCACCACCACGCTGAGCACCGTGAACACGACGAGGTCCGTCGGGGTGGTGGTCGCGATCGCCCCGAAGAGGTAGGAGTTCAGGTTGGCCGTGCCCTCGGGGGAGAGCCCCATGAGCACGACGCCGCCCGCGATGCCGCCGTAGAACATCACCGCGAGGACGACGTCCGCCGACGTCCTCCCCCTGGCCCGGACCAGTTCGATGGTCACGGCCCCCGCGACGGCGAAGACCAGCGCGGTGAGCACCGGCGCCGTCCCGGTCAGCACCCCGACGGCGACGCCGGTGAGGGCGACGTGTCCCATCCCGTCGCCGATCAGGGCCAGCCGGCGCTGGACCAGGTAGATCCCGACGACCGGGGCGGTGATCCCGACGAGCAGCGCGGCGACCAGTGCCCGCTGCATGAAGTCGTACTGCAGGAGTTCCACGGCTCCTCCGTCACGTCCCGAGGCCGGGGTTGCCGAACCAGCCGGGCTGTCCGTCCCGTTCCGGGTCGCCCGGACGCTCCCGCGGTCCCGCCGGTTCGTGCCCCGGGTCGGCGCCCGGGGCGAGGTACCGGTCCAGCGCGCCCCCCGCGGATCCGGGCAGTCTCCGGGCCGGGGTGTCGAGGACGATCCGGCCGTCCTCCATCGCCACCACCCGGGTGAGCACCGGCGTGAGGGGTCGGATGTCGTGGGTGACGATGAGCAGGGTCAACCCGCGGGTGATGAGCGCGGCCAGGGTGCTGGTGAGCCGTTCCTGGCCCGCGGTGTCGACCCCCGCCGTCGGCTCGTCCATGATCATCACCTCGGGCTGGGCTGCCAGCGCCCTGGCGATGAGGACCCGCCGTTGCTGCCCTCCCGAGAGCGAGGCGACCGGGGTGTGGCAGCGGTCGCTCAGGTCGACGGTCGCGATCGCCTCGGCGACGGTCTCCCGGTCGGCCCGGGTGAGGCGGGCGGACCACCGCCTGCGGGGCAGGCGCCCTGTGGAGACCACCTCCCACACGGTGGAGGGGACGGCGCCGCCTACGGTGTGCCGCTGCGGCACGTACCCGATCCGGTACCGCTGACGGAAGGACCCGGCGTCGATCCCGAACAGCGCGATCTCGCCGGAGAGGATCCGGGCCAACCCGAGGACGCCGCGTACCAGGGTGGTCTTGCCCGACCCGTTGGGGCCGACGAGGGCGAGGATCTCGTGCCGGTCGACGCGAAGGTCGACGTCGTGGACGGCGGGCCGGGCGCCGTACCCGATGGAGACCCGGTGCAGGGTGATCACCGGGCTCGGCTCGGCGGCGATCACCGGGCCCGGGCCGGCGGCGATCACCGGGCCCGGGCCGGCGGCGGTGGCGCGCGCGTCGGTCACGAGCACTCCTGCCCCTCGCGCAGGGTCGCCAGGTTGGCCCGCATGATGCCGGGGTAGTCCCTGGCCGCCGAGTCCTTGGTGACGCCCTCGATCGGGTCGAGCACGGCGACCCTGGTGCCGGTCTCGCGGGCCAGGGTGGTGGCGACGTCCGGGCTGACCAGGGTCTCGTGGTAGATCGTCCGCACCCGGCGCTCGCGGACGACGTCGGCGAGCGCCGCGAGGGCCGCCGCACTCGGCTCGGCCTCGGGGTTGAGCCCGGCGACGCCGAGTTGCCGCAGGTCGTAGCGTCCGGCCAGGTAGCCGAAGGCCTCGTGACTGGTGACCAGGTCACGGCTGGTGCAGGTGGCCAGGGCGGAGGCGAACTCGGCGTCGAGGGTCTCCAGTTCGGCCCTCAGCCCGGTGGCGCCGGCCCGGTAGTCCGCGGCGTGCGCCGGGTCGAGGGCGGCCAGGCGCACGGCGATCGTGTCGGCGACGTCCGCGAGGCGGGACGGGTCGAGCCAGAAGTGCGGGTCGGCGGTGCCGTGCCCACCCTCGGTGCCGTGTTCTGCTCCGTCGTCGTGTCCGGTCGTCGTCCCACTGGTCGCCGGGGTCTCCTGGTCCGTCGCTCGGTCCGTCGCTCGGTCCGCCCCCTCCGCCGGTCGAGGGTCGAGGCGGGCGGCCGGGGCGACGTCGAGGGCGGAGTCCCCGACCTCCGCGGCGACCGCGTCGTCCACGGCGGGCTGGAACCCGGGCAGGTACACCACGAGATCCGCCTCGGCGAGGGTCACCACGTCCCGGGGGTCGAGTTCGAGGTCGTGCGGCTCCGTCCCGGGCCTGGTGAGGTCGGTGACCCTGACGTGCTCGCCGCCGACCCGCTCCGAGGCGTACCGCAGCGGGTAGAAGGCCGCGACGACCGAGACCTGGTCCGTGCCGCCGCTCCCGCCGCCGTCACCGCAGCCGGTCACGGTCGCGAGCGGTACGGCGAGCGTGACGGCGGCGACCAGGAGTCGGCGAGGGGAACGCTTCATGAGAACGATTATCAATGCCAGGGTGAGGGGTGTCAAAACGAGTGCCGGGGGAGGAACCGCGCGGATCAGAACTCCGGCTTGGTCTCCCGCATCATGAGATCGACGCCCGCGTCGTGCGGCGAGAAGCCCTCGTAGATCACCCGGTACACCGTCTCGCTGATCGGCATGTCCACACCGTACTTCTGTGCCAGCGCCCGGGTGCTGCGCGCGTTGATGACTCCCTCCGCGACCTGCCCCAGCGCCGCCTGGATCTCCTCAAGCCCCTTGCCGAGGCCGAGCTGGAAGCCGACGGTCCGGTTCCGGGAGAGGTCCGAGGAACAGGTCAGGACCAGGTCGCCGAGACCGGCCAGCCCGCCGAGGGTCAGCGGATTCGCGCCCTTGCAGGCCGCCAGCCGGATGATCTCGGCGAGGCCTCGGGTGATCAGGGCCGCCCTGGCGTTCTCGCCGTAGCCGAGGCCGTCCGCGATGCCCGCGGCGATGGCGACGACGTTCTTCACGCAGCCGCCGATCTCCACCCCGGCCACGTCGGGCGTGGTGTACGGCCGGAAGCTGCGGGTGTGGAAGACCTTCTGGGCGAGCCGGGCGGCGTCCTCGAAACGGCTCGCGATGGTGACCGCCGTCGGCAGCCCCCTGGCCACCTCCTTGGCGAAGGACGGCCCGGAGAGGAACGTGAGGTTGCGGTGCGCCGGCTCCGGCAGCACGTCCTCGAGCACCTCGCTCATGGTCATCAGGGTCTCGACCTCGATGCCCTTGGCCACCGAGCACAGCAGCGCGTCCTGGCCGAGGTGCTCGCGGGCGTCCTGGGCCACCCGGCGCATCGCGTGCGAGGGGACAGCGAAGATCACGAGGTCCGCGCCGACCAGCGCGGCGGCGAGGTCCGGGGTGGCGTCCATGGTCTCCGGCAGCCGGATGCCAGGCAGGTAGCGGGTGTTCTCCTTCGCGGAGGCGAGGGTCCGGAGCATCGGGACGTCGATGTCCCACACCGTCACCGGCAGGCCCTTGGTCGCGAGGATTGCTCCCAGTGCCGTCCCCCACGACCCGGCTCCGAGGACGGTGACGCGCATGCCGTGTCTCCTTCGTGTTCGCTCCGGCTCGCCGGTGCCCGTTCCTGCTGCACCCGAGGTGCCATCTTCCTCGGTCGGGACGGCGGTGGGTACGTCCGGTGCCGGTTCGCGGTCCCCGGTCGGCCGGGAGGGGAGGGGCGCTCCGGGCGAGAGGGTGGATGTCCGGAACCGGGGGACATGGGCCCCAGGTCGACATAGGCGAACGGTAGGGAGCTGAGTACGCTTCGGAGCGGCGCTGCCCGGTTCGTTCCGCAGTCCCGGCGCGGTACCCGGGCCGGCCCGAGGCGTGTCGCGTGCCCGCGACGTCCGTTCGCGGGCACGGACGAGAAGGCGAGGACCCGATCGAGATGCCCGGTCCGCTGGTGGTGGTGGTCACAACCGGGGTGGAGGAGTACCACACCCGCATCCTGCGCGGGGTGCACGACGTCCTCTCCGCCCGCGGCGTCTCGGCCGTCGCCGTCTCCTCCGTCGCCTGCGCCCGTGATCCCTCGAACGAGACCCTGCCGTGCTCCGTCGTCGACCTCATCCGCCACTCCTCGTGCTGCGGCGTGATCGCGACCAAGGGCGTCATCCCGGGGGAGGAGCTCGCGCTGCTGGGGCTCCTCACCGAACTGGCGCTGCCCTCCGTCCTCGTCGGGCTCGACGTGCCGGGGGCCGCGAGCGTGCGGATCGACAACACCGCCGGGATGCGGGCCCTGATGGCGCACCTGCTCGACGAGTGCGAGGTCGGCCGGCCGGTCCTGGTCCGTGGGCTGGCCGGTCACCCGGACTCCACGGAACGGGAGGGTGTGTTCCGCGAGGAGCTGGCCCGTCGGGGTATCGCCGTGGACGAGGACCTCGTCGTCGACGGGGACTTCTGGCACGACCGCACCTACCGGGCCGTCCGCGCGCTGCTGCGGGACGGAGCGGAGCCGGACGCCGTGGTCGCCCTCAACGACCTCTCCGCGGTCGGCGCGTTGCGCGCCCTCACCGACGCCGGGCGGCGCGTCCCCGAGCAGGTGGTCGTCACCGGGTTCGACAACGAGCGGGTCTCCGAGGTGACCTGGCCGGGGATCACCACCGTCGACCAGGACCTCGAGGGCCAGGGTGCCGCGGCGGGGACCCTGCTGCTCCGGCAGTTGGACGGCGGGCCGGTCGAGGAGCGGGTCGTCCTGCCGTCCCGGCTGGTGCTGCGGGGATCGACCTGCGGGACCCACGGCACCGCGGAACGACTGGAGGCCGCGGTCACCATGTCCGCGCTGACGCAGAGCCGGCTCGCCGGGCAGGACGCCATCCTCGGGACCAACCGGGCGCTGCTGCGGTGCCGGAGCCTCGGCCAGGTGGTCGACGCCCTCGCGGAGCGGCTCGACCACCTGGGCCTCGGCCGCTGCTTCCTGGCGATCCAGGACCGCCTGCTCGACGGCGGGGACATCCACGCCGCGCCGGGGGGCCCGGTGCGGCTGGTCCTCGACTTCCGGGGCGGGCGGGCGCACCCTCCGCCGTCGGAGCCGTTCCCCTCCCACCGGCTGTTGCCGGACGCGCTGCGCGGCGAGCTCGGGACCGGGGTCCTGGCCGTCCAGGCCCTCACCGCGGGCGACGCAGAGTTCGGGTACGTCCTGTTCGAGCAGACCGGCGGCCAGCTGACGGTGAGCGAGATGCTGCACACCGACCTCAGCCGCACGCTGGAGGCCATCTTCGGCACCCTCCAGCTCCGGGAGCACGCGGCCGGGCTGCAGCAGGTCATCGCGCGGCGGACCGACGAACTCAAGGCCGAGGTGGACACCCGTCGCAGGGCGCAACAGGACCTGCAGCAGGCCAACCTCGAGCTGCAGCGGGCCAACGACGAGCTGCGCCGGTCCCTCATGCTCGACGGGCTGACCCGGATCGCCAACCGGAGCGCCTTCGAACGGCACCTCGACCACCACTGGCGGGCCCAGCGCGACACCGGTGACGAGCTCGCCCTGCTCATGGTCGACGTCGACCTGTTCAAGGCCTACAACGACTACTACGGGCATGTGCGCGGGGACGAGACCCTGTGCACGTTCGCCGCGCTGCTGCAGCAGTCCGTGTGCGACCCGAGCGACCTGGCCTGCCGGTACGGCGGGGAGGAGTTCACCCTGGTCCTGCCGCGGAGCGGGCACGCGGCGGCGAGGGCCGTCGCCGCCAGGTTCCGTGCCCTGCTGGCCGAGGCGGGGATCCGGCACGCCGCCTCGCCGGTGGCCGGGGTGGTGACGGCGAGCATCGGCGTCGCGGTGGCCACGGCCCGGCCGGGGATCGGGCCCGAGTGGGTGGTGGAGGCCGCCGACCGTGCCCTCTACCGGGCCAAGGCGCTGGGCAGGGACCGGGTGGCCGTCGACGGGGTGGGCGAGCCCCTCCTGCCCTGACCGCGGCCGGACCGGCCGACGCCTACCCCGGCGGCCACGAGGCGACCGTCGCCGGCAGCGGGGGCGGACCCGGTGCCGGCGGGACCGGTGGTCTGAGGGTGAAGGGGATGCAGCTGATGTCGTCGTCGCGCACGTCGTTGTACCACTGGGCGATGAGCACCGGCCCGCCGGAGAAGCTCGGCCGCTCGCACATCGCCACCGCGGCGTCGCGGTCGCGGCGTCCCGCGGTGGCCCACACCGGCACCTCCGGCAGCCGCCAACCACCGGTGATCTCCTTCCACCCGTTGGCGTAGGAGTAGAACCCGAAGGGCATCCGCGCGTCGGCGAACCCCCACATCAGCCCGGTGAGGACGTGCCGGTTGGCCTTGTGCTTCGCCGTCGAGCCGATCGGCCACGGTTGCTTGCGCAGGTGCTCGACGTCGATCCACACCATCGGCGGCCGGAACCCGGCCTCGTCGAGGGTGCGCAGGGCGTCGCGGGCCTGGGCGTACCCGGCGTTGCGCAGCCGGTCGGCCCGGGTCGTCGGCGCCCAGGGACCGTTCCGGCCCGTCGCCTCCAGTTGGGCGTCGGTGGGGTGAGCCGCCATGGTGTAGGTCATCGCCGGCACCTCGTGCGACCACGCCCACGCGAGCTGGGTCTCCAGGCACGGGTTGTCCGTGAACGGCCGGCCGTGGGTCAGCCCGATGATCACGAAGCCGGAGTCCTTGGCCGGCATGGGCAGGTCGTAGCCGGTGAGGGCGCGGGAGCACTGCGGCCAGGACACGTCGCCGCCGAGGATCCCGGGACCGCGGACGGTGCGCGCCGCGACGATCGTCACCTCGGTGAGGTCGGCGGGTGCGGATCGGGTCAGGCCGGACATGATGACCATCGCCCACACCAGCAGGAGGCCGGTCGCGCGCAGGCGAGGGTGGCGAGCCGAGCGGGTCCTGGCCGACCTGCCTGCGATCATCGCGGCAACCCTACGCCGCGACAGCGAGAGCCGCGAGAGCGTGACCGATGGGTTGAATCGTTTCAGGACCTCCCCTAGCATCGGTTCCGGCCGGGAGCCGTCAGCGCCTGCTTCGTGGATTCGGTCCGACAGGCGGTCGAGGACACTGCCTGTCCGGGCGCCGGCGTGAGGTCGGGACGCCCCGGCCCGACGACGTCTCGAGCGGCGCAGCTCTCCCTCCCTCCCCGATCGGAGACTGGTAACGATGCACAGAAGATTTGCGGTTCTGCTGCTGTCCGCCGCGACAGCGGCCGGTGTCGGAGTCATCGCCCCTCCCTCGGCCTCGGCGGCGGTGGGCTGCCGGGTCGACTACGCGGTGACGTCGCAGTGGCCGGGGGGCTTCGTCGCCAACGTGACGCTGAACAACCTGGGGGACGCCCTCACCGGATGGACGCTGACCTGGTCGTTCACCGCGGGACAGCAGGTGAGCTCGGCCTGGAACGCGCGGGTGACCCAGAGCGGCTCGTCCGTGACGGCGGTCAACGAGAGCTACAACGCCTCCCTGGGCAGCGGCGCCGGCACGTCGTTCGGGTTCCAGGGCACCTCGTCGGGGACGACGAACCCGGCCCCGAGCGGCTTCGCGGTGAACGGCGTCGCCTGCACGGGGTCGCCGGGCTCCTCCTCGTCGTCCTCCACCACGCGGACGACGACCACGTCGTCGAGCTCCAGGACCACGACGACCACGACGACATCGTCGTCGGGTGGTGGGGGGTCGTCGGGGTCGTGTGGGCAGGGGACGCCGGGTGCGGAGGTGTCGGTGAGTGGGGGGACGTGGACGGCGCGGCGGGGTGGGTCGCAGGTGTATGCCTGGGATATTCACGCCGATCTGACTGATCATGGTTCTGGTGTGTGTCAGGACGTAGAAAGGTGCCCCTGACCTGGGACAATACGAGTTGTCAAGACACGTATCGGGTCCGCGGAAAGGAGC
>JAAYAH010000017.1 GCA_012719445.1 Actinomycetales bacterium | reverse complement strand
GAAGGTCCTCGGCTGGTCCCGGTCCGACGGTGCCCTCGTCAATCTCGTCGTCGGGGACTACTACCCGGCGACCGCGGAGTACACCCTCGGGATCGCCACGTCGTTGGTCGCCCTCGACGGTGACGAGTCTCGGGTCCGGGAGACCGTGGACACCTACCTCGCGGGTCTCCGGTCGAAGGGTGGCACCGCCTCGCCGTGAGCCAGGTGTCCCCGGCCGGTGGGGGGAACCCCGGGTGGGCGGCGGCACTCCCGGTCGTGCCGGGTGCGCGCTCTGCCCGGCGGGTTCCGGGAGAATGGCCGGATGGAGCACGCCGGTCCCGTCCCCTCCGAACGCCGGGACGACGGTGCCGTGGAACAGGCAGCCAGGGCGCTGCTCCCGTATCCGCTGAAGCGGATAGGTCCTGCTCGACAGGTGGTCATCGTCACCTCCCGGACATGGACCAGCACGATCGCCGAACTGCGGGCGTACCAGGACGGTGACCACGGCTGGCGCCTGGTGCTGGGGCCGGTGCAGGCGCGGACCGGCCGGACGGGGATGATCCCCGCCCGACGGAGGGTGCAGGGCTCCGGTACCACCCCCGCCGGGACCTTCACCCTGACCATGGCCTTCGGCCTGGAGGCCGACCCGGGGACCCGGCTGCCGTACACCCACGTGGTCTCGCAGGACCACTGGTGGGTCGCCGACCCGATGAGTCCCCACTACAACACCCTGCGGGCCGGGGAACGGGGCGGGTTCCATCCCACGGAGGCGGGCCGCCGCGCCTCGGAGCGGATCGTGAGCCACCGGGCGGAGTATCCGTACGCGATCGTGGTCGACTTCAACCGTCCGGCGCCGACGCGCACCATGGGCTCGGGCATCTTCCTCCGGGCGACGACGGGATTCTCCACCGACGGCAGCGTCGCCCTCGACCGGGAGCCGCTCCTGGAGCTCCTGTGCTGGCTCGACCCGGACCTGCACCCGGTGGTCGTCATCGCCCCGGAACGGGCCGTCGCCGAGGCGTGAGCCTTGGTCGGTTGCGGCTGCCGGCATGCCGACAGCCGCCTCGCCGGTGGCGGGCGCGACGGATCGCCCATCGGTCACGGATGGCCGTCATCGCAGTGGTCATCGTCGCCAGTGGCCATCGTCGCTAATGGTCATCAATGTGGGCATACCCGTAGAATCAAGCGTCCTTGCTCCGGGCTGGTCCCGGTGGACTGTCACGTCACTGTCCGGTCGCCGCGCCGGCCGGCCGGTGACGTGGTCCGGACGGTGTGGTGAGACAGCTGGGGCGCCGGTGGATCAGATGGCGGCGCGCCGTCTGCGGGACACCGCACCCGGTGATCGGTCGGTCGGCGCCTTCGTGGCGGGATGGGCGAGCGAGCGGTCACCACCCGGGGGGCGGGTCGCGGCCCGTCCCCCGGTCGCCGTCCGGCTGCCCCTCCCCCTGCTGTGGTCCGGTTCTGGCAGGGCCGGGCGAACGGGGGTCGGGGTCCGTTCCGGTGAGTCGGTAGCATCACGACGTCCCGGAAGGCCACCGCCACGGCCTCTCGACGGCCGGCGCGACCGGGCGGCGTCGCGCTCCGCCTGCTGTGACGGCACGGCGACGCGATCCGGCATCCACATCGAGTTCGAGGAGGCGACCGTCGTGTCCCCCCAGATCACCGTGTCCGTTCTCGGCGAGGTCCGTTCGGTGGACACGGGCACGACGGGGGCCGACGTGTTCGCGTCCGACCGCTCGGTGCTCGTCGTCAAGGTCAACGGTGACCTGCGTGACCTCGATGCGCCGCTGGCGGACGGGGACGTCGTCGAGCCGGTGCGGGCGGACGGCGAGGAGGGCCTCGCCGTGCTCCGCCACTCCTGCACCCACGTCATGGCCCAGGCGGTCCAGGAGCTCTTCCCCGAGGCGAAACTCGGGATCGGCCCGCCGGTCCGGGACGGCTTCTACTACGACTTCGACGTCGACCGCCCCTTCACCCCGGAGGACCTGAAGGCGATCGAGAAGGTCATGCAGCGCATCGTCAAGGAGGGCCAGACCTTCCGGCGGCGTGTGGTGACGGACGGCGAGGCGCGCGCCGAGCTGGCCGACGAGCCGTACAAGATCGAGCTCATCGGGCTCAAGGGCGGCAGCGACGTCGACCAGGCGGCCGAGGGCGCCTCGGTCGAGGTGGGCGGCGGCGAGCTGACCATCTACGACAACCTCCGCCGGGACGGCTCGACCGCGTGGAAGGACCTCTGTCGCGGGCCGCATGTCCCCAGCACCCGGCTGCTGGCCAACGGCTTCCAGCTCATGCGCAGCGCGGCGGCCTACTGGCGGGGGAGCGAGAAGAACCCGCAGCTGCAGCGTCTCTACGGGACCGCGTGGGCGACGAAGGACGACCTCAAGGCCTACCTGAACCGGCTGGCCGAGGCCGAGCGCCGAGACCACCGCCGGCTCGGGGCGGAGCTCGACCTGTTCTCCTTCCCCGACGAGATCGGCTCCGGGCTGCCGGTGTTCCATCCCAGGGGGGGGATCATCCGGATGGAGATGGAGGACTACTCCCGTCGCCGGCACAAGGAGGCGGGGTACGACTTCGTCAACACCCCGCACATCACCAAGGCCCACCTGTTCGAGACGTCCAAGCACCTGGAGTGGTACGCCGACGGGATGTACCCGCCGATGCGGATGGACGAGGAGCGGGACGCCGCGGGCAACGTCACCAAGCAGGGCCAGGACTACTACCTGAAGCCCATGAACTGCCCGATGCACAACCTGGTCTTCCGGTCCCGTGGCCGGTCCTACCGGGAGCTCCCGCTGCGGCTGTTCGAGTTCGGCGGCGTGTACCGGTACGAGAAGTCGGGCGTCGTGCACGGGCTCACCCGGGCCCGCGGCTTCACCCAGGACGACGCGCACATCTACTGCACCCGGGAGCAGATGAAGGCCGAGCTGGTCGGCCTGCTCACCTTCGTCCTCGATCTGCTACGGGACTACGGCCTGGACGACTTCTACCTGGAGCTGTCCACCCGCGACCCGGAGAAGTCCGTCGGCGACGAGGCCACCTGGGAGGAGGCGACGCGCACCCTGGCCGAGGTGGGCGCCGAGTCGGGGCTGGAACTGGTGCCCGACCCGGGCGGCGCCGCCTTCTACGGGCCGAAGATCTCGGTGCAGGCCAAGGACGCGATCGGCCGCACCTGGCAGTTGTCGACCATCCAGCTCGACTTCTTCGAACCGGAGCTGTTCGAGCTGGAGTACACCGCGGCGGACGGCACCCGGCAGCGTCCGGTGATGATCCACCGCGCGCTGTTCGGCTCCATCGAGCGGTTCTTCGGGGTGCTGCTGGAGCACTACGCCGGAGCGTTCCCGCCCTGGCTGGCACCGGTGCAGGTGGTCGGCATCCCGGTGACCGACGCGCACGTGCCGTACCTCGACGGCGTCGCCTCCCGGCTGCGGGCCGAGGGCGTCCGGGTGGAGGTCGACGCCTCCGACGACCGGATGCCGAAGAAGATCCGCACCCACACGAAGCAGAAGGTCCCGTTCCTGCTCATCGCGGGGGAGGAGGACGCAGCCAAGGGGGCCGTGTCCTTCCGGTACCGGGACGGCACCCAGGACAACGGGGTGCCCGTCGACAAGGCGGTCGAGCGCATCGTCGAGGCGGTGCGGACCAGGGCACAGGTCTAGGGAGCGCCCTCCCCGACCCGGCGTCCTCCCGACCCGGCGTCCTCCCGACCCGGCGACTTCCCTCACACGCCGCGTCCCTCGCCTCCGCGGAGGCGAGGGACGCGGCGTGTGACGGGTCGGTCGGATCAGGCGATCACCGCGAGGCTCCGCTGATGGCCTGGGAGCCGGTCTCGTGGGTGATGGTGATGCGGCGGGGCTTGGCCTCCTCTGCCACCGGCAGGGTGAGGGTGAGCACCCCGTCGGCGTAGGTGGCCTGGATGTTGTCCAGGTTCAGGCCGTTGCCGAGGGTCAGCTGACGGGCGAACGTGCCGGTCGGGCGCTCGTTGGCGAGCCACTCGACGTCCTCGGCGCGCGGGGAGCGCTGCGCCCTGATGGTGAGCACCCGGCCGTCGACGCCGACCTCGACGGACCCGGGGTCGACACCCGGCAGGTCGCAGTGCAGCACGTAGTGGTCGCCGGAGCGGTACAGGTCCATGGGAAGCGCCCGCATGGTCTGGCCGGCGTCCGCCGCTGCGGTGAAGAGCCGCTCCGCCAGCCGGTCGAAGTCGCGGAACGGGTCGTAACGGGTCACCACGACAACCTCCTCGTTCGGTGTACCGGTCTCACGGTCGGCCCGGGTGGGACGCTCCCGGCGGGGGCCGCCGAGGAGATCCCGCTCGGGCGGGACCAGGGCCGTTGTTGGCACTCGTCCTGTCCGAGTGCTAACCCATTATTAGCACTCACCCCAGTCGAGTGCCAGCCGGGTCGCCCGTCCGGGCGATCGTGTCCTTCCCTAGAATCAGCGTGTGACCGAGGGGTGGCCTGACGCGGAGGCGGTGCCGCAGGGAGACCTGTCCGGCATTCCGGACGGGTTCCAGCGGCTGTGGACCCCGCACCGGATGGCGTACCTCCAGGGCGACGACCGACCGCCGACCTCGGAGGCGGGACCGGAGTGCCCGTTCTGCCGTGCTCCGGGGCTGGACGACGACCGGGGGCTGGTGGTCGCCAGGGCAACCCACTGCTTCGTGGTGATGAACCGGTACCCGTACAACACCGGTCACGTCCTGGTCTGCCCGTACCGTCACGTCGCGCTCTACCCTGACCTCACCGTCGAGGAGACCGTCGAGCTCGGCGAACTGACCCAGACGGCGATGCGGGTGCTGACGAAGATCTCCCGGTGCACGGGGTTCAACATCGGCATGAACCAGGGGGCTGTGGCGGGGGCCGGGATCGCCGCGCACCTGCACCAGCACGTGGTGCCGCGCTGGGGTGGCGACTCCAACTTCCTGCCGATCATCGCGCGGACCAGGGCCCTGCCCGAGCTGCTGGAGGACACCCGGACGAGGATCAGTCAGGCCTGGCCGGCGTAGCCGTCCCGCCGACGGGGGGAAGGCTGCTCCGGCGACGGGCGCTGCGGTGCTCGGACGCTGGTGAGCCCCCGCCTGAACGGCGGGGGCTCACCAGCAGGGTCCCACCGGCTCCTGAGCGGCCGGTGCGCCGGAGCTGTGCCGGTCCTGGGCCGGTGCCTCAGCTGTGCCGGTCCTGGGTCGGTGCCTCAGACCGTATGTGGTGACCGCCTGAGGTGGGGTGGTTGCGGGCCGGGGCCTCGCTCACGCAACTTCGTGGGTTGCTGGGCAGTGGCTGCTGCCCGGCCTTGCCGACATGCGTGGGGAGGCCCCGGT
>JAAYAH010000143.1 GCA_012719445.1 Actinomycetales bacterium | reverse complement strand
CGCCTTCTACTCCCTCGAGGCCACCGGCAAGCCGGGCCGCCTCGTCGAGTTCGGTGACACGAAGAAGATCTTCGAGAACCCGGACCAGAAGGAGACCGAGGACTACATCGCCGGCCGCTTCGGATAAATCTGGTTCACCGGCCGACGGGCCCGCAGCACCTGTGCTGCGGGCCCGTCTTCTGCTTTCCCGGGGGCAATGTCACCGTGGCCCGGGGCAGGGCAGCACCAGCGTCTGACACGGGGTTCCCGGAAGGGGCAAATCCGGGCCCGGTGTCAGACGCTGGTGCCGGTCCACGGGTCTATGGTGGAGAACGCACCAATTAATCCGAGAAAAACAGGAGTAAGAGCATGCCAGTGGCAGACCCCGTGGATCCTGTCGGCCGGGATCCCCGCGCCCTCGGGGACGACCTTCTGGCGTCCCCTGCCCGTTGCCCCGTCGTCCACACCAGCGGCGGGGAGGTGCTCGTCACCGGCCACACGGAGGTCGTCGAGGTTGCCACTGATCCCCGGCGCTACAGCTCCCGGGCCTCCACACACCTGCAGCTGCCCAACGGTCTCGATGGTGCGGACCATGCCCGCTACCGCGGCCTGGTGGACGCGTACCTGGCGCCCGGGGTTGTTGAGAAGCATGCCGCGGACTTCCACCGCATTGCCCGCGCGGTGATCGGGGAGCATGATCTCGGCGGCACGGTCGATGCGGTGCAGGGGCCGGGAATCTCCTTCGCCGTGCGGGCGATGACCGCCTGGCTCGGCTGGCCGGGTGATCTGGAACCCCGGCTGATCGCATGGGTACGGGAGAACGTCGCCGCCACCCGTTCCGGTGACAGGGACCGTACGGCGGCAGTGGCGGCGGACTTCGACGACATCATCGCGGGTGTCATCGAACCTAGAATGGCGGACCCGACAGCGTTCGACGACGTGACCGCCAGGTTGGTGCACGACACCAGCCTCGGTCGACCACTCGAGCCGGCAGAAATCGTGTCCGTCCTGCGCAACTGGACCGGAGGAGACCTCAGCTCCATGGCGCTGTGCATCGGTGTCGTCGTGGCGGCACTCGCTGCCGACGAGGCCCTGCAGGACCGGCTCCGGCGGGGAGTCTCCGAGGCGGAGTTCACCGCCGTCATCGATGAGCTCCTGCGGCTGGATGACCCGTTCGTGTCCAACCGCCGGGTCACCACATGCCCGGTCACGCTCGGTGGGGTCGAGGTGCCCGCCGGCCAGCGTGTGCGGATACACTGGACCGCCGCTAACCGCGACCCCGAAGCGTTCGGTACCCCGGACGCCTTCGATCCGGACGCGAATGCGGGCCACAATCTGGTCTGGGGCATCGGCCCCCACGCCTGCCCCGGAAGACCCCTGTCGATGCTGGAGCTGCGGGCGTTTGTCACGGAACTGCTGGCCGCCGCCACGGTGCGCCCCTCCTCGGAGGCGGGGGTCCGGGCGACGCACCCGATCAACGGGTGGATCTCGCGGCCGGTGGTGCTGGAACCGCGATGATCAGCGGCGGTGCTGGGAGAACAGGCGCTCCAGTTCCTCGAAACGCTGGGTCATGTCGGCCTCGGCGCGGTCGCGTTCCTGCTTCTCCACGTACTGCGTCGGGTTGAGGCCGGAGGAGAGGTAGACGATTCGGGCCGCGACGTTGACGCAGTGGTCGGCATAGCGTTCGTAGTAGCGGGCCAGCAGGGCGACGTCGACGGCCTCGCGGGTGCTGTGCTCCCACTCGCGCTGGGTGAGCAGGGTGAGCATGTACTCGTTGAGGTCGTCGACCGCGTCATCGTCCTCCCCGAGGACGAGGGCGACGTCGGCGTTGGGGTCGACGAGGATGTCGCGGGTCTTCTCCGCCATCTCGCCGACCAGGCGTGCCATCTCCTGGAAGTAGCCCTTCATGGGGTCCGGCAGGGCGCTTTCGGGGTGGCGGCGGCGGGCGGCCTTGGCGATGTGCATGGCGAGTGCGGCCATCCGGTCGAAGTCCTCGACGATGTAGATGGAGGAGACGACCTGGCGCAGGTCACGGGCCACCGGGCCCTCAAGGGCCAGGAGGGCGACGGCGCGTTCCTCGCAGCGGACCCGCACCTCCTCGAGCTCGTCAGCGGTGGACAGTGCCTGCTCAGCGGGCTCGAGGGAGGAGGTGAGCAGCGCTTCGGAGGCGTTGGCCATGATCGACTGCACCGAATCGCACATGACGATGAGGTCATGGGCGAAACTCTCAAGATGTTCCCGATAGGCTACTCGCATGCGCTCCATCATATGACTTGGTGGCCGGGGGCGCTGGCAAACCGGGGATCAACCGGGGATGAGGACAATTCCGGTGGTCGGGCAGCAACCCCGTTCGGGACGGGGTCAAGTGAGTCGAGCCTGAGCACTAACCGCCGGAGTTCATGGCGTCGGCGCCGGCGGCGGCGACCATGTCATCTTCGGGGTCGTCGAGCCAGCCGTCGGGCAGGGCGACCTTGGCGGAGGAGCCCTGTCGGCCGCGGGCACCGTCGGCGTCGT
>JAAYAH010000142.1 GCA_012719445.1 Actinomycetales bacterium | reverse complement strand
TGTTCAGGTCACCTCCACGATCGAGCCCGACTCCCCCACCTGGCAGGCGTGGCTGCACGCCCGCGCCCCCCTACCGGCGACCAACGAGGCCGCCTTCTGGGCCTACTGCCTGGAACACCCCCAGGACGCCGACGCCTCCCAGGCACTCATCGAAATGGCCCGACAGCAGAGCACCCGCACCACCCACCGCATCGTCGCCGAGATGCAGGAACAAGCCGAGGCCCGCCTGGCCCAGGTCCGCTCCCTGGCCCACCACGCCCTCGACATGATCGAAGAAGCCGCAACAGGAAGCAGCCAAGACGTCCACGACGCCATCACCCTCGCCCGCCAATTGCTGACACCAGACGCATGAGGTCCACCCGAACCTCAGCTTCGTCGAGCGATGCCGAGCCTCACCTGGCGTCGCGCGCGGGTCAAGGACTGGATCGCACTTCCAAAGGAGACCCTGAGGTTGCCGGGACGGTCGGTGCGGTGGTCCACGTCGCAGGCGGCACTCTGGAGGTCGCCAACGCACTGTTCGACCCGCTGCTCGTGGCAAGGCGCCGATCGCGGTGATGTTGACGCCGACGGTGGCACCGTGGTTCTCACCTGGCGACCTGGACGCCCTGGTCAAGGGGACATGCCTGCCGGTGCGGTGGACACCCCGCCTGCCGAACGGGTCGAGCCCGCACCCGAGGATCGACTGCCACGTGGTCGCACCGGCTACCGCCAACTTCGTCGCAGAACTCGCCACCGGCGCCGCCGACACCCAAGCCCTGACACAGGCCAGCGAGGCCCCGGGCACCTCGACACCGGTCGCAGTCTTCCCGCGGGTGAAGGCCGCCCATACCCACCACCCCGCGTGGGACGAGAACCTCGCACGGCTGCCCCCACGGGCGTGCACCTGATCGAGGGCGAGGGCGTCTATCCCTTGTAGGAGCCGCGCCAAGTACCCTCCCACTCGTCACCTGCTTCCTTGAGCGCACATCCTCTGTCGTCGCGCACGAGTGGCGGCGCGTTCTGGCGGCCTGAGCGGCGCCGCGGCGACCGTTCAGGAGGTACCCGGACCTTTTGTCTGGGTCGCTAGCTCCAGTCAGTGCTTCAATGCATACGCCCGGTTGCGGATGTATCGAGCACATCGGGCCGGGAGCGCCAGAGCCGCGCCCGCAGATCGAGCACGACTGGAGGAACACTATGGACTTCAGTTCTCCGAACAACCCCCGCGTCCCCGAGCCGGACTCCGCCGTCCTGACCATCCCGGCCACCGCCGCAGCGTTGCGCAGCGACGTCGACACGGTGCTCGCGGAACTCCAGGGCGCCGGCGTCCTCGCCTGCGCCGGCTCCGTCAACGTGTCGCACAAGCCCACGATCAACTCCAACAACGGGGGCTGACCCGCAATGACGCTCCCTCTGGACGAGAGGGCCGAAGCGCCCGCCGTGGACGCGTACCCCCTCGTCCAGAGGGTCGCGCTCTACGTCACCCTCGCGTGCAACCTGCACTGCCGACACTGCTACATCGACGGCTCACCCACCGCCGCCCGGCTAGGTGAGAGCGACCGCTCCCGCCTCGTCGCTCTGGTGGCGTCCCTGGGCAAGCCCGTGGACCTGACCGGCGGAGAGCCCTTCATGGTCGGCGACCTGGCCCGGCTGGTCGGCGATCTCGTCGGGGCCGGGGCGCGCGTCTCCAGTGTGTTCACCAACGCGACTCTGCTGACGCACCGTGAACGTATGCTGCGCGAGATCATCGACACCGCTGGTCCGCTGCGCTGGTACGTCAGCCTGGACGGCGACGAACGCGCACACGACGCGCTGCGTGGCCACGGCTCCTTCCGCGCCGCGCTGGAGGGCGCGGACAGGCTGCGGGCGCTGGGTCAACAGGTCTTCATCAACACGATGCTGCACGCCGGAGTGGACACTGCTGCCCTGGAGCGCCTTCACGACGTCGTGGAGACACATGGCTTCGAGCGGTGGCGCCTGGACTCGCCGTTCAACGCCGGGGCCTGGACCGACAACCGCGCGCAAGCAGCGCTTTCCACGCAGGAGAGCATCGCGCTGCTGGCCGACGTCGTCGGACGGTGGGCCGCTCAGGGCATGCCCTTCGAGCTGGAGGCGGGCCACGTGCTGAAGTACCTCGACGGGATGGCCTACTTCCTCGACTCCTACACCGACGACGACCCCGTGTGCCCCTGCCGCACCTTTCCCGTGTGGCCCAATGCCGACGTCTCGTGGTGCCAAGACCTATCCGACCCGCAGTTTGTCGTCGGCAACTTGCTGCGCGACGGCATCGACCCGGTCTATGACTCCTACGCGCCGTTCAAGACCCGCACCGTCGCCGACGTCGCGGCGTCGAACGGCGTCTGCTCGGTCTGCGACCTGCTCTCCTTCTGTGGGACGGGCTGCCGCGTGGGCGCATTGGGGGCCTGCGCGGGCGTGGACGGGCCGGACCCCGGCGCCTGCCGTCTGCACACCGAACGCCTCTACCAACCCGTCACCCGGGCCCTCCACGAAGCCCTGGCGCGACGTGCACACGACTGACTGACCTGGAGAAGCCGCATGGAACACGTGTACGTCGCCGACGAGGACCGCCTGTACTCCTTCGCTCCCTCCAGCGTGGTGACCCTGGACGAGCCGCGACCGCGACCGCAGCACACGCTGTGCACCGGCCAGACCCGGGTGCGCGTCGTCGAGGGTGAGCCGATCTTCTACGCCGGGATCGCGATCACCAACCTGTGCAACCTCACCTGCAAGCACTGCCCGGTATCCGTGACGACCACCGGCGCCCAACGGCGCGAGTGGGATCCCGACCACTTCGACCGCATGATCTCGGACCTGGTCTCACGTGGCCTGACTAGGGTGTCCATCACCGGCGGCGAGCCGTTCCTGCACCAGGACATCGAGTCTCTCTTCGACGTGCTGGCCGCTCACGGCATCGAGTCGAAGATCAATACGAACGGGTTGCTGGCGGACCCCGACGTCGTGGCACGTCTCGTGTCCCGCGGCCTGATCGAGATCGATGTGAGCATCAACGACCCCCAGGACGACACCGACAGCTACCAGCGGGCCGAGGACTACGCCGCAGCGCGAATCCAAGCCGTCGAAGGCCTCGTGGAACGCTTGGGCTCCTCGATCACCGTCACGGCCAGCTCGGTGCTCACCCGCCGTCTCCTCGGGCGCCTGGAGGCCACCGAGGACAGGCTCGCGACCGCAGGCGTGGGCCGCTGGCGACTGCGGGAGATGCTGCCGAACCTCGATCGGGAGCCCGACGACTCCCTCGTACCGTCGCTGTCCCAGGCACGCGAAGCCCTGACCCGCTTCGCGCGCCTGCCGCGCAAGCTGCTGGTCTATGGCTACCTCATCGACGCGGTGCGTGGAACACCGGCCGGGCGACGTTGCCGCAACCTGGAGAAGAACTACGCGTACGTCTCCTACGACGGTCAGTGCTGGTGGATGGCAGGCCTGGCCGGCGCACCGCTGGGAGACCTGGCTGCGGACGGGGCACAACGGCTCAGCGAGCGTCTGCGCGCCTACCGCGACGCGATGGAGCCCCCTGCCCGCTGCGTCACGTGCCCGGCCCGCTTCATCTGCTCGGAGTCACCGCACCTGATCGCCTCCTGAACCGGCCGCTGACCCAGGATGGACCGCGCCCCGGGAGGGAACGCGGCCCATCCTGGGTCACAAACGTCTCACGAACGCGGGCGCCGAATCAGACGCACCATCAGACCGAGATCGGCCGAGACATGCTCGTGCCACTGCCCGGACGCCTCCTGTACTGCGGGGCTCTCGCTGAAGGCCACAGCCAGCACCTCCGCTGCGATCTGCTCAGCATGCTCACGCACCGCGCGGGCCGTCTCGGCGTCCGTGCTGCTCCAACGCACCTCGATCCGGTCGGTGACCTCCAGCCCGGCCGCCTTGCGCTGATCCTGCACGACACGCAGCACGTCGCGGACCAAGCCCTCTCGGCGCAGCTCGTCGGTGATCTCCAGGTCGAGGGCGACCGACGTGCCGGCCTCGGTGGACACCGCCCACCCCTCGCGCGGGGTCTGCGCGATCGTGACCTCATCCTGGGCGATCTCGTGCTCGGCGCCGTCCACGACGACCGTCAACGGCCACGAGGCGGGGGGCTCCGCCTGCGACACTGCCGCAGCGATCTTCTGAGTCCCCTTGCCGAACCTCGCGCCCAGGGCCCGCCAATTCGGCTTCAGGCTCGTCTCCACCAGGTCGTCGGTCATGAGCGTGACCTCGGCCACGTTCAACTCCTCGGCGATCTCGGCGCGCAGTTCCTCGCCGAGGTCCTCGAAGCCGGAGACCGCGACCATGGCGCGGGCCAGCGGCTGACGGGTGCGCACCTTGGCCGCCGCGCGCGTGGCACGCCCGACCTCCACGGCCCGTTGCACCAGGCGCATCTGCTCGCGCAGACGCTCGTCGATTACCGCTGCGTCGGCCACCGGCCACTGGGCCAGATGCACCGAGTCGACCTCGTCGGTGGCGAACAACCGCCCCCACAGGTAGTCCGTCAGGAACGGCGTGAACGGGGCCAGCAGCCGGGTCAGGGTCTGAAGGCACTCGTGCAGGGTCGCGAACGCGGCCGGGTCTCCGGCCCAGAAACGACGGCGGCTGCGGCGCACGTACCAGTTCGACAGGCTGTCCAGCAGCGCCGTGATCTGTCGAGCTGCCCCGGCGGAGTCGAAGTCCTCCAACGCCGCGTCCACCGCGGCGACGGTGGCGTGCAGCTCGGAGACGATCCACCGGTCGATCACCGGCCGGTCGGCCAAAGACGGAACCGCAGCGGGATCGTACGACCAGCCGTTGGCGTGGGCGTAGACGGCGAAGAACGATGCCGTGTTCCAGTACGTCAGCAGGACCTTGCGCACCGCCTCCTCGACGGCCTCGACGCCCAGGCGCCGGTCGGCCCACGGCGAACCACCGGCGAGCATCAACCACCGCACGGCGTCAGCGCCGTGCGCGTCGAACAAGGTGAACGGGTCGAGCACGTTGCCCAGGTGCTTGCTCATCTTGCGGCCCTCGCCATCGAGGATGAGCCCCAGACACACGACGTTCTCGTACGGGGAACGCCCGTGGAGCAGGGCGCCGATCGCCATGAGGGAGTAGAACCAACCGCGCGTCTGATCGATCGCCTCGCAGATGAACTGCGCCGGGTGCGCGGCCTCGAACTCGGCCAGGTTCTGGTGCGGGGCACCCCACTGGGCGAACGGCATCGCCCCGGAGTCGAACCACACGTCGACGACCTCGGGCACCCGCCGAGATTCCTGACCGCACTGCGCGCAGGTCAACACGATGTCGTCGACGTAGGGACGGTGCGGATCAAGGTCCGACAGGTCCGCCCCGGCCAGGTCACCGAGTTCGGTCAACGACCCGACGCACGTCAGGTGCGAGGGATCGGCGGTGCACCGCCACACCGGTAGTGGGGTGCCCCAGTACCGGTTACGCGACAGGGCCCAGTCGACGTTGTTGTCCAACCATGCCCCGTACCGGCCGTGCTTGATCCGGGCCGGGTACCAGTTCGTGGCCTCATTCGACGCCAGCAACGTCTCGCGGATCGCGGTGGTGCGGATGTACCACGACGGCAGCGCGTAGTAGATCAACGCGGTGTGGCACCGCCAGCAGAACGGGTACGAATGGGTATAGGGCGCAAGACGCCACAGCAGGCCGCGTTCGCGCAGATCGTCCACGAGCACCTGGTCGGCGTCCTTGAAGAACAGGCCGCCGACCAGCGGCACGTCCTGCTCGAAGTGCCCCGTGGCGTCGATCGGATTCACCAGCTCCAGCCCCGCCGTCCGGCACACCGCCCAGTCGTCGGCGCCGAAGGCCGGCGCCTGGTGCACCAGGCCCGTGCCGGATTCCACGGTGACGTAGTCGGCGCCCAGCACCCGATGCGCACCCTGTCCGAACCCGGCCTCGTCGACCAGGTCGAACGGGCGCCGGTACGCGGAACCCACCAGCGCGGAACCGGGCACCTTCTCCAGCACGCGGGCATCCTCGCCGGCTGAGGCCACCAGGTCGGCCGCCACCACGACCAGCCGCCCGTCCTTAGCCTCGACCAGGGCATAATCAACACCCGGGTTGACCGCGACGGCCGTGTTCGACACGAGCGTCCACGGCGTCGTCGTCCACACCAGCAGACTGGCTCCACGGTCGGCGAACGGACCGTCGACCAGGGGGCACAGCACGTACACCGACAGGTCGGTGACGTCCTGGTAGCCCTGAGAGACCTCGTGGTCAGACAGCGGCGTGCCGTCCTTCGGGCAGTACGGGGTGACCCGGTAGTCCTCGACGAGCAGGCCCTTGTCGAAGATCGTCTTCAGGGCCCACCACACGCTCTGCACGTACTGCGGAGACATCGTCAGGTACGCGGAGTCCATGTCGACCCAGTAGCCCATGCGCCGGGTCATCGCCTCGAACTGCGCGACGTTCCCCAGCGCGGACTCACGGCACTTCGCGTTGAACTCCGCGATGCCGTAGACCTCGATGTCGGCCTTGCCGGTGAACCCCAGCTCCTTCTCCACCGCCAGTTCCACCGGTAGGCCGTGGCAGTCCCACCCGCCCCGCCGCTGGACGTGGAAACCCTTCATCGTCTTGAACCGCGGGAATAGGTCCTTGAACACCCGCGCCTCGACGTGGTGGGTGCCCGGCTTGCCGTTCGCGGTCGGTGGGCCCTCGTAGAACGTCCACCGCGGGCCGTCGGCGGTGCGCTGAAGGCTGCGGGCGAACACGCCTGTGGCCTCCCAGCGCTTGAGCGTCTCCTGCTCCAGACTCGGCAGGTCCAGCTCCGTGGGCAGCGGCTTCAGCTCAGGCCGGTTCGTCATGCCCAGACTTCCTCTCCATCAGACGTGTGTGTACGACCGATGGAGGGACGACGCGTCCGCGCCGCGGTACCACCCTCCTTGCCGCCCGCAAGACGCAGGACAGCCACTCTCGAAGGTCGCGGTGCCGGGTCTAGTGAGCCCACCGGGGCGGGCCGTTCTTCCGGCGGCTCCAGGGCGATCTTCGTCGGGCGCGCACCGCCGGGCTCACACCGTCCCCGGCTCGCACGGGCCGCCAGCCCGACTACTAGTCCCTTTCAACGCTTTCCGCGTCCACCATCGTACCGCCGCCCCGGAAACAGGCTGGCGGGCGAGCGTCACCCGGCATGGTCGTTCCGCGACGCCCGACCTGTCAGGAACCGCAGCAGCGTGCGCACCGGCACGCCGCTGGCGACCGTCCCCGACGTACTGGTCCGCGTCACCTGACCGCCGAGGTCGATGTGGGCCCACGCGCGTCCTTCGGGCACGAAGTGCGACAGGAACGCACCGCCCTGGATCATCGGCGAATCCCACTCGCCCCCGGGGACGACCTGGTGAAGGTCGGCCGCCGTCGAGCGCAGCCCCTCGCGTACCTGTACTGGCAGCGGCATGCGCCACAGGCCCTCACCGGCCTCGTGGGCTGCCGCGAGCAGATGTCCCACGAGGGCGTCCTCACCCATCACGCCCGAGAGGTGCCGCCCGAGGACCCCGGCCCCGCACAGGGTCGAGACCTCGATGACCTCCTGCGCGCCGTCCTCGAACGCCGTGACCATCGCCTCGGCAAGGATCAGGCGTCCCTCTGCGTCCGTGGTGTCGATCTCCACGCTGCGCCCGCCGTACAACGTCACCACGTCCCCTGGCCGGTACGCCGAGCCTCCCGGCATGTTCTCCACCACGGGAATGTAGGCACGCACCGCCGCCTGCACCCTGAGGGTCGGCAACGCCAGCATCACCGCCCCCACCGCCGCCGCGCCCGCCATGTCGCGCCGCATCGAGGCCATCACCGATCCGGTCTTCAACGACAGGCCACCGGAGTCGAAGGTGACGCCCTTACCCACCAGCGCGACAGGCGCCCGGGCGTTCACGTCGGGCGGCCTGTGGTCTAGACGCACCAACCACCCCGGCTGCGAGGACCCACCGGCAACCGCGGTGATGCCCCCGTACCCGCGGGCTGCCAACTCTGCACCGTCCAGCCTGGTCACCTCCAGCCCGGCTACCCGACCCTGCTCGCACAACTCCTCGACGAACTCCGATGGACCCAGCCGGTTCCCCGGCGCGTCCGTCCAAGCCCGTGCCCTGCCGAGCGCCCGCGCCACAAGACGCGCCCCCTGTTCGACGCCCGCCGCCCGCTCCGTGTCGGCCACCAGCACGCGAAACGAGATCGCACCTGGTACCTCGCCGCCCGTCCCGGTCGACGACGTCGACACAACCGCGGCGCCCACGACCGCCTCAACAAGGTCCAGAGCCAGCGGAGGCATCGCCGCCGCGCTCACGAACACCCGCCCCGCGCAGGCACCGAAGGCGTCCTCCAGGGCCTCCCACACCTGGCCACGCGACGGGTTGCCGGCAAGGGAGATCGCGCTCACCGACGACCATGGCCCCGCGGGCACGTCGAGACGACGCACCGTGCCGCACCGGGCCATCCCTGCGTCGGAGGACAACAACGACTCGACCATGTCGGCCATAGCCCCGAGCACCTCGCGCTGTACGACGCCCAACCCCAGACTCGACCCCGGCCAGGCAAGGAGAAGATGCCCCGCATACTCGGCCTCGCGACCGACCAACTCAACCGACATGACATCAACCGTGACATACAGAGACACCCGAAGTCGGCGTGCAAGGCCCCCCAGCAACCTGGTCGGTGCCGATCGCCGTCCCTCGCACCACTTCTCACGAGTGCAGACGGAACCCTGGCAACACAGGGCAACGGGACAACTCTGGTACGTCAACACCGCAGCGAGGTCAGGTTGATCCATGGCCGAGACCTCCCCGGCACCCGCGACCACGTCCGTCGGCGCCAGGACCCCCACCGGTGACCTGGAAGGTGGCTAGGACGCCAGACCGTGACGCATCGCGGTGTCTTCTGACCGGTGACGGCAGGGGTGGGCGCCTCTCACGCTGGCGGGAGCGACGATGCCGGTTAGGACCCGTCGTCGCTCCCGCCCTCCATCGTGAACCCGCCCCGTTGTGCCAGGATGCGTTGGCGCGGTGACCGGATGAGCCCGCACAGGGCTTCCGCTGGGGGCGCTCGAGCCGGGGCGGCCCAATCCCGCCCGGATCGACAACTACTGGATCGGCGGGCAAGATCACTTCGTCGCCGACCGGGTCCTGGGCGACGCGGTCGCCGAGATCGCGCCCTGGGCCGTGCAGGGAGCGCTGACAAACCGGGCCTTCCTGCGACGCGCGGTGCGGTACCTCGCACGCTCGGGTGTCACGCAGTTCCTTGACCTGGGAACCGGGCTTCCGGCGGCCGGAGCGGTGGATGAGATCGCCCAGCAGGTGACCCCCGGGGCCCGGGTGATCTACGTCGACCACGATCCGGTCGTCCTGGCCCACGCCAGGGCCCTGCTGTCCCGGGACCCACGGACGGTCACGGTCGCGGCGGACCTGCGTGATCCCGCCTCCGTCCTCGGCGAGGCCACCATCCAGGCACACCTTGACCTGAGGCGACCGGTCGCGGTGCTGTTCGTCGCGGTCCTGCACTTCCTGACGGCGGCAGAGGACCCGGGCGGGATCGTGCGGGCCTTCCGCGAGGTTCTGGCTCCGGGAAGCTACGTGGCCATCACCCACCTCGCCGACGTCGACAGCGACGTCCAGGCGCGGCGGGCTGCAACCACGCGCCGGGCTGTCCGGGTGTACGAGGAGATGGCGGCGCCGTTGGTCCTGAGGACACCTGAGCAGATCCATTCCCTGTTCGACAGGCTCGACCTGATCGAACCCGGACTGGTTCCCGTTCATCGGTGGCGCCCGGGCCACGGGTCGCGCTCCGAGGTGCCGGTACCGGTTCTGGCCGGGCTCGCTCAACGCACCTGACCCAGCTGATCCAGCAGTACTCGGGGCACCAGTGTGTACGCGGCTGGTCGACAGCCCCCGTCATCCGCTGCGGCTCATGAGGGATGGAGTGGATCGCCCGTGGCCGTGAGGACGACGTCGAGGTGTTGCCAGGCGTTGCCATCGTGCACCCGTGCCTGGCAACACCCGCGGTGATCGTGGAAGGCTCAGACTGCGTGGGAACGCACCACGGGAGAGGCTGGGTTCGGACGGGAGGTCGTCGATGGCGTTGCCGCCGGAGGCCTTCGGCGTGCTGCTGAGAGACCTGCTGGCCGAGCGGGATCTGTCGGTGCGGGCATTGGCGCGTCAGGTACCGATCGACGCGGGACAGTTGTCACGGGTCCTCAACGGCCGGCGTACCCCGAGTGTGAACCTTGCTCGCCGCTGCGATGAGATCTTCGGCACCGGGGACATCCTGGCCCGGGCGGCCAGGCAGGCGCGCGCTGAGGCCGCGGCCTCCACCGCGCCCACGCCTGGGCCGGGCATGGCGGACCAGGCCACGGCCGCTTCGGATGCCTTGGCCGGAGAGCGTCTGCGCGGGGACGATCCGGACGTGTCGAGGGTGTGGAACATCACCCCTGCGATGCGCGGGTTTCGTGGACGAGAATCCGAGATCGCCGCGATCCGGGGGGCACTCGATGCCGCGTCCACCGGGGGTCCGACGGTGGCGGTGGCGGCGGTGCACGGGATCGCGGGGGTGGGCAAGACCCAGCTCGTGCGGGCCTTCGCTGAGAGGTACCGGCAGGACTATCAGCTGGGGTGGTGGGTGGCCGCCGAGACCCGGCTGGAGATGGTCACCGGGCTCGGGCAGCTCGCCGTCCGCCTGGGGGCGATGGAGGAGTGGTCCTCGGCGGAGCTGCTCACCTACGTGTTCGAGCATCTGCGCCGCCGCGACTCATGGCTGCTGGTCCTGGACAACGCCACAGGGCCGGTGGACGTCGAGCCGTTCATACCGCCGGCCGGGGGCAGTGGCGCCCACGTCGTCCTGACCTCACGCAACCCGACCTGGCGGCTGCTGGCCGCCGAGGTGCCCGTCGACGTCCTCGCCCTGGACGCCGCCACGGAACTGCTGCAGGGGCACTGCCCGCAGGAGCCTCAGGAGGTGGCCCGGTGCCTGGCCCGGGAGCTGGGACAGCTCCCCCTGGCTGTGGCCCAGGCGGCCGCCTACACCGCGGAGGCGGAGATCTCCACCGGGCAGTACCTGGAGCTGTTCCGCAGGGAACGCACCCGGCTCCTGGGGTGCGGCCGGGCCCTGTCCTACCCCAGCACGGTGGTCACGGCCGTCACGCTGAGCCTGGAACGACTGGTGAAGGTCAACCCCATGGCACGGCGTC
>JAAYAH010000141.1 GCA_012719445.1 Actinomycetales bacterium | reverse complement strand
GACCGACCCCTGGGTGTAGTCGTTGCCCTCGGCCAGAGTGACGGTGGGCTCGGGTGGGGCGGTGGCATCCACCCTGAACTCACACCACCCCGCCCACAGGCTCACTGTCACCGGGTCCTTGGTGCGAACCCGCCACTTGTAGTCCCCTTCCGCCAGCGTGGGGATGGCCACCTGGGCTGCGGTGCCGGGGCTGAGTCCGGTCTTGTTCACCGCGGCCTTTCGGGTGGCCCCGTCCAGGGTCCACACCTCGAATGCGGCGGTGACCTTCTCGCTGCTGTCGGCGTCCTGCGGGGTGGCCTTCAGATCAGGCAGGTTGGTCTTGGCGAAGACCGAGCGACCATCCCCGGCCACACATGGCTTGCTCGGGCTGAGCATCGCCAGCCCGGTGGGCTTGGTCGGCGGGTGGTTGTAGGAGATCGACAGCGTCGCGGTGTTGTTGAACCTCTTCCAACCGGTGTTGGAGGTCTCGTTGGACGCCCGCATCCCGAGCGTGGTGTAGGTGGTCTTGTTCGCCGCGTTCACCGACACCGCCTTGGTGGCATAGAACGACAACCGCCGCCCGTCCGGGTCACAGCCACTGCGCCCGTAGGCCACCGACGCCGAGTCGACCTCGGCCTTCCACGACGGCTGATTGCTCCAGTTCGTCGAACTGGTCACTTCCCCGGTACGCCAGATCTCGATCGTGGACGGCGTGCACGAGTAGGCAAAGGTCTCGGTCACGTAGAACTTCGCCGAGATGATCGTCGCACCGTTGACCTTGCTGGTGGGGAACTTGAAGAACAGCCGCTTGCGCATCGTGGTACCGGTGGTGTTGTTGTACCCGACTCCCTCATCACCGGACCACTTCCAGTACTCCTGGCTGGGGTAGGCGGAGTTCACCATCGACCAGCCGCTCTTCGTCGGCCCCAGCGACGGGTCGATGTAGACCGGGTAGGTCACCCCCGACCCTGACAGCAACGCCGTGTCCGGCTTCACCTGCAGGGCCGAGGAACTTACGCTCACCGGCATCGCCGCGACCCGGTCGCCCTCCACCGGACCAGCCACTCCTGCCTCGGCCGTCGTGGCCCCCGTCCCCAGATCGGTAGCGGCCCCGATCACCGCAGCGGACAGCACCGCGCTCTCGGAGGCTGTCGTCGAACCCGTCAGGCTCTTGGTGACGGCCCTGGGGACAGTACTCGCCGCCTCGGTGGACACGTTCGCGGTGGAGTCCCACATCAACGGCTGCGGGCTGGCGAGGACCACCCGGCCAAACCGGTCCGCCGCCTCCAGGCCGCCCTCACCCGTCCGCCGGACCTCAAGCCCTGTGGACCGCAGCGGGAAGTTCAGCGACCTCAACCGGGAGTTGGCGGCGGCCTTGGCGTCCTTGACGACCAGAACCTCTGAGAAGGTGTCGGCCTCCGCGGTCACCACCAGGTCCACCCCGGGCAACACCTCGGCGTACCTCGCCCGGTTCCCCTCCAGGCTCGGCGTCGGCAAGGTGAACGGGGAGCCCACCGACAGCACCGACTCGTCCTTGCGCACCCGCGCCAACGGCGCGCTCCCACCCCCGGAGAAGACGACGTCCACCGCACTCGCCCGCGGGGCGATCGACCCATCCGGACGGCGCATTAACGTCGGATCGACCGACACCCATCCCGTTCCCCGCCGCACCCGCACCGGCACGTTGCTCACCTCGGCGGTGAACGTCCCGTCCGGCTCGGCGAACACCGTCGCGTTCTCCGTGCGCTGCTCGGGCAACTCCACCCGGGTCCCACTGGCCGCGGCCTGCTCCGACGCCGAGACCGGCTGACCCGCAGCCGGCTCCTCACCGACGGCCGCAGCCGCGCCGACACCGGCCCCGCCACAGCTCAGGGCAACCGCCAGCGTCCCGACACAAAGACTCCCCACCAACCGCACGGTGATGATCCCCTCCGCCCCAGCCGCGCCCAACCACGCGACACTGATCGCGGAGTATGCACCAGCCCGACGACCTTGGACCGGCCCTATCGTGAAATCCGATACTCCAAGGGGTGACGTACGTCAAACAGGGAGTGATATAGGCAGGCCAGCCCGATCGCATTTCGCCAAACCGTGACGTGGATCACATGCCGGCCCCCTGGCTGATCCACAGGGCGACGGAATCCCCTCACATCCGACAGCGTTGCGGCCGATCGGACAGACGGCGGGGTCGTAGGGCGCGGTGCCGGTGTCCAGCGGGGGGCGGGTCGGGTCACCCACGACCCATTCGCTCCGCGCCGGGCCGGGCGAGGAGTCCCTGCTCGTCGCGGGTCCAGTGGTGGCCGCTGCTGTCGAGGAACTCGATCTGGACCGGCTCCGGGGAGAAGTACGTCTTGAGCCACTCGCGCGGGGCCGGCCGCTGGATCGTCTGCCCGGGTGGCACCAGCCCGATGAACTCGACCTCGTCGTCGCCGTCCTCGGCATCCGCGTCGTCATCGGGAACGGGCATCGGCAGCGAGACCTCGAAGATCGGCATCTCGCTGGCGTTGTGGACGTGGAAGTGCAGCTCCCGCCCGCCCTGCGGGGTCCGGGCCACCTCGATCCAGGCGCTGACCTTCACCGCCTGGGACCGACGTTCCTCCTCGGCGCGGACCGCCTCGCGCCGATGCTCACGCGACAGCAGCACCATGCCCGTGGCGAAGGCGCCGACCGTGCCGACGGCGGAGAAAACGTTGGCGGCGGCGTCCACCCAGTTCGGGTCGAGGTGGATCACCCCGTCACCCCAGATGAGGGGTGGGACGGTTCTCCAGGAAGTGCTGCACCCGCAGCCGCATCGAGCGGTGCATCGGCAGGGCGAGCACGTCCTCCCGATCGACCCACTCCACCGCACGGCTCTCGCTGCTCGGCGTCGGCTGCCCACCGACGGCCCGGGCGGTGAACACGACGGAGAACTCCTGCCGCACCTCGCCGTCACTGGTGTAGAGCAGCACATGCTTCGGGTCGGTGTAGATGCCCACCAGACCAGTGATCTCGCAGTCGATCCCGGTCTCCTCCCGGACCTCCCGCACCGCGGTCTCAGGCAGCGACTCCCCCAGGTCCATCGCCCCACCCGGCAGCGACCAGTTGTCGTTGTCGGTCCGGTGAATCAGCAGCAGCCGCCCGGCGTCGTCGACCACCACGGCGTTGGCCGAGGGCACGAGGCTGTTGGCCGGCGGGGCGTCGGGGTCGTCGTAGAAGTCGATGCGGGCCACGACCCCTCCTCAGTCCACCGGCCGACTGGCCGCCCAGACACGCTCGAAGCTGTCGAGGTAGGTCCTGACCATACTGCCGCCGGCGACCCGCCTCAGGTGCAGCACGGGAGCCTCCGACGCCGGCACTCCGTACACGTGGCAGTTGACCAGGAGCTGGTCGTCGGAACGGTAGATGGAGTTGTACAGCGGGGTGCCGTGCAGGTACAGCTCGACGCCCTCGGCATCGCGAAGGGATCCCAGCATCGCCAACGCGTTGCGGACCTTCGCCGGCATCGCGTCGTCAATGCCCTCCTCGGTCCCCCGCTCGGCGACCTCCGGGCTGTCCGGGTCGCCGAGCAGCAGGCGCACCCGGACCCCGGCGGCAGCCTTGTCCAGAAGCAGCGATCGCAGGCCGCCGTCGTCGGCGAGGAAGAACCCGCTGTAGGCGAGGATCCCGATCTCCGACTCGGCGGAGTCGAAGAGGTGACCCCAGGAGTCCCGCGGCACCATCCACCGCTGCGGGTAGACGGTGATGATCTCGCTCTCGGACGCGCTGGTCACCTGGTCGGCGCTGAGCGCCTCGGGCCACAGGTAGCTCTCGTCGACCTTGAGCATGGCGGCGACGGCGTACCGGTGCCGGCGGTACGGGACGCGTCCCCGGATCCACCGCTCGACCGTCTTGGCGTCGACCTCCAACGGCTGGGCGAGATCGGCCGGGGTCATGCCTCGCTCCAGCAGCGTGGCGCGAAGCCGCTCGTTGGCCATCCCACCCCCACAGCGCGTACCAGGACGTCTTCGGGACGAATGTGACCCTATTCGGGACGTCTTCGCCCCGTCCAGCCGCGTGGTGACCTGGTCCCGCCCCTTTCCGGCACCGTCGGATCATGACGAACAGACGAGAACACAACCCCCCAGAGACGGGCTCACAACCCGCCGGATCGGATCCCTCATCAGCGAGCGACCAGCGCTCCACCTCGGATGACGCTCCCCGGGCGACGGTCGAACTGGGCGCGACGGCGGTGGACGCCGCGGCGCTGCGGACCCTGTTCCCGCACCTCGACCCAGCCGTCGCTGCGGAGGTACTCGGCCTCCACCTGGCCGATCCCCCTTCCGCAGCCGAGGCCGCGGCGGACGCAGCCGCCGATCCGATCCCCGCCCACTCCGGAGATGCCCTGACGTCGGGCAGCGACGACGACCTCCCGGATGGAGAACCCCGTCCGCAGAGCCGAGAGGAGACGTCCGATGAGATCTGAACTCGATGCGAGCACCCTGGTTCTGCTCGCGCTCATCGCCGCGGCCGCCGTCGTCCGGTGGTGGCGCGCCGTCGTCACCGTGCTCGTGACCCTCATCCTGGCGGCCTTCCTGGCCAGCTTCGCGGCGATGGTGCTGTGGATGGGCATCGGCCGGTGACCTTGACGTGATGCTCTGGTGAGGTCCTCCCCCGGCGGGAGGGCCTCACCCTTGTCCGCCGGGCAACCCTCTCGGTTATCCACAGCTGTCGTTGCCCGTGACAACGCAGCTCACGTAAACCCGTTGCATGACTTCGCAGCTCCTGCTGATTCAGCTTCTCGCCGCGGTGCCCGATCCGTCGCCGGTGGCACCACCAGGTCTCTCCGCCGTCGCCGACCAACTGCTCGGGTGGCTGAAGTGGATCGGCATCGTGGCGGGCATGGTCGGCTTCGGCCTGTGCGCGCTCATGATGATCCTGGGACGCCGCAACCGGTCGAACATGGCCGTCGACGGAGCCACCGGGATCCCCTGGGTCCTCGGCGGTCTGTCGCTGATGAGCCTGGCCTCGGGCCTCGTCGGCGCGGTCCTCACCTGAACGGGACGGCGACCGCCATGGCATCCCGCCGCCGCTCCCCCGGCCCCGAGCTCACCACATGCCCCTACCGTCTGCCCGGAACGCGATCTCTGTGGCTTCGGGCGATCCTGCCGGTCGCCGGTACGGCGATCCTCTTGGTGGCCGTGTCCGTGCAACACCTCGGCGACGACGCCCCCGCCGCCTCATCTCCTGGCGCGTCGACTCGCCTCTCCCCCGGTGAAACCGGTACCGATGAGGGAGCTCCGCATGCTGGCGCTCATCTCCCTGACGTGTCCTGGACGGCGGTCGGCGGCGTTCTGCTCCCCGCATCCCGGCTCCACGGCCCCAGGATCGCCTCGGACGGGAGGGCAGCCGGCTACAGCCGCAGCGAAGCCGGCGCTGCCCTCGCCGCGGTGCAGGTGTTGATGCGCACCAGCCCGACGGCAGGCCCTCTGATCTACCGCCCGATCCTGGCCGGCCAGCTCACCGGTGCCAACACGGCGGCACTCCGGCAGACGCTCGACGCGCAGTACGCCGCCCTTCGCGAACAGGCCGAGGCCACCGGCGGCGTCCGACTCCCCGACGGGGCTCCGATCCCCGGGGCGAACGCCAGGATCCGCGGGTACCGGCTGCAGGCCTTCGGCGAGACCACGGGCACGGCGCTGGTCGAGGTGGTTCTCGACTCCCCCGACCTCCGGCTCACCGACCAGACCGTGAGCTTCACCGTCAGCCTGCGCTGGGCCCACGACGACTGGCGGGTGCTGGCTCCGCCCCGGGGCGACTGGGCATCGACGGCCACCCCGCTCGGGTCCGTTCCCGAGGGTCTGCTCAGCTACGACGACCTCGGGGCCACCTTGTCCGAGATCGTGACTGGCACGACGGCCTTCGGCAGGCGCGCGACGTCCCTTCCCGCAGGCCGCGAGCGCGGTGCGGCCGGGACGGCGGATCGGCAGGGCGAGGTGTCATCTCATGCCCACTGACCTGTCCTGCGTGCCGGGGTTCCCGGCCGGATGCCTGGACGACGCCGGTCGCGCGATCGGCGACGCCGCCTCCGGCCTGGCAGGCGACGTCGTCGGCAACAGCTTCGCGGAGGCTATGCGTGAGGGCGCGACCTGGGTCATCAAGACCACGATCGGCTGGTGGATCGACGTCCCGGCGATCGACATCGCGTCGTCCCCGGCGGACACGATCCGCGGGTACGTGCTGTGGCTGGCGATCGTCGTCGCCGCGGGCGGGGTCATGTGGCAGGGCTTGGTGATGGTCCTGTCGCGCCGTCCCGAGCCCGCCTTCGCGGTCGGACGGGGTCTGTTCACCATCGCCTTCTGGTCCGCGGTCGGGATCGTCGGGCCGGCGGCCGCTCTCCGCGCCGGCGACTCCTTCTCCAGCTGGGTGCTGGACGAGGCAGCGCACGGTCAGGCCACCGACCGGCTGGTGAAGCTGGCCGGGCTCGGTGGGGTGTCCTCTCCCGGGGCGGTGATCCTGCTCGGACTGGTGATGATGCTCGCCGGGCTCGTCCAGGCGGTACTGATGATGTTCCGGGAGGCCGCGGTCATCGTCCTCGCCGGGGTCGTCGTGCTTGCCGCCGCCGGGACCTTCACCCGGGCGACCCGTCCGTGGCTGCCGCGGGTGCTCGGTTGGATGCTGGCGCTGATCTGCTACAAGCCCGCCGCCGCGCTGGTGTACGCGTCGGCCATCACCCTCGTCGGTGAGGGCGACGATCCGCGCACGGTGGTCGTCGGGTTGACGATGATGCTGCTCGCGGTCGTCGCGCTCCCGGTGCTGATGCGGTTCTTCACCTGGACGACGGGCGCCGCGTCCGGGAGCGGCGGTGGCCTGGCCGCCCTCGCCGGAGCGTCCGCCGCCGGGATCCACGCGTCCGTCGCGCTCACCGGGGTTCCCGGGAGAGCGGCGGCTCTGCAGGCGGACCAGGTGCGCGGTGACCTCGGCTCCGGCACGGCAAGCGGCGGCGTCCCCTCGTCCCGCCCCGGTCCCGAGGCCGGAGGCGGAGGCACGGGCGCGAGCGGAGCCGGTACGGGAACCCGGCCCGGCCCTGGGACGGGGTACGGACCGGGCGGAGCAGCCGCGGGATCCAGCACGTCCGCGTCCACGCCTGGAACCCCCGGAGCGGAGAGCGATGCCGGAACGAGCGGCGCAGGAACCGCCGGCACCCCGTCTGCTGTGGGAACAGCCCTCGGCGGTTCCGCATCCGGGCCGGGGGCGCCGGGAGCAGGTGCAGGCACCCCGATGACCGGCCTCGCGAGCGCCCGCGGCGCAACGGGTGCAGGCGCCGGAGCGGCCGGGGCCTCCGCCAGTGCCAGTAGTGCAGGAGCTGGTGCAGGTGGCGCGGCCGGAGCTGGTGCTGCAGGAGCCGGCTCTGCGGGCGCTGTCGGAGCCGGACCGGCTGGGGCAGGTGCGGTCGTGGCTGCCCAGGCCGCGGGTCAGGCAGCGCAGGCGGCCCGCAGTGCAGCCGAGCAGGTCGGCGACGCGACCGGCCGCCCGGACTCCCCGACCGATCCGACCGCTTCCGGTGAGGAGGCCGACCGATGACGACAACCCACCGCGACGCCACGGCAGCTCGGGTGCGCACCTACGGAGGGTGGCGCCGTGCCCGCGGGATCGGGCTGTTCGGTGCCGGTCCGGTCGGCACGGTGGTGGTCCTCGGCTGCGTGCTCGTGCCGATG
>JAAYAH010000140.1 GCA_012719445.1 Actinomycetales bacterium | reverse complement strand
CCGTCTTGACCGTCGTCCCGTCGTCGCAGGCCTGCCGGCGTGCCGGGGTGAGCAGCGTCGGCAGCATCCGCTCCACCAGCAGCGGCCTGGTCCCTGCCGGGAGGTCCGTCATCGCCGCCGGGTCCGCCACCAGACGGTCGAAGTAGTGGACGGACAACTGCCTCGCCCGGAAGGCCCGCTCACCGAGCTCCTCGACAGCCGCCCGGCGCTGGACGGCATCCAGGTCGGCGAGGTGCCGCGGCGGCTGCCACGGTCGCGAGGGACGGGAGAGACGCGACGGCGTCGGGAGCGGTCGCGCACCCCCCGGAGCGGGGTCCTCCGGCGCGGGAGACGGAACGGGAGGCACTGGCATGGCCCGGCAAGTCTCGCACGGACTACGGCCCCCGGCTCGGGCACGTCGGGCGGAGACCGGTCCCCGGCGCCGTCCCCCGGATCCTGCCCCGGCGCCGTCCCCCGGGTCGTGCCCGGTCATGTCTCGACCGTCCCCCGGCGAGGGTGCGTGGTAGTAAGGGTGGTGAGCCGCCGCGGGCGACGAGGCCCGCGGCCCGCATCGGATCGCTCCGAGGGGGCACCATGTCCGCAGGCCCGACCGCGCCGAACGTCCCAGGCACCGCGTCCGAGCTGCTCACCGCAGACCCCGTCCCCCTCGACTCCCCAGGGGATTCCTGCGCCCGCAGGGTGAGCCACGACCACTACCTCTCCGCCGCGGACCTCGCGTCCCTCGACGCGTGGTGGCGGGCGGCCAACTACCTCTCGGTCGGCCAGATCTACCTCATGGACAACCCGCTGCTCCTCGAGCCGCTGCGGCCGGAGCACGTCAAGCCCCGGCTGCTCGGTCACTGGGGGACGACGCCCGGCCTGAACTTCGTGCACGCCCACCTCAACCGGGCGATCATCGCCCGCGGGCTGGACATGATCTACGTGTTCGGCCCCGGCCACGGCGGTCCGGCCGCGGTCGCGGCGGCGTGGCTGGACGGCCGGTACAGCGAGGTCTACCCCGACGTCGCCCAGGACACCGACGGGATGAAGCGGCTGTTCACCCAGTTCTCCTTCCCCGGCGGTATCCCGTCGCACGTCGCGCCGGAGACCCCCGGCTCCATCCACGAGGGCGGCGAGCTGGGGTACGCCCTCTCCCACGCCTTCGGGGCGGTGCTCGACAACCCCGGGCTGGTCACGGCCTGTGTCGTCGGTGACGGCGAGGCCGAGACCGGCCCGCTGGCCGCGAGCTGGCACTCGACGAAGTTCCTCGACCCGGCCGGGGACGGGGCGGTGCTGCCGATCCTCCACCTCAACGGCTACAAGATCGCCAATCCGACGGTGCTCGCCCGGATCCCGGAGACCGAGCTCGTCGACCTGCTCACCGGCTACGGCTGGGAACCGCTCGTCGTCGCAGGGGACGACCCGGTGGGCATGCACCACGCCTTCGCGAGGGCGCTGGACGCGTGTCTCGACCGGATCGGCCGGATCCAGGAGGACGCCCGCCGCGACGGTGCCCGCACCCGACCCCGCTGGCCGATGATCGTGCTCCGGTCACCGAAGGGCTGGACCGGCCCGGCGGAGGTCGACGGTCGGCGGACCGAGGGCAGCTGGCGCTCGCACCAGGTGCCCTTCGCCGACACCAGGAGCAACGCCGAGCACCTGGCCCTGCTGGAGCGGTGGATGCGCTCCTACCGCCCCGAGGAGCTCTTCGACCCGCTGGGCACCCCGGTCCCGCTCGTCCGGCAGCTCTGCCCGCGCGGCGACCGCCGGATGAGCGCCAACCCGCACGCCAACGGCGGGGAGGTGATGCGCGACCTGCGCATGCCGGACTTCCGCGAGCACGCCGTGGTCGTGGAGCGCCCCGGCAGCGGCGCCGTCAGCGCCACCGCCGTGCTCGGCGGCTTCCTCCGCGACGTCATGGAGGAGAACCTCGACCAGCGCAACTTCCGGGTCTTCGCCCCCGACGAGCACAACTCCAACCGGCTGCAGGCGGTGCTGGAGGTCACCCCGAGGGCATGGACGGCGGAGACCCGCGCGGAGGACGAGGGCCTCACCGTCGGCGGCAGGGTGATGGAGATCCTCTCCGAGCACACCTGCCAGGGCTGGCTGGAGGGGTACCTGCTCACCGGACGGCACGGCCTCTTCAGCTGCTACGAGGCCTTCATCCACATCATCGACTCGATGTTCAACCAGCACGCCAAGTGGCTGAAGACCACGAGGGAGCTGACCTGGCGGCGGCCGCTCGCCTCGCTCAACTACCTGCTCACCTCGCACGTGTGGCGGCAGGACCACAACGGGTTCAGCCACCAGGACCCCGGGTTCATCGACCACGTCGTCAACAAGAAGGCCGACGTCATCCGGGTCTACCTGCCGCCGGACGCGAACACCCTGCTCTCCGTGGCCGACCACTGCCTGCGCAGCCGCAACTACATCAACGTGATCGTCGCGGGCAAGCAGCCGGCGCTGCAGTACCTGTCCATGGACGACGCCGTGGTGCACTGCACCAAGGGCATCGGCATCTGGGACTGGGCGAGCACCGACGAGGGCGCGGAGCCCGACGTCGTCATGGCCTGCGCCGGGGACGTCCCGACCATGGAGACCCTCGCGGCGGTCGACCTCCTCCTCGGCGCCTTCCCCGACCTGCGGATCCGGGTGGTCAATGTCGTCGACCTGATGCGGCTGCAGGACGAGCGGGAGCACCCGCACGGGCTCACCGACCGCGACTTCGACTCGCTGTTCACCACGGACAAGCCGATCATCTTCGCCTACCACGGCTACCCGTGGCTGATCCACCGGCTCACCTACCGGCGGCGGAACCACCCCAACCTCCACGTCAGGGGGTACAAGGAGGAGGGCACGACGACGACGCCGTTCGACATGTGCGTGATGAACCAGATCGACCGGTTCCACCTGGCCATCGACGCCATCGACCGGATCCCCCGGCTCGGCAGCAGGGCGGCGCACACCCGGCAGCGCCTGGAGGACCTGCTCATCCGCCAGCGGCTGCACACCCGGGAGACCGGGGAAGACCTGCCCGAGGTCCGCGACTGGAGCTGGCAGCGCTGATCCGAGACGTGGTGACCGGGTCGCGGACGGTGGCCCGGGTCACAGCCTCGGCAGCACCAGGGCGAGGACCACGTAGGCCACCGGCGCGGTGACCAGGAGCGAGTCGAGCCGGTCCATGATCCCGCCGTGCCCGGGAAGGGTCCTGCCCATGTCCTTGATGCCCAGGTCCCGCTTCAGCAGCGACTCGGCGAGGTCACCTGTCGTCGCGGAGACGGCGGTGGCGAGGCCCAGCACCAGCCCCACCCACACCGGACCGCCGAGCAGCTGCATCACCCCGAAGGCTCCCGCGGCGGTGCAGGCGAGCACCGAACCGGCGAAGCCCTCCCAGGACTTCTTCGGGCTGACCGTCGGCGCCATCGGGTGCATCCCGAAGAGCACCCCGGCGACGTAGCCGCCGATGTCGCTGGCGATGGTCACCAGGATGAAGACCAGCACCCGCTGCGGGCCGTTGTCCGTCGCCAGCATGAGGACCGCGAACCCGGCGAGGAACGGGACGTAGGCAGCAGTGAAGATCCCGGCGACGACGTCGGTGACGGCGCCGTTGAGCCCGTCGATGACCCGCCACAGCATGACGCCGAACGCGGTGAGGGTGAACGAGACGAGCAGGCCCTCCTCCGCCGCGACGAAGGCCGAGACGAGCATGCCGAGAGCGCCCACCGCGAGCGGGATCACCGGGATCATGATCCGGCTGGTGGTGAGCGCCTTCGCGATCTCCCAGACCCCGAGCAGCACGGCGAGGCCGGCCACCCCGACGAAGGCCTCCCTGCGGACGAACAGCGAGCCGACGACCGCGGCGCCGAGCAGGACGCCCACGAGGATCGCCGCGGGCAGGTTGCGCCCGGCGCGGCCGGTGTCCACGGTCTCCGGCAGGACCTCCACCGACAGGTCCCGGCTGCCGGGACGCAGCAGGGCGGTGGCGTCGTCGTCCTCGTCGTCGCCGGCACCGGGGAAGACCTCACCGGTGCCACCGCCGACGATCGGGAACCCGTCGTCCCGACCGGCACCGGAGGACTCCCGCCGGTCGGGCGACCGCACGACGGTGTCGAGATCGATCTTCTCGACCGGCGCGCCGAGGAGCGGGAGGCCGGTGTGGCCGACGCTCGGGGACGCCGCGCGGGAGACCGCGGGGGCCGCCGGGAGACCACCCGTCGCGGTGGTCCCGGCTGCGGTGATCCCGGTCGCGGTGATCCCCGTCGCCGCCCCGCCCAGCACGGGGAAGCCGTCGGGGTCGGCCGGGGCGGACGGGGCCGGTGACGACGCCCTGACCCGCCCGCCACGACGCGACCTGGTCTCGCTCCTGCGGGTCGGGGCCGGCTCAGGGTCGGGTGCGGTGCCGAGCGGGAACGCGTCGGCCGGCGGGGACGCCGTGAAGTCGGCCGGGGGGGCCGCCGTGAAGAGGTCCTGGTCCGTGGCCGGCGGGGCCTCGCGCAGGTCGATGACCTCGTCCCGGCCCTGGCCCCGGTTCGCCTTGCGCCCCTTCCCCCTGCGGGAGAGCGACCAGCGTGATCCCCTGCTCGGCTCGGCGGGGAGATCCCACGGCTCCGCCGCCGGAGCGGCCTCTCCGCCGAGCAGGCCGGCCAGGGCGTCGACCGGGCCGGTCGAGCTGCGGACCCGCCCGGAGGACGGCTCGTTGCCGCCGGGGACGACGGTCAGCGGTCCGGAGTGCGGTGCCGGGAACGACCCGGTGTGCGGTACCGGGAACGAACCGGTGTGGTGCGGCGGGAGGGACCCGGTGTGCGCCGAGGGGCCGGTGTGCGGCGAGGGGAACACCCCGGTCCCGGTGCCGCCGGCTCCGGCGCTCCGGGTACCGGTGAGACCGGTGCCCGTCGGGTACCCGCCCGAGGTCGGGAACGGATCGGCGGTCGGGGTGGGCAGCGCCCCGGAGCGGGCGGCCGGGCCGTGCGACCCGGTGCCGGGGACGCCACCGAGGCCGCCGGGCGACGGGCTCGTCGGCACGCTCGGGGTGTAGCCGGAGGGGGCAGGACCCGTCGGCGGGAACGGCGACGACGAGGGCGCCGCGGTCGGGTACCGGGACGAGGGGGGAGCCGACGTCGGGTACGGAGCCGACCGCGCGGGGTCGGGGTGGCTGGAGGGGACCGGACGCATGGTGCCCGACCCCGAGGTGGCCGGCCCGGACGCCCAGGGCAGGTCGCCGGTGAACCCCGGAGAGGTCGAGGGGCCGGGAGGCGGCGACCAGTCGGAGACGGACGGACCCGACGACGGCGCGAACCGGTCGTGCCGGGCAGGCTCCTCGGCGCCACGCCGCGAGGAACGGTCGGCCCGCGAGGACCGTTCGGGGGACGTCCGCGGGTCGAGGCCGGGGTAGATGTTGGTGCCGGTCTCCTGGTAGGACGGCGGCTGCTGGCGGACCGACGGCACGGCGGTCTGGCCCAGCGGGGGGACGATCGTGCCGATCAACGGTTCGGCAGGGGACCCGCCGCCCGGCGGGGAGGCCGCCGACGTCGACGGGAGCCAAGGCTCTCCGCCCGCGGTCTCCTCCCCCGCGGTGCGGGCCCACCAGGGCCGCCCGGAGGTGGGTCCGCCGGAGGACCGGTCGGTGGACGACGGCCCCGGCTGCCGTCCGGTCGGTGGGCCGGACGGCGAGGACGGGGCCGGGGAACCGGGGAACGGCTGCATCGGCGAGGTGTGCGTCCTCGGCGGAGCGGGCTCGGGCGACCAGCTCCGGCCGGAACCCCCGCCGCGGGTGTCGGTGAACCCCCCGCTCCCGGAGAGCCCGTCACCGTAGCGGTCGCCGCCGCGGTACGCCTCGCCGAGCCCCGTCCCGCCCGCGCCGAACCCGCGCTCGGCTGCCGGGGCCGACGGCTCGGGGGCTCCCAACCAGGACGGCCCCTGCCGGGAGCCGGCGCGGGAGTCGGGCTCGTCGAAGGAACGGGAGGGTGGTGAGGGATCGGTCGACGACGGGCGAAGGCCCACGAGGTCGGCCCAGGACGCGTCCTCCCCCGTGGCCGCCTCGGCCGCCGCGTTCCGCCGTCGCCGGCGAAGTGGCTGGTCTCGATCGTCCGCGGGTGGGGTCACGTCATACCTCAAGCAGCTCGTTCTCCTTGTGGCGAAGCAGCTCGTCGACGGTCTCGACGTGGCGCTTCGTCACCTGTTCCAGCTCCTTCTCGGCCCGATTGCCCTCGTCCTCCCCCGAATCGCCGTCACGGACGATCCGGTCGATCTGCTCCTTGGCCTTGCGGCGGACGTTGCGCACGGCCACCCGTGCCTCCTCCGCCTTGTGCCTTGCCAGTTTGATGTACTCCTTGCGCCGTTCCTCGGTGAGATAGGGAAGAACCACCCTGATGATGGACCCGTCGTTCGTGGGATTCACCCCGAGGTCCGAGTCGCGGACCGCGCGCTCGATGGCGTTCATGGAGCTGCGGTCGTACGGCGTGATGATGACGACCCGCGCCTCCGGGGTGGCGAACGAGGCGAGCTGCTGCAGCGGAGTCGGCGAGCCGTAGTAGTCGACCATGATCTTCACGAACATGGACGGATTCGCACGACCCGTGCGGATCGTGCCGAACTCCTCCTTGGCGACCTCGATCGCCTTGTCCATCTTCTCCTCTGCCTCGAGGAGGGTCTCGTCGAGCACCGTCGCTCCTTCGTCCTCCGCCGGCCGGGAGCGGGCGGTTGCCACCGCGGCCCCGGCGTCTTCCGTCAGGTGTCCACTCTCTCGCTGTTGTCAACCCTCGCGCTGCCGGACGTCACCCGGCCGTGACGAGTGTGCCGATCCTCTCACCCCGGACGGCCCGTGCGACGTTCCCCTCGCCCTCCATCCCGAAGACGATCATCGGGAGCTTGTTGTCCATGCACAGGCTGAAGGCTGTGGCGTCGACCACCCGCAGCCGCCGGGCGAGCGCGTCGGCGTAGCTGACCTCGTCCAGCTTGCGGGCCGAGGGGTCGGTCCGTGGATCGGCCGTGTAGACGCCGTCCACACCGTTCTTGCTCATGAGGACGACGTCGGCCTTGATCTCCAGGGCACGCTGGACGGCCGTGGTGTCGGTGGAGAAGTAGGGGGATCCGAGCCCTGCCCCGAAGATCACCACCCGCCCCTTCTCCAGGTGACGGATGGCCCGGCGGGGCACGTAGGGTTCGGCGACCTGGCCCATGGTGATCGCGGTCTGGACCCGGGTGTCGGTGCCCCGCTGCTCCAGGAAGTCCTGCAGGGCGAGGCAGTTCATCACCGTGCCGAGCATGCCCATGTAGTCGGCCCTCGCCCGGTCGAAGCCCCGCATCGACAGTTCGGCGCCACGGAAGAAGTTGCCGCCGCCGAGGACGACGGCGACCTGGAGACCCTCCCCGACCACCTGGGTGAGCTGCTCGGCCAACCGGGCGACGACGTCGGGGTCGATCCCGAGCCGACCGGCCCCGAAGACCTCCCCCGAGAGCTTGAGCAGAACCCTCCGGTAGCGGAGCGGCTCGTCCGGCACCCCGACCGGGGAGATCCGGGTCTCGACGTCCCAGCCCGTGCCGTGCTCCCCGGATCCGTCGCGGACCGCGAGGTCCTCCTCCGACGTCATGGCCATCTGCCGCCTCCTCCGTTCGGGTCCGCGGTCCAGTCTGCACCACCCGGTACCGGCGCCCGGATCACGTCCCGGTCCGGCGGCGGATACACCGACGGCCCGCCACGGAGGAAGCTCCGGGCGGGCCGTCCGCTCAGTTCAGGCGCCGACGCGGAAGCGGGCGAAGCCGGTCGCGCTGACCCCGGCCTCCGCCAGCACCGCACCGACGGTCTTCTTGTTGTCCCTGGCGAACGCCTGGTCGACGAGCACCTTGTCCTTGAAGAACCCGTTGACCCTGCCCTCGACGATGCGCGGGAGCGCCTTCTCGGGCTTGCCCTCCTCGCGGGCCGTCTCCTCGGCGATCCGCCGCTCGTTGGCGACGACGTCCTCGGGGACGGAGTCACGGTCGAGATAGACCGGGATCATGGCGGCGACGTGCATGGCGACGTCCCGGACCACGTCCGCGGCACCGGTGGCGCCGACCAGGACGCCGACCTGCGGGGGCAGGTCGGGGTTGGTCTTGTGCAGGTAGCTGGCGACGTGCGAGGCCTCGATCCGGGCCAGCCGGCCGATCTGGATCTTCTCGCCGATCGTCGCGATGGCGTCGACGACGAGGTCGCTCACCGTGCCACCGGTCGGCAGCGAGCTCTCCAGCAGCCCCGCGACGTCCGTCGCCTTCACCGCGACGGCCTGCTCCAGCACCTGACGACCGAGGTCCTGGAACCGCTCCCCCTTGGCCACGAAGTCCGTCTCGCAGTTGACCTCGACGAGGACCCCGAACCCGTCCTCGGTGTGCGTGGCGACGAGGCCGTTGGCCGTGGCCCTGCCCTCACGCTTGGCCACGCCGGCCTGGCCCTTGACCCGCAGGTACTCGACGGCCTTGTCGAAGTCGCCGTCGTTCTCCATGAGGGCGTTCTTGCAGTCCATCATCCCGGCGCCGGTGGACTCCCGCAGGCGCTTGACGTCGCTGGCGGTGATGTTCGCCATGGTTCTCTCGACTCTCCCTGTCCGTGGTGACGCTGTCTCGTGGCGACCGAGGGGATGCGGCCAGGAGCTCCCGGAGCTCCTCGGGAACGATCTCTCCGACGAGATCGGTCAGGCCTTGCCCTCGGGTGCGGGATCGGTGCTCTCCGGGGTGGCCGGGGCCTCGACCGCCGGGGGCTCGACCGCCGGAGCGACCGGGGCCTCTTCCGCCGGAGCAGGAGTCTCGACCGCCGGGGTCTCGGCTGCCGGGGTCTCCACCGCCGGCTGCCCCTCCAGCAGCTCGCGCTCCCACTCGGCGAGCGGCTCGTCCACCGCGGCGCTCCCGCTCTCCGGCTTGCTCTCACTGCCACGGGCACGGGCGAGGAGGCCGTCGGCGACGGCGTCCGCGACGACCCGGGTGAGCAGGGTGACCGACCGGATGGCGTCGTCGTTGCCCGGGATCTTGTAGTCGACCTCGTCCGGGTCGCAGTTGGTGTCGAGGATGGCCACGACCGGGATGCCCAGCTTCCGGGCCTCGTCGACGGCCAGGTGCTCCTTCTTGGTGTCGACGATCCAGATGGCGCTGGGGACCCTGGACATGTCCCGGATACCGCCGAGGGTGCGCTCCAGCTTCTCCTTCTCCCGGCGCAGGACGAGCAGCTCCTTCTTGGTCATGCCGCTCTTGCTGACGTCCTCGAAGTCGATCTCCTCCAGCTCCTTGAGCCGCTGGAGACGCTTGTGCACCGTCTGGAAGTTGGTCAGCATGCCGCCGAGCCACCGCTGGTTGACGTAGGGCATGCCCACTCGCGACGCCTGCTCGGCGATCGGCTCCTGCGCCTGCTTCTTCGTGCCGACGAACAGCACCGACCCGCCGTGGGCGACGGTCTCCTTGATGAACTCGTAGGCCTTGTCGATGAAGGACAGCGACTGCTGCAGGTCGATGATGTAGATGCCGTTGCGCTCGGTGAAGATGAACCTCTTCATCTTCGGGTTCCACCGCCGGGTCTGGTGCCCGAAGTGGACGCCGCTCTCCAGCAGTTGACGCATCGTCACGACAGCCATGGATCTGGCTCCTCGCCGCGCCGGAGGCCCCGGCGCCCTCGGTTCCTCACCCCGCCCGGTCAGGCGAGGTGCCTGGCGCCCGTGGCCGCACCGCACCGAGGGACCATGACCGCGCCCCGCGGACCGAACGGTGCGCCCCGTCGATCGAGGGTCGCCGGACTCCTCACCGAGGAGTCGGAGCGGACCGTGCGACGGTCGGCGGGCGCGCGAAGTCGGCCGGCGCGAACCGGCCGATCGGTCATGCTACGCCCCGCCGTGAGGGGGCACCAAACCGAGCCCGTCCCGCCGTGGATCACGGCCTCGGACGGCGCGACCTCCCCTGCAGGCACCGGTGGGCGCCGGTGGACGCCGGTGGACGCCGCAGGCAACGACGAGCGCTGTCAGACAACGAAGGACAGCAGCGGGAGCCGGCGGACTGCGACGCACCGGTTGACGTCGAGTCCTCCACAGGGGGACCGGGCGTCCCACCATCCACAGGGCAGGGTTGCCACCGTCCCGATGGCACCGGCCGGCGCCAGGCTCGAGGTCATGAGAGCGATCCGCACCCGCACGGCGACCAGGCTGCTCCTTCCGGTCCTCGGTCTGCCGGTTCTCTGCCTGTCGATCCTCGGTCTGACGGTCCTCGGTGGCGCTGGCCTCAGCCCGGCGGCTGCTGCGCCTCCAGCCACCGTGACCGGCCGTGCCGCGCCGTCCGGAGAGGCGCTCCCGGTCGCGCTCGCCACCACGGGCACCGCGTCCGCGGACCCGGCCGGGAGCCCGGCGACGGCCGCCCCGGAGCGGTTCTCCTGGCCGCTGCGACCGCGACCTCGGGTCCTCCGGGGCTTCGCCCCCGGCCCGTACCGCTGGTCCGCCGGGCACCGCGGGGTGGACCTCCGCGCCGGGGCCGGTGTCGACGTCCTGGCACCCGCGGCCGGAACGGTGGGGTTCAGCGGGGTCGTCGCCGGTCGGGGGGTCACCGTCCTGCTCCATCCGGGCGGCCTCAGGACCACCTACGAGCCGGTGCGGGCGACCCTCCCGAGCGGGACCGCCGTCCGCGCAGGGACGGCGTTCGCCAGGGTGGACGCCGTGCCGGGGCACTGCCGGGGGGCCACCTGCCTGCACTGGGGGGCCATCCGCCGCACCGTGTCGGCCGGTGACGTCTACCTCGATCCGCTCGGTCTGCTGGGCGGCTGGGCGATCCCCGTCGTCCTGCTCCCCCTGGAGCCCTGGTCGCTCCCGGTCCCTCCCCCGGGGGCCCTGTCCCTGTGACAGGACGGGTGGGGCCCTCAGCTGACCTCGGAGAGCTTGACCCGCAGTTGCAGCACCGCCTTGGTGTGCATCTGGCAGATCCGGGACTCCGTCACGCCGAGGACCCGGCCGATCTCGGCGAGGGTGAGGCCCTCGTAGTAGTAGAGGGTCACGACGATCTTCTCCCGCTCGGGGAGCTGATTGATCGCGCGGGCGAGGATGAACTTCGTCTCCTCCGTCTCGAAGGCGGCGACCGGGTCCTCGGCCTTGGTGTCCTCGAGGGTGTCGACGAGGGAGAGCTTGTCGCCCTTCTCCCCGCCGACCGTGAGCAGTTCGTCGAGGGCCACCACGTTGACGTAGCTCACCTGGCTGAAGATCTGGTGGAGCTCCTCGATCGCGATGCCCAGCCGCTGGGCCACCTCCACCTCGGTGGGGGTGCGGTGCAGCTCCCCCTCGATGGCGGCATAGGCGCGCTCCACCTCACGGGCCTTGTACCTCACCGAGCGCGGGATCCAGTCGATCGCCCGCAACTCGTCGATGATTGCTCCCCGGATGCGGGAGATCGCGTAGGTCTCGAACTTGATGGACCGGTCGATGTCGAACTTCTCGATCGCGTCGATCAGCCCGAAGATGCCGTAGGACACGAGGTCCGCCTGCTCGATGTTGGGCGGCAGCCCGACCCCGACCCGGCCCGCCACGTACTTGACCAGCGGCGAGTAATGGAGGATGAGGCGTTCCCGCACCGAGATGTCGCCGTCCGCCTTGAACCGCTCCCAGAGCTCACGCAACGCTGCTTCGTTGGCGGCAACGGGATCGATGGTCTCGGGCTCCTGCTCCTTCTCCGCGACCACGTCGCCCCTCCCTGCGTGGCTAGGCCCGGGGGTGGGCCTGCCGGTAGCTCCCACGCAGTCGTTCGACCGACACGTGGGTATAGATCTGCGTCGCTGTGAGCGTAGCGTGACCGAGCAACTCCTGAACGCTACGAAGGTCCGCGCCGCCGTCGAGTAAGTGCGTCGCCGCGCTGTGCCGCAGGCCATGGGGGCCCAACGAGGGGACCCCGTCGACACGCGCGAGCATCCCGTGCACCACCTCACGGACCTGCCGCTGTCCGATCCGTCCCCCGCGGACCCCCAGGAAGACCGCGGGTGGACTGCCGGGCCGGGTCAACACGGGTCGGGCCTGCTCCAGCCAGGTCCGCACGGCATCACGTGCCGGGACCCCGAACGGGACCACACGCTCCTTCGCCCCCTTGCCCAGCACCCTGACCGTGCGACGGTCGAGGTCCAGGTCGTCGACGTCGAGCCCGCAGAGCTCGCCGACCCGGACACCGGTGGCGTAGAGCAGTTCCAGCACGGCCGTGTCGCGCCGACGGACCGCCTGCTCCACGTCGTCCGTCCCGGCCTCACCGGCGCGTTCCGCGGCGACGTCGAGGACCCGGGCCACCTGGTCGCTGCGCAGGACGTCCGGCAGCGGCCGTTCCCCCTTGGGCGAGCGGAGCCGGGCTCCCACGTCGGTGGCCAACCGGCCGGTGCGGTGCAGCCAGGCGGTGAAGCACCTCGCCGAGGCCGCCCCTCTGGACAGGCTGCTCCTGGACAGCCCCGCGTCCACCCTCCTCGCCAACCAGTCCCGCAGGTCCCCGAGGGTGAGCGCGCCGACCTCCTCGCACCCCGCCGCCGCGAGGTGCCCGAGCAGCGCCCTGACGTCGGTGAGGTAGGCGCGCCGGGTGTGCACCGATCGTCCCCGTTCGAACCGGAGGTGTCGGTCGAAGGCACGCAGCAGGTCCTCCATCGGCTCGGGGAGGGCCTGTTCGCTCGGCACCCGTCCACCGTCGCCGTTCGGGCCCGATCGCTCAAGCGCCCGCGCCGGAGCGCCCGGGACGGCGAGCGGATCGGCGCCACCCCGAGCCCTCCCGGTGAGCCAGCCCACGCACCTCCAGCCTGCCCAGCCCCGCGGCCACCTCATCCTCCAGGAGGCCGGCGACCTGGGCGAGGGACTCCACCGGGGCCGGGCTGCGGATCGGGAGCGCGTCGTAGACCCGCAGGTCGTCGACAGCCAGCCCGTCGTGGTCCGCCGCGGGTGCCGCGACGGGCAGGGCGAGCTGCTCACCGATCGGGTACAGCAGCTCCAGCACCTCCGCGACGTCGGTGACGCACACCGCGCCCTCGCGGAGGAGCTGGTTGCACCCCGTCGAGGACGGCGAGGTGACCGGACCCGGTACGGCGGCGACCGTCCGGGCCAGCTTCAGTGCTCTCCCCGCCGTCGCGAGGGCCCCGGAACGGGCGGCGGCCTCGACCACGATCGTCACCATGGTCATCGCCGCGATGAGCCGGTTCCGTTCCAGGAACCGCCACCGGGTGGGGGCTGATCCGGGGGGAACCTCGCTCACCACGGCGCCGGTGGCGGCGATCCGGTCGATGAGCCGCCGATGCCCTGTCGGGTACCAGCGGTCCAGGCCACAGGCCAGGACCGCCATGGTGGGACCCTCCGCCGCCAGCGCACCCCGGTGTGCCGCCCCGTCCACCCCGTATGCGGCCCCGGAGACGACGGTGACCCCGCGCTCGGTGAGGCCTGCGGCCATCTCCGCGGCGACGTGCTCGCCGTAGGCGGTGGCCGCCCGGGCACCGACCACCGCCACCGCCCTCGCGCACAGGGCGTCCAGCCGCCCCGGGCCCCGCACCCACAGGCAGTGCGGGGGCGTGGAAGCGAGGTCGGCCAGCCCGGCGGGCCACTCCTCGTCACCCGGCACCACGAGCCGCCCACCGAACCGGTGGATGGTGGCGAGGTCCCGCGCAGGGTCGGTGGTCCGGAGCCGAACCCGCCAGCGCGCGGTCTCGGGCCCGCCGGCGAGCACCTCGTGCAGCGCCCCGACGGGCCCGAGCCGCTCCACGAGCCGGAACGCCGCGAGATCACCCGGCTCGCTGATCCGGCTCCACGCCACGCTGGCGAGCCGCCCGTCGTCGGGGTCGAACCGGAGCCGGACCCGGGAACCGGCCTCACCGAGGTCGTGGTCGACCGCCCGGTGCCCCCGGAGCCCGCGGTCACCGGTCACGCGGGGACCCCCTGACGGCTGCGCAGCAGGAGCGCCCGCCCGACGTCGTCCCGGTCCGGCCGCGAGCGCCCGGCGAGGTCGGCCAGGGACCAGGAGACGCGTAGAACGCGGTCATAGCCCCGCACGGTGAGCTGGTGCCGGTCCAGGGCACGGTCGAGGTCCCGGGTCACCGGCGACGGCAGCCGCGCGGACCCCCGCAGCCAGGAACCGGGGACCTCCCCGTTGCACGTCCACGGGGTGCCGCAGAGACGCTCGCGCTGGGCCGCCCGGGCCGAGGCCACCCGGGCGGCGACCGCCGCGGTGTCCTCGGGGACGTGCCCGGAGGCCATCTCCGCCCGGGACACGGCGAGCACCTGGACCTGGAGGTCGATCCGGTCCAGCAGCGGGCCGGACAGCCGGGCGAGGTAGCGGCGGCGGACCGTCGGGCTGCAGGTGCATTCCAGACCCTTCCCGACGGATCGGCCGCACGGGCACGGGTTCGCCGCGAGCACCAGCAGGAACCTCGCCGGGAACCGGGCACTGCCCAGGGCGCGGTGGATCACCAGTTCCCCCTGCTCCAGCGGTTGCCGGAGGGCGTCCAGGGCCCTGGGGTGGAACTCGGCCGCCTCGTCCAGGAACAACACCCCTCGGTGCGCCCGGGACGCCGCCCCCGGCCGTGGGAGCCCGTTGCCCCCGCCGGCCAGGGCGGTGATCGTGGTCGTGTGATGGGGGTCCTCGAACGGCGGGCGGCGCAACAGCCCGGTACTCGGGTCGAGCGTCCCCGCGACCGAGTGGACCGCGCTGACCTCGAGGGCCTGCGCGTCGTCCAGGTCCGGCAGCAGTCCGGGCAGCCGGGCGGCCAGCATCGTCTTGCCGGCGCCGGGCGGGCCGAGGAGCAGCAGGTGATGACCGCCCGCGGCGGCGACCTCCACCGCCCGCCGGGCCTCCCGTTGGCCCACGACGTCGGCGAGGTCCCCTCCGGGCAGGATCCGGCTGGTGCCGGGCCCGTCGGCCGGGGCACGCGGAGCCCGCCACCCGGGCGGCTCGGTGCCGTCCTCGGGGGTGACCACACCATCCGGCATCTCGCCGCCGTGCAGTCCCAGCACGTCGAGCAGGTGCCCCACCGGTCGGATCTCGGCCCCGGGGACAAGGCGTGCCTCGCCGGCGTTCTCCGCAGGGACCACGACCCGCGGGAACCCCGCCCGGACCGCCGCCATCACCGAGGGCAGCACCCCCCTGACCCGGCGGACCCTGCCGTCCAGCCCCAGTTCTCCCACGTGCACCCAGTCCTGCGTCGATCCCGGCTCGACCCGGCCGGCGGCGGCGAGCAGAGCCGCGGCGACGGCGAGGTCGAACCCCGTGCCCGCCTTGGGCAGGGCCGCAGGGGAGAGGTTCACCGTGATCCGGCGCGGAGGCAGCGGACAGCCCGAGTTGGCCGAGGCCGCACGCACTCGGTCCCGCGACTCGACGAGCGAGGTGTCGGGCAGGCCGACGAGGGTGAACGCCGGGAGGCCGCTGGCGACGTCCGCCTCCACCTCGACCAGGTGCCCGTGCACACCGATGAGAGCGACCCCGAGAGACCGGCCGACACCCATCTCAGCCGACCCCACGGAGGTGCTCGACCTCCGCCGCGCCCCGCAGCCCCCGGGTGACCGCGATCACGTCGATCCGGACCTCGGGGTACCGCTCCCCCCGCTCCGCCAGCCAGGCCGCGGTCAACCGGCGCAGCCGCACGAGCTTGGCCGGGGTCACCGCCTCGGCCGGAGAACCGCAGACCCCGGACCGGCGGGTCTTCACCTCGCAGACGACCAGGCACCCGCCGTCCAGCGCGACGACGTCGAGCTCGCCGTCCCGGCATCGCCAGTTCCTGGCGAGGACCCGCATCCCGGCGGCCTCGAGGTACCGGACGGCGACCCGTTCCCCGTACCTGCCGACAGCGTCTCCCGCGAGCACCCGCACCACCTCCGGGAACGATGCTCCGCGGCGGGAGCCCCGTCGTGGTCGGGAAGGCGGCGAGGTGTGGACGGTGGGACGAGGAACGCGGTTGTGGACAGGTCGGACCGGGTCGGACCTCCGCCGGCGCGGAGAGGCCGCCACCCTGGGGTGGGAACGCCGTGGCCCGGGCGGAGACGGCTCCGGCGGGGACGGTCGCCTCGGGCAAGGACGCCGTGCCCCGGGCGGAGAGGATCTGCTCGGACGGGACGGCGCCCGGCCCGGGACGCGATCAGACCCCGGGGAACCCCCCGGACTTGGGCAGCTGGAGCTCGTTCGGCGACAGCTCCTCGACGTTGACGTCCTTGAAGGTCACCACCCGGACGGACTTCACGAAGCGGGCAGGACGGTAGACGTCCCAGACCCAGGCGTCGGACATGGTGACCTCGAAGTAGACCTCCCCGTCCGCGGAGCGGGCCTGGAGGTCGACCTGGTTCGCCAGGTAGAACCGGCGTTCGGTCTCGACGACGTAGCTGAAGAGGCCGACGACATCGCGGTACTCGCGATAGAGCTGGAGCTCCATCTCGGTCTCGTAGTTCTCGAGGTCCTCGGCGCTCATCGTGGCCCGGTCGCTCCCGGTTGATCCGGCCGCGCGACTTCCGCGGCACCTGACGTCATCTTCGTGCTCCATCATGACCCAGCCGGGGCGGACTCGCTGTGATCCCGCGCCGCTGAGCAATACCTCACCCTGCCGTCGAGCTCACCCTGCCGTCGGAGCCGGTGTCACCCGTCCACCACGACCAGCATGCCGCCTGCCTGACACTGCCCTGCGTCCACCCCCGGCAGACGCCAGCTCCGCCGGTGCTGCGGGGAGGCTCCGAGCAGGCGCAGCCCTTCGACGTGACCCGGTGCCGCGTACCCCTTGTTGAGCTCCCATCCGTAGCCGGGATGGCGACCGGCGAGCTCCACCATGAGCGCGTCCCGCTCCACCTTGGCCAGCACGCTCGCCGCAGCGACCGCCGCGCACCTCAGGTCCGCCTTGACCATGGTCCTGACCACCGGCCGGGACGCCCGGGTCCTGACCGCGAGCCCGTCGGTCGCGAAGAGCTCCTCCTGACCGGGGTGCTCGGGGCCGGGCACCGGTTCCGAGCGCTCGGTCAGCCAGTCGTGGGCTCCGTCGAGCAGCACGCACCCCGGAGAGCAGGGCAGCTGCCGCAGGGCGCGCTGCCCGGCCAGCCGCAGCGCCGGAATGATCCCGATCCCGTCGATCTCGTCGGGCCCGGCGTGCCCGACCGCGAACGCGACGGCCCACCGGCGCAGCCGCGGCACCAGGGCCTCCCTGGCCGCGGGGGACAGCAGCTTGGAGTCACGGACCCCCTGGGGAGCGCTGCGCGTCGCGGCGTCCACGACGACGACGCCGACGCTCACCGGGCCGGCCAGCGCGCCCCGGCCGACCTCGTCCATCCCGGCGACGAGGGGGTGTCCCGCCCGGAGCAGCCTCCGCTCCTCCCGCAGGTTCGGGACCGTCGCCCCGGGACCGCGCCCGTTCCGCCCCGCCATCCTGGTCCCGGTCAGGGCGCGGGGACGTCCGCGAAGACGTCCCCGGGACGGTCCAGCCACTCGGCGCGATCGAACGGCCACACGATGACGAAGGACCTCCCGACCACGTTCTCCATCGGGACCTGGCCCTCGAAGGTGGTGTTGAACCGCGAGTCCTTGGACATCTGCCGGTTGTCCCCCATCACCCACAGGAACCCCGGATCGATCACCTTGTCGAACTTCAGGTCGCTGGGGACCGCGCCCGGCTTGAGGTACGGCTCCTTGATCGGCTTGCCGTTGACGGTGAGCATCCCGTTGGCGTCACAGCACGCCACCCGGTCCCCCGGCAGGCCGACGATCCGCTTGATGAGGTGTTGTCCCGAGTCGGAGGGGAGCAGCCCGACGAACGTCAGCACGCGACGGGCACCGGCCCTGAGCGCGCCCTCCTGCACCGGCTCCGGTGCACCGAGCCAGCCCCCAGGGTCCTTGAACACGACGATGTCCCCGCGGCGAAGCTCGAAGGGGCCGGGGGTCAGCTTGGTCACCAGGATCCGGTCACCCCGCAGCATGGTGTTCTCCATGGACTCCGACGGGATGAAGAACGCCTGGACGAAGAACGTCTTGATCAGCAGCGACAGTCCGAGTGCGATGGCGACGACGAGCACGAGCTCCCTCACCGCGCCGACGACGCCGTGCATCGCCTGCCCCGGCCTCCCGTCGTCCCCGACGTCACGGACCGGTTCCCGCCCCGGACCCGGGTCGCCCGGGTCCTTGCCCGAGTCCTGGGCCGCCACGGTTCCGGAACCGGTGGTGCCCCCGCCGGTCGTGGTGGCCGCACGGTCGGCGCCACCCCCCGCCGCGGTGGTCGCCCGGGCGACGGCACCATCGACCGCCGTCACCGGGAGGTCGGTGGCCCCGTCGGCCGCGGTGGCCGCACTGTCGGCGCCGCCCTCGGCCGCCATGGCCTCGGTCCCAGTCCCGGTCGCCGTCCCGGCGGGCGCCTCGGGGCCTCCCGACGACTCGCGGCCGTCGCGGAGACCGTTGGCGCTCGCACTCCCGGTGGCACTCGCGCCCCCGTCGTCGGTGCCGGTCGCCGGGGTCGCCTCGTCCACGAGCCCCTTCCGGTCGACGTCCACGGCGGGTACCACGCCACCCGGACGGGGCGCTCCTGCGCCCTCCCCGGCGGGCTGCCTCGGCTCGGCCGACTGGCTCACGGGTGCTCCTCCCGATCCACGCTCACCGAGCGCCCGACCCGCTCCGGGGGCCAGTACACGGCAATGGCTCGACCGACGATACGGTCCTGCGGCACGGTCCCGCCGCCCGGGTCGCCGAGATGCGCCCGGGAGTCGCCGGACGACCCGCGGTTGTCCCCCATCACCCACAGCCGGCCCCTCGGGACCACGATGTCGAAGGGGACGGTGCTCGGTTCCACCCCGGGGGCGAGGTACGGCTCCGCGAGGGGCGTCCCGTCGACGGTGACCCGCCCCTGCGCGTCGCAGCAGGCGACCCGCTCCCCCGGCAGCCCGATCACCCGCTTGACGTAGGTCCGCTCGTCGACGGGGACCCCGAGCAGGCGGGCGAACCCCCGGCCGACGGCGGCGAGACCACGGACCCGCTCCGGTTCGGGCTCGAACACCCCGGCCGCGTCGAAGACGACCACGTCGCCCCGGTGCACGTCGCCCAGCAGGTACGACGACCGCGAGACGAGGATCCGGTCCCCGGCCACGAGGGTCGGCCGCATGGACGACGTCGGGATGACGAAGGACTGGACGACGAGACCTCTGACCATGACCACGGCCAGCGCGACCAGCAGGATCGTCACCACCACCCGCCGCAGCGGGGAGCGGCGACCTGCCGACGGCGCCCGGACGGTGCCCGCGGTCACGGCGTGAGGCTCATCACGGCCAGGGGCGGTCGGTGGTTCCGCCGACCGGCTCAGCGCGCGACCGGCTCGCGCTTCTCCTTGATCTTCGCAGCCTTGCCGCGCAGCGAACGGAGGTAGTAGAGCTTCGCCCTGCGGACGTCACCCCTGGTCACGAGCTCGATCCGGTCGATGATCGGCGAGTGGAGGGGGAAGGTCCGCTCGACCCCGACCCCGAAGCTGATCTTCCGGGCGGTGAAGGTCTCCCGCACCCCGCCGCCGGAGCGCCGGATGACGACGCCCTGGAACATCTGGATCCGGGACCGCGTGCCCTCGACGACCTTCACGTGCACCTTGACGGTGTCACCGGCGCGGAAGGGCGGGATGTCGTCGCGCAGGGAGGCGGCGTCGACGTTGTCCAGCGTGTGCATCAGGGATCGCTCTCCCGCGGGTGCCACAGGTCACCCGCGCAGTCAGGACTGCATCGAATGGTGGTGCCGGGTCGCGCGCCATGCGGCGCGGCGTCCGGTGCGCTGGCCTCGGCTCCCCCTGTGGCAGGGCGCGGCCGCCCGGCGGCACGAGGCATCAGTCTGCCACAGGCGGTGACGTCCCCAGAAATCGAGCGCCGGGGCTGAGCCGTCCCGCCTCGTCGACGACGACCCCCTCCTCGGCGAGGACGGCCAGGTCCGCGGGGTCGAGACCGGCCGGGTCCAGGGCAGGCAGGAGGTCGGGACGCCGCCGCGCGGTCCGGCGCAGGCGCTCGTCCCTGCGCCAGCGGTCGATCTGCGCGTGGTGGCCGGAGCCGAGGACGGCGGGCACGTCCAGGCCGCGCCACGAGGTCGGCCTGGTGTAGACCGGGTACTCGAGCAGCCCGTCCTCGTGGCTCTCCTCGACCAGGCTCTCCGCGTTGCCGAGCACGCCGGGCAGCAGGCGGGCCACGGCCTCGACCATCGCGAGGACGGCGACCTCGCCCCCGTTGAGCACGTAGTCGCCGAGGCTGAGCAACCGCACCGGCATCCGTTGCGCCGCGTGGACGACGACCCGCTCGTCGATGCCCTCGTACCGGCCGCAGCCGAAGACCAGCCAGTCGGCACCGGCGAGCTCCCGCGCCGTCGCCTGACGGAACGGCTCCCCCGACGGCGAGGGCAGGACGAGGGTCGGCCGGCCGTGCGCCGTCCCCGTCGAGGGGTCCGGCTCCGGGGCGCCGGGTTCCTGGGCGCCGAGCTCCGCGGCGCCGGGTTCCGCGGCACCAGGTTCCGATGCACCGGGCTCCGGGGCGCCGACGAGCACGCGGTCCAGCGCCTCCCCCCACGGCTCCGGGCTCATGACCATGCCCGGCCCGCCGCCGCAGGGGGTGTCGTCCACGGTCCGGTGCCGGTCGTGGGTGAAGTCCCGCAGGTCGTGCACCCGCACGTCGAGGAGCCCCGCCCTGCGCGCCCTGCCGATGAGCGACAGATCGAGCGGCGCGAGGTACTCGGGGAAGATGGTGATGACGTCGATCCTCATCCGGCCTCCGGCCCCGTCGCCCTGCCCGTCACCGGCAGCCTCAGCCCGTGGCGTCGTGGTCGTCGAGCAGACCCGGCGGCGCGTCGACCACGACGAACCCGCCCGCCACGTCCACCGTGGGCACGAGGGCGCCGACGAAGGGGACCAGCCGCTCGCCGCCGGGCAGCCGCACCACGAGCAGGTCCTGCGCCCCGTGCTCGACGGAGACGATCTCGCCCAGCTCGCTCCCCCGCGGGTCCCTGACCCGCAGCCCGACGAGCTGGTGGTCGTACCACGCGTCCGGCTCGGTCGCCTCGTCGGCGACCTCGGCCTCCAGCAGGGCGCCACGCAGCGACTCGGCCGCGGTCCGGTCGGCGATCCCGTCGAACCCGAGCAGCAGGACCCCCCGGTGGTCCCGCGCGGAGGCCACGGTGAGGGTCCGCGGCAGCCCCCCGGCCCCCCGGGGCGGCACGACGTGGAGGACGGCTCCCTCCCGGAACCGCTCCTCCGGCGAGTCCGTGCGGACCTCGACCGTCACCTCGCCCCGGATCCCGTGGGCGCGACCGATCCGGGCCACGACGAGACGCACTCCAGCACCTCCGACAGGTCGGCGGCCCCGCCGACGAGGGCGGGGCCGCCGGTGATGTGTCCTCGGTGTCCCGGACCCGGGACACCGTCGTCATCGACCGCGATCGACGTCCACGACGTCCACGCGGATCGGCCGACCGTCGGCGAGTGCCTTGACGACGGTCCGCAACGCGTTGGCCGTCCGCCCGGAGCGGCCGATGACCCGTCCGAGGTCCTCGGGATGGACCCTCACCTCGAGGAGCGTCCCGCGACGCAGGGGCCTGCTGCGGACCCGGACGTCGTCCGGGTGCCCGACGATTCCGCGCACCAGGTGTTCCAGGGCGTCGGCGAGCACGGCTCAGCCCTCGGCCGGGGCCTTGTCAGCGGAGGCCTCCGGCGCGGGAGCCTTCGCCTCTGCCACGGGCTCGGCGGGGGCAGCCGCCTCTGCCGCGGGCTCGGCGGCGGCAGCCGCCTTCCTGCCCCGCTTCGGCTTCGACGTGGTCGCACCCTCCTTGGGCGCGCCCATGGCCTCCTTGGCTGCGGCCTCGAAGACGGTCTTCTTGTCGGCCTTCGGCGTGGCGGTGCGCAGGGTGCCCTCGGCGCCGGGGAGACCCTTGTACTTCTGCCAGTCACCGGTGATCTTGAGGATGGCCAGCACCTGCTCGGTCGGCTGGGCGCCGACGCCGAGCCAGTACTGAGCCCGGGCGGAGTCGACCTCGATGTACGAGGGGTCCTCGGTCGGGTGGTACTTCCCGATCTCCTCGATCGCGCGACCGTCCCGCTTGGTGCGGGAGTCGGCGACGACGATGCGGTAGTACGGCGCGCGGATCTTGCCCAGGCGCTTGAGACGGATCTTGACAGCCACGGGTGCTGAACTCCTGCTTCTGTGGGATCGACCGCGTCGACACCCGGGTGGGGGTCCGGGTCGTCTGGCGACCGGTGGACTCGACCGTTCCGCGGTGAGAGGGTCCGCGCCGGCCGGGTACAGCGGCACATTCTGCCAGACCACGTGCACCCCGCCGCACCCGCCCGGACACGGCCCCGGACGCAGACCGGGCACAGCCCCGGAACGACGCCTGGTGCCGGCCGGGCACGCGCCGGACACAGGCCGGGCACGCGCCGGTCGTCAGTCCGACGAGCCGGTGCTGGTGGTCGTCGGGTCCGCCGTCGGAGTGGAGGTCTCCTCCGGGTCCGCGGACTCGATCGACTCCGTCGCCCCGTCGGTCGCGGCGGTCTCCTCGATGTCGGCGCCCTCCGAGGCGTCGAGGGAGTAGACGATGACGTTGCCGACGTCCTTGCGGACGATCCCGAGGCCGTCGACCGGGCGATCCGCCGCCGTCGCCCAGGGCGTCTGCGGCGTCACGTCCCTGACCAGGATCACGGTACGGATGCCCCGTTCCCGCAGGGCGGTGACGCTGGCGGTGTCGGGGAAGGAGGCCGCCTGCTTGCGCAGCGACTGCTGGGCCGCCGGCTCGAAGCCGCTGCTCCCGTTGGCCATCACCGGCCAGCCCTCGGTCTGCCAGGTCATCCAGTAGTAGTCGGTGACGGCGGCCGACGGCAGGATGAGGATCGGCTGCGGGAGTTCGGCCAGCGCGACGGGCGGCTTCCAGATCTCCCAGTTCGGCACGTCGCCGCGTCCCTCGACGGTCACCATCGCGGCGGGCACGGCGAGCAGGAGCCCGAGCGCGACGGCGGCGGGCAGCGGAGGGCGACGCGGCGTCTCGCGGTGACCGCTCCGCCGACGCACCAGGAGGCCGCTGGGCCCGGGTGCCACGTGACCCCGCTGCACAGGGACGCCGCCGGTGCCGAGGTAGGCGGTCCGTGGTGCCGTGTCCCCCTGGTCCCCCGGGTCCTCCGGCTCGTCGGAACCGATGTGCCGGGCCCCTCCCCATGGTCGCCAGGCCAGGTCGGTCAGCTTGGACACCGTGCCCGCCGCGAGCAGGCACAGGCCGAGCGTGACCCAGATCATCAGGCGCCCGGGAGTACGCAGCGCGTCCCAGCCCGGCAGGTTCCGGAACAGCGGCAGGTAGGTCCACTCCCCTCCGCCGGGACCCCTGGTGCCGAGGGCGAGCACGGCGAAGGCCGCAACCGCGAGAAGCAGCGCCAGGCGCCGGCGCAGCGACCAGGACGACAGGACGATCCCGAGGACGGCGAGACCGAGGAGGACGAACCCCGGGAGCAGGGCCATCTCGGGCGGCCACTTCAGGGTCGACCGCCAGCCCTCCTGGAGGTCCCCCCACCACACGTTGGTCCGGGGAGAGGTGATCAGCCCGCGCCACGACGGGGAGAGCCACAGCCAGGACTCGCCGCGCTTGGCCTCGGGATGGGCCTCCAGGACGCGGAGGTACGGCCGGAGCAGCAGCAGCGTCGTCCCGATGAAGGCCGCCCCGCCGACCAGGTCCGCCAGCAGGACCCACCACAGCATCCGTTGCCTCGGTGAGAACACCCAGCACAGGGTCCACAGCAGCAGCACACCGGCGAGGACGTAGGCGAACGGGATCCCGATCGCGAACCCGAACAGCAGTTGGTAGCAGGCCACCAGCCAGCCCAGGAGCACCCACCCGGGGCGTCCCGGCCTGCGCTCCCTCCGGCGCAGCGTCCAGCCGTGGCCGTAGGCGAGGAAGGCCAGGGCAAGGGCCATGCCGCCGGTCGAGGTGACATTGATATGGATCACCTGTTCGAGCCGCCACGGCGCGAAGGCGAAACCGGATCCGGCCACGAGAGCTCCCGGAACCCGGGCTCCGAGGGCTCTGGCCAGGGCGTACGCACCGACGAAGGACATCGTCGTCGCGATCAGCCCGGCGAGGTTGAGCTGCAGCAGGGCGCCGTCCTGTCCCGAGCCGAGCAGACTCAGCGGGGCGTACCCGAGCACCGTGTCGGTGAAGGCGAGATTGTCCGGGGAACGCTGGAAGGCGTAGGTCGTCCAGATGTCGGTGGGGTCGCTGCGCAGGGCGTGGCCCACCCAGGACAGCTGCCAGGCGAAGTACAGCGGGTCGCCGACGTTGAGCGGAACCGTTCGGGACAGGCTGCGCACCAGCGGCCAGCTCATCGCCACGGAGAGCGCGGCACCCAGCAGCGTCACCCACAGGGCCTCGGAGAGACGGGGCCGACCGGTCGCGACCGGTTGTCGCGATTGCTGCCGTTGCCCGGACACAGCCCTCCGCTCCACGCTCCGCCCGATCTCGCTGCGCGTGCTCACCGCGTGAACGTAACGTGCTGGCACGCCGCTGTCAGCAGGCGGGGAATCATTCGCCGGATCGGATCCCACTCCGGGCCGGTTCCGGGCGCCGGTACCGCCGTCCCCACCACCGTCGCACACCCCGCCGGGCACCTCACGGACCACCGCCACGGCGGGTCCCCCTGCCGTCTCACCGGACCAGGACGACCCGGCCGCGCAGGACGACCGCGCGGGGGGCCGCCAGCACGCCGGTCACCCGGCGGGGGTCCTCCCCGTACACGACGAGGTCCGCCGGAGCGCCCTCCTCGACCCCCGGCCGGCCGAGCCAGGCCCTGGCGGCCCAGCACGCGGCGTCCAGCGCCGCGACCGGCGGCAGCCCCGCGACGACCAGCTCCGCCACCTCGCGGGCGAGGATGCCGTGCGGCAACGTCCCCCCGGCGTCCGTGCCGCAGTACACCGGGACCCCCGCCTCGTGGGCCCGCCACACCGTCGCGTACCGGCGCTCGTGCAGGGCGAGCATGTGCGCGGCGTAGGCCGGGTACCGGGGCGCGCCGGCCGCGGCGAAGGAGGGGAAGTTCGCGATGTTCACCAGGGTCGGCACGACGGCGACCCCGCGCTCGGCCGCCAACGTCAGAACGTCCCCGGCCAGCCCGGTCGCGTGCTCGACGCAGTCGATCCCCGCCGCGAGCAGGTCCGGCAGGCAGTCCTCACCGAAGCAGTGCGCGGTGACCCTCGCCCCCTCGGCGTGCGCGGCGGCGACGGCCGCGGTGAGGGCCTCGGCCGGCCAGCAGGGCGCGAGGTCGCCGACCTCCCGGTCGATCCAGTCACCGACCAGCTTCACCCAGCCGTCCCCGCGCCGCGCCTCCTCCCGGACCGCGGTGACCAGGTGCTCCGGCTCCAGCTCGCGACCGTAGCCACGGAGGTAGCGCCGGGACCTGGCCAGATGACGGCCGGCCCGGACGACGGCGGGGAGGTCCTCGCGGCCGTCGATCCAGCGGGTGTCGCCCGGCTGACCGGCGTCCCGGACCAGCAGGGTCCCGGCGTCCCGGTCGGCGAGGGCCTGCCGCTCCGTCCCGTCCCGGTCGGCGGCTCCCTCGGCGGCGAGACCGATGTGGCAGTGCGCGTCGACGAGTCCGGGGAGCACGAACCCGTCGAGTCGGCGCACCCCCCGGCGACGCCGGTCCGCCGGTGGGTGCAGGCTGATCCGCCCGTTGTCGACCCAGACCTGGTCGATCTCCCGGTCGGGCCCGGCCAGCACCGGCCCGCGGAGGTGCAGGATCTCGCCCCGTTCCTCGTCCTGCGGCTCGTCGTGCAGGGTTCCGTCCATGGCTCGCGTCGCGGCTCGCTGTGGGTCCCGGCCGCCGTCAGCCGCCGAGGAACCGCTCGAACCCCGGCGGCAGCTTCACCGTCGAGGGGTCGGCCGGCTCCTGCGGCCGCTGGGCGTCCAGCCCGAAGGCCCTGCCCTTCGCCGGTTCCTGGGGGACGGCGCGCTGCGTCGACTCACGCTCCTGCTGCGCCCGCTTCGCCGGATTACCGGACTTGGCCCTGCCCTTTCCCTTGCGCGGCGGGGCGGAGTTGCGGCCGCGCGACTTCTTGCCGCCCCCCATGCCGGGCAGCCCCGGCATCCCGGGCATCCCGCCGAGGCCCGGCATCCCTCCGCCGCCCATGCCCTTGCGCATCGCGCGCATCGCCTTCTGGGCGTCGGCGAAGCGCTCCAGCAACTGGTTGACCTCGCTCACCTCGACCCCGGAGCCGCGCGCGACCCGCGACCGCCGCGAGCCGTTGAGGATCCGCGGCTGGCGCCGCTCCTGCGGGGTCATCGACTTGATGATCGCCTCGACCCGGTCGACCTCCCGCTCGTCGAAGCTGTCCAGCTGCTCCCGCAGCTCCCCCATCCCGGGGAGCATGCCGAGCATCTTCTTCAGCGAGCCCATGTTGCGCAGCATCGCCAACTGGGAGAGGAAGTCGTCGAGGGTGAAGTCCTCGTCGGCGGCGAGCTTGGCGGCCATCTTCTCCGCCTGCTCGGCGTCGAAGTTCCGCTGGGCCTGCTCGATGAGGGTGAGCACGTCGCCCATGTCGAGGATCCGGGAGGCCATCCGGTCCGGGTGGAACACCTCGAGGTCGTCGAGCTTCTCCCCGGTGGAGGCGAACAGCACCGGCCGGTCGGTGACCCCGACGACGGACAGCGCGGCACCGCCCCGCGCGTCGCCGTCGAGCTTCGACAGCACGACCCCGGTGAAGCCGACCCCGTCGAGGAAGGCCCGGGCGGTGGTCACGGCGTCCTGGCCGATCATGGCGTCGAGGACGAACAGGATCTCGTCCGGCTGGACGGCGTCGCGGATCCCCGCGGCCTGGGCCATCAGCTCGGTGTCGACGCCCAGCCGGCCCGCGGTGTCGACGATGACGACGTCGTGCTGCTTCTCCCTGGCGAACCGGACGCCGTCCCTCGCCACCGCCACCGGGTCGCCCGGCCCGGTCGCCGCGGTGGCGCCGGTGGCCGAGACCCCCGGGTGCGGCGCGAAGACGGCAACCCCTGCCCGCTGCCCCACCACGGTGAGCTGGTCGACGGCGTTCGGGCGCTGCAGGTCGCAGGCCACCAGCAGCGGGGTGTGACCCTGTCCCTTGAGCAGCAGGCCGAGCTTGCCGGCGAACGTCGTCTTCCCCGAGCCCTGGAGGCCGGCGAGCAGGATGACCGTCGGCGGCGTCTTCGCCAGCTGCAGCCGCCGGGTCTGCCCGCCGAGCACGGCGACGAGCTCGTCGTGGATGATCTGCACGACCTGCTGGGCGGGGTTGAGTGCCTGGGAGACCTCGGCCCCCAGCGCCCGCTCGCGCACCCGCGCGGTGAAGGCCCGGACGACGGGCAGCGCGACGTCCGCGTCCAGCAGCGCCCTGCGGATCTCCCGGATCGTGGCGTCGACGTCGGCCTCGGAGAGGCGGCCCTTGCCGCGCAGGGACCGGAAGGTCGCGGTGAGGCGATCGGACAGCGTCGCGAACACGGGGAGTCCTCGCAGATCGACGGTCGGCTGGGGTCGTGGCTAGCCTAACCGCCGCCCCCAGGCTCGCCCCTGGTCGGCCGGGCGTCGGGGAGGGTGCCGGCGTCGACGAGCGCGGCCACGGTGCGGGCGACCCGCGCCGGGGACAGCGCGCCGCCTCCCGGCTCCCGCAGGTAGAGGACGTCCACCGCCTGTCCGGCGTGCGTCGCGACGTGGGCTGAGCGCAGGTCGACGCCGATCGACGCGAGCGCCGTCCCCACCGCGTGCAGCAGCCCCGGCCGGTCGGCCGCCCTGACCTCCAGCACGGTGGCCCCGACCGAGGCCCCGAGGAGCAGGACCACCCTGGGCCGGGACGCCGCCCCCGCCGGGGCCGGGTACCCGGAGTCCCGCCGGACCAGCCGGTCGAGGACCGTCCGGTCGCCCTCGGCCAGCCGGCGCAGGCTGGTCTCCAGGGTCACCGGGGAGGGCATCCCCCGGCCGTTGCTGTCGACCCACCAGGTGTCCACGGCGACGTCGGCGACCCCGTCCTCCGTCGCGGCGACCGTCCGCACCAGGGCCGATCTCACGGTGAGCGAGAACGCGGCCAGGATCCCGGCGATGTCGGCGAACAGGCCGGGCCGGTCGGTCGCGACCACGGTGACCGCGTGCAGGTCGTCGAGATCGCTCACCGCCACCCGGGGACGCCGGTCGGCCAGCACCGCGTCCACGAGCCCTGCCTCCTGCGGCCCGATCGGGGAGGGGCCGGGCGGGTCCTCGCCGCGCAGCACGGTCCGTGCCCTGGAGACGAGATCGTCGACGAGCCGGGCCCGCCAGGCGGACCAGGTCAGCGGACCGGCCGCGACGGCGTCGCTCTCGGTGAGCGCCCGGAGCAGGTCGAGCACCTCGGAACGGCCGTCCACCGCCGCGACGAGGGCCTCGACGGTCCTCGGATCGTCCGAATCCCGCCGGGTCGCCAGCTCGACGAGGGTCAGGTGCTCGCGGACCAGCCTCTCCACGACCGCGGCGTCCGCGGGCGGGAACCCCATCCGCACCGCGATCCGGAAGGCGAGCGGGGCGCCGACGCCGGAGTGGTCGAGGGCCCCCGGGAGCTTGCCCAGGTCGTGCAGCAGCGCGGCCAGCAGCAGCAGGTCCGGCCGGGACACATCGCGCAGGAAGGCCTGGGAGGTGATCACCGTCTCGACACAGTGCCGGTCGACGGCGTGCCGGTGGACGGCGTTGCGCTGCGGCCGGTTGCGGATCCCGGCCCACTCGGGCAGCCACCGGGTGGTCAGGCCGGCGAGGTCGAGGGACTCCCAGACCCCGGCGAGCACGGGTCCGCTGGCGAGGGTCTCCACGAACAGCTCCCGCGCCGGGGCAGGCCACGGCTCCGGCAGCGGCGGGCAGCCGCGCGCGAGGTGCTCGATGGTGACCGGGGACAGCGGCAGCCCCTCCCGCGCGGCGGTGGCGGCCGCCCGGAGCGGGAGCGCGGGGTCCTCCTCGGGGCGGATCCCCACCCCGAGCACGATCTCGCCGTCGTGCTCGACGAGGCCGTGCCCCAGCGGACGCAGCCGGGGCCGTCTCGGGCCGGGGCGCCTGCGGGAGGGGACGGCCTGGCGCGCCCTGCGCAGGGTGGTGTCCAGGGCGTGCGCGACGGTCCGCGCCGCCTGCCCCACCTCGGTGAGCAGCTCGTCGGCGTCGACGATGCCGCAGGCGACGGCGACGGAGTCCTGCTCGGCGAGCAGCAGGCGGTCGACGGTCCTCCCGGTCACCGCGTGCAGGGCGTCCCTGACGTCGAGCAGCCGGGTGTGCGCCTCGTCGACGGGGCCGTGCGGCCGGTCGGTGGCCCAGCTCGCCACCAGCGCCCTGAGCATGACGACGTCACGCAGCCCGCCCCTGGCCTCCTTGAGGTCAGGTTCGAGCAGGTGGGCCAGCTCCCCGAAGCGTCGGGAACGGTCGACGAGGGACTCGGCGATGCGGGGCAGCCGCCGCCGGATACCCCGTCGCCAGTCCTCGAGCAGCACCGTCCTGGTCCGCAGCACGAGGGCCGCGTCCCCGGCGACGGGGCGCAGGTCGAGCAGGCCGACGGCGGCGGAGAGGTCGGCAGCGGCGACGTCCCGGCACTGGGTGGGCGTGCGCACGGAGTGGTCCAGCCGGAGCCCGGCGTCCCACAGCGGGTACCACAGCCGGTCGGCGACGGCGGAGACGTCCGCGGCGGCCAGGGACCGTCCGTCGTGGACCAGGATGAGGTCGAGGTCGCTCATCGGTCCCGAGTCGCCGCGGGCGATCCCGCCGACCGCCGCGAGCGCGATCCCCGCCGGCGTCCCCTGGCCGGGATCCGCGGATCGGCGCACGGGCGCGACGGCGTCGCTCCAGCATCCGGCGAGGACCTCGGTGACCATCGCGGTGAGCTCCAGCCGGCGGTCCGGCCCGGGAGTCCCGGACCGGACCGCCAGCTCCAGCCGTTCCCTGCGCAGGGTGCGCAGTCCCTCCGGAACGGCTGTCGGCCACTGGACCCCCGTCACCGGATCGCTCACAGCGCTCCCGGGCCGCGCTCTCCGGTTCGCACCCTGACGACGTGGTCGACCGGGGTCGACCAGACCTTGCCGTCCCCGATCCGCCCGGTCCTTGCGCTCGTCACGACGACGTCGACCACGTCGTCGACGTCCGCGTCGTCGCAGAGCACCTCGATCCGGATCTTGGGAACGAGGTCGACGGTGTACTCCGCCCCCCGGTACACCTCGGTGTGACCGCGCTGCCTGCCGTACCCGTTGGCCTCGCTCACCGTCAGACCCTGGATGCCGAAGGTCTCCAGCGCCGCCTTCACCTCGTCGACCTTGTGCGGCTTGATGATCGCCGTCACGAGCTTCACGCCCTGACCTCCTGCTCGGTCGTGCTGGACGTACCGGCGCCTGCCCCGGTACCCGGTCGGAACCCGCCGCCGGTCACCGGCACCAGGTCGTACCCGGCCTCCGCGTGCGCGGCGAGGTCGATCCCGCTGATCTCGTCGTCGGCCTCGAGCCGGAAGCCGACGGTCCGCTGGAGCACCGTGCCGATGAGGTAGGTGACGAGGAAGGAGAAGGCGAGGACCGCGAACGCCCCGACGACCTGCCGCAGGAGCTGGTCGGCTCCGCCGCCGTAGAGCAGGCCGTCGACCCCTGCCGGCGCGTCGGCCGTGGCGAGGAAGCCGACCCCGATCGTGCCCACCAGGCCGCCGACGAGGTGCACGCCCACGACGTCGAGGGAGTCGTCGTAGCCGAACCGGTACTTCAGCCCCACCGCGAGCGCGCACAGCACCCCGGCGACCAGACCGAGGACGATCGACCCCACCGGGTTGAGCGAGGAGCAGGCCGGGGTGACGGCGACGAGGCCGGAGACTATGCCCGACGCGGCGCCGAGCGAGGTGGCGTGCCCGTTGCGGATCCGCTCGGTGAGCAGCCAGCCGAGGGCGGCGGCTCCCGTGGCGGCCATCGTGTTCACCCAGGCCACGGCCGCGGTGCCGTTGGCGGCGACGGCGGAGCCGGCGTTGAACCCGAACCAGCCGAACCACAGCAGGCCGGCTCCGATCATGACCAGCGGGAGGTTGTGCGGCCGCATGGGATCCCTGCCGAAGCCGATCCGTCGGCCGAGGACCAGGGCGAGGGCGAGACCGGCGGCACCGGCGTTGATGTGGACCGCGGTCCCGCCGGCGAAGTCGACGGCCGCGAGCCGGTTGGCGATCCAGCCGCCGGTCGAGCCCTCCCCCGCAGTGACGCCGTCGAAGGAGAACACCCAGTGGGCCACCGGGAAGTACACGACCGTCGCCCAGATGCCGGCGAAGAGCATCCAGGTGCCGAACCGCGCGCGGTCGGCGATCGCACCGGAGATCAGCGCGACCGTGATGATCGCGAAGACCGCCTGGAAGGCGACGAAGGCCGCGGCGGGGACGGTCCCGACGAGGTGGGTCGCCACGCCGAGGTCGTCCTCCCCCGTTCCGGTGCCGATCAGCCCGTCGAGGCCGAGGAACTGGGTCGGGTCACCGAGGAGTCCGGCGCCGGCGACGGAGTCCCCGAAGGCGATCGAGTAGCCGTAGAGGACCCACAGCACGCTGATGAGCGCCAGCGCGCCGAAACTCATCATCATCATGTTGAGCACGCTCTTCGCGCGGACCATGCCGCCGTAGAAGAGGGCGAGCCCCGGTGTCATGAGCAGCACGAGGGCTGCGCTCACCATCACCCACGCGGTGTCGCCGGTATCCATCCGCATCCTTTCGCTGTCCGGTGGCCAGCGGCCCGGTGGAGCTGCCGGGCAGCCACCTGGTCGTCCCTTCCGTCCCGCCGGTCCGGACGCCGTCCGGGCGGGTGGGAGGGAACGCCGAGCCGTCCTGTCGACAAGGAACGGTGGTCGCCCGCTGTTTCGGGCACCGGTTGCCCGGGTTACGGCCGTGTGACGATCGCGGCCCCGGTGTGAACACCGGGTGACGTCGGCGCGACCGGCCCTGCCGACGGGATCGCGACCCCGGCCGACCCGCCCGCCCTGCGGTGACCTGTCCGGTATCGTGCAGCCCCCACAGGGAGCACCGGGTGACATACCGGCTGACCTACCGGGTGACGAACCGGGCGGGCCGCTCGACGGCCCGCTTGACCGAGCGGATGGACCGGGCGGACGGACAGGCGGGGGCCTGCGAGGCGACGAGGGGGACGAACCGTGCCAGGTGATCTTCATGTCGACCCGGAGGTGCTCGCCTCCCTGCGAGCGGGGCTGCGGACCGCCGAGGATCGGCTGTCCACCGCCTGTCGCGAACTGGGCTCCTTCGAGGGGCTCTCGGTGGGAGCCCGTCCGATCTTCGACGAGCTCACGGAGTTCACGGCCGACTGGGAGTACGGCCTGCACCGGATCGGCAGGGGCTGCGCCGAGGCCGTCGAAGCGCTGGACGGGATCGCGGCGACCTTCACCGCGGTCGACCAGAGGCTGGCAGCGCTGCTGGCCAGCATGTCCTGCGAACGCGCACTCGCGGTTCCCACCCTGCGCGACCCGACCCCCGATGCCCCGACACCACCGCGGGCCGACCCGGATCCCGCCCCGACCGACCCGCCGAAGTACCCGTGGAATCCCGGCATCTGGCAGGAGGTACTGGACCGGTGAGGTGGGAGGACCGGCAGTGAGCACGGTCGTCAGCACTGCCCGGCACCTGCCGAACCTGGGCTGGGACCCCACCCCGGGAGACGTCGTCGCCACCGGACGGGTGCTCTACGCCTGGGCGGACGAACTCGCGGCGTTCCAGGCCGAGACGACCCGCCTGGAGGAGGACCTTGGCGTCGCCCTCGCCGAACTGAACGCCCGCCAGGCAGCAGCCGCCGACGACCTCGCGGCCCTGGACACCCCCGTCGAACGAGCCACCCGGGTCTGGTCGGCGCCACCACCGCTCGACCCGACCTCACCGATCCGACCGGACCTGGTGAACGAACCGGAGTACTGGACCAACCCCGATCTCGTGGCCGCCCGCGCGGCCCTCGACATCGTCTCCGCCCTCCGCCAGCAGGCCGAGGACCTCCACCACCGCTACGTCGATCAGGCCAGGGTGTACGCCCGGCGCATCGACCAGGCAGGAGAGGACATCCCCCGCAACCCGGCCTTCTGGAACGGCGTCGGCCCGGCGACACCCCTCCTGCCGAGTGGGGTGCCTTCTACCGAGCGGGGTGCCTTCTACCGAGCGGGGCGCCTTCAGTCGAGCGGGGCGCCTTCAGTCGAGCAGGGCGTCCACGAAGGTCTCCGGCTCGAAGGGGGCGAGGTCGTCCGGTCCCTCGCCGAGGCCGACTAGCTTCACCGGGACCCCGAGCTCGCGCTGGACGGCGACGACGATGCCGCCCTTGGCCGTCCCGTCGAGCTTGGTGAGCACGATCCCGGTGACGTCGACCACCTCGGCGAAGACCCGCGCCTGCTGCATGCCGTTCTGACCGGTTGTCGCGTCGAGCACGAGGAGCACCTCGTCGACCGGCCCGTGCCGCTCGACCACCCGCTTGACCTTGCCGAGCTCGTCCATCAGCCCGACCTTGTTCTGCAGTCGGCCCGCCGTGTCCACGAGCACGACGTCCGCCTCCTGCTCGATGCCGAACCGCACCGCCTCGAAGGCGACCGACGCCGGGTCGGCGCCCTCCCGCTCGCTGCGCACGGTCGGCACCCCCACCTGGTCCCCCCAGGTGCGGAGCTGGTCGGCGGCGGCTGCCCGGAAGGTGTCGGCCGCCGCGAGTACGACGTCCTTGTCCGCCGCCACGAGGACCCGGGCCAGCTTCCCCGCGGTCGTGGTCTTGCCGGAGCCGTTCACCCCGACCATGAGCACCACGGCGGGGCGCTCCGCGTGCCGGTCGACGGCCAGGGAACGCTCCAGACCCGCGTCGACGAGCGTCAGCAGCTCCTCGCGGAGCATGGCCCGGACCTCGGCCGGCTGCCGGGCACCCAGGACGGCGACCCGGTCCCGCAACCGGTCGAGCAGCTCGGTCGTCGGGCCGACCCCCACGTCCGCGAGCAGCAGCGTCTCCTCGACCTCCTCCCAGGTGCCCTCGTCCAGGCGGTCCCGCGAGAGCAGCGACAGGAGCCCCTGTCCCAGGGTGGAGTTGGACCGGGCCAGTCTGGCCCGCAGCCGGACCATCCGCCCCTGGACCGGGGCAGGCCGCTCGACCGCTGGTGCCGGCTCCGCCGCGAGATCCGGCTCGGCCCCGGCCGGGACCTCCGGCAGGGTCTCGGGCAGCGGAACGGCCTCCGCCCGACGGACCGGAGCGTCCGTCGGCTCCTCGGCGTCGTCCCCGACTCCCGGGGCGTGGTCGACGCCGGGTGCGGGCGGCGCGGTGTCCGGCGACGGGACCCGCGGCGGACGACGCCGCGCGACCAGAGCGATCCCCCCGCCGAGCACGGCCAGGACGGCCACCAGGACGAGGACGAGCTGAACCAGATCCACCAGGACACCTCTCCGACCGGACGGGCGCGGCCCGCTGACGACCCGGGCTCGTGCTGCTCAGTGGTGCGTGCTGCTCAGGGGTGTCGTGACGCCACCGGACCCACCGGCGCGGACTCAGCGACTCCCGCGCCGGGCGTGGCTGGGGTCGTCCCCGGCCGCGGGGCTCCGCCGGGCCGAGCCACGGTGCTCGGCACCGGGCCCCTCGCCCGAGGGCTCCGGCTCCCCCGCCCACGCCGAATCGGGCTCCTCCGCCCACGGCGACGAGTCCATGCCGCCCGCCCGCGGAGAACCCTCGCGGTCGTTCCGCCACGACCCTGCGGGACCGGCCGCGCCGGGGTGGTCGCCGGATCCGCGACGGTCGCCGGGTCCGGGGCGGTCGTCGGGTCCGGGGCGGTTGTCGGGGAACGATGACGGCTCGGCGTCCCGCAGCCCTCCCGCCTGCTGTCCGGAACGGGCCGAGCCCACCCGGCTCCTCGCGGCGCTGATCGAGCCCCCGAACCTGTCGAAGATCCGCGACGAGGTCTCCTTGACACGACCGACGACCTCGCGGGTGCGCTGCTCGCCCTCCGGGGTGAGCAGGGTCGCGCCCTGGCGCAGATGGGGCCAGGCGACCACCCCGACGACGGCGATAGCGATCAAGGTACTGAACAGAAGACCGACGAACACGGAACTCACCCCCCTACCGTGCCCCATCAGCGGCGCTACGCAAAACCCGACGGGCCGCTCGGAGCGGAACCCGTCCCCCGGGAGCGGATGGACGGCGGGAGGCTCGCGGCCGACGACGAGTGATCCCCGGGATCGGCCCGATGCCCCTGTGGACCGTCAGGCGGGCTGGTCCTCGCGTAACCGCTGGCTGACCACGGTGGTGACCCCGTCCCCTCGCATGGTCACCCCGTAGAGGGCGTCGGCGACCTCCATGGTCCGCTTCTGGTGTGTGATCACGATGAGCTGGGAGGACTCCCGGAGCTCCTCGAAGATCATGATCAGCCTGCCGAGGTTCGTGTCGTCGAGAGCCGCCTCGACCTCGTCGAGGACGTAGAACGGACTCGGCCTCGCCTTGAAGATCGCAACCAGGAAGGCGACGGACGTCAGCGACCGCTCCCCGCCGGAGAGCAGGGACAGCCGCTTCACCTTCTTGCCCGCCGGGCGGGCCTCGACGTCGATCCCGGTGGTCAGCATGTCCTCCGGGTCGGTGAGGACCAGCTTCCCCTCCCCGCCGGGGAAGAGCCGGGCGAATACGTGCTCGAACTCCCGGGCCGTGTCCGCGTACGCCTCGGTGAACACCCGCTCGACGCGCTCGTCGACCTCGCGGACGATGTCGAGCAGGTCGCGACGGGAGTTCTTCAGGTCGTCCAGCTGCTCGGTGAGGAACTTGTGTCGTTCCTCCAGCGCCGCGAACTCCTCCAGCGCCAACGGGTTGACCCTGCCCAACTGGACGAGCGCGCGCTCCACCGAGCGCAGCCGCTTCTCCTGCTGCTCCCGCACGTAGGGGACGGCGGGCTTCGGCTCGGCGGTCTCGCCCTGGGCGGGCGGGCTGGGCGGGACGAGCTGGTGCGGCCCGTACTCCTCGACCAGGACGTCGGGGTCCAGCCCCAGCTCCTCGACGCTCCGCTGCCGCATGGCCTCGATGCGGAGGCGTTGCTCGGTGCGGGCGACCTCGTCCCGGTGCACGGAGTCGACCAGCCGGGCCTGCTCCTCGGCAAGGGTCTGCACCCGTTCCCGGACGACGGCCAGCTCGTGCTCCCTCGTCCTGCGCTCGACCTCGGCGGCCAGCCGCAGCTCGTCGGCCAGCAGCAGCGACCGCTCCAGCAGGTCGAGGGCGTACTCGGCCCCGGCCAGCACGGCCCGCGCGGTCTCGGCCTGCCGGCGGCGCCGCTCCTCGCGGGCCTCCGCCCTCGCCCGCGCCTCGCACTCGGCTGCGGCGGCCCGCTCCAACTGCTCGGCGCGGCCGGCGAGCGCGCGCGCCCGCTCCTCCGCGGTGCGCAGTGCCAGCCGGGCGTCCAGCTCGATCGCCCTCGTCGAGGCGGCGATGCCGGCGAGCCGGTCCCGCTCCTCGGTCGAGGGTTCCTCCTCCTCCGGCGCGCTGCGGGCCACCTCGAGCCGTGCCTCCAGCTCGGCCAGCGCCTCGCGGTCCTCCACCAGGGAGCGTTCCTTGGCCGCGAGGGAGGTCCGGTTCCGCTCCGCCTCGCTCCTGGCCGCGCGCATGGCCGCGCCGAGCTGCCCGAGCTGCTCCGCGACCGCTGCGAGCCGTGCGTCGGACTCGTGCAGCCGGTCCAGCGCCACCTCGACCCGCTCGGCGGCGTCCGCGTGCCGGGCGCGCGCGGTCTGGAGGGCGAACCGTGTCTGCTCCCCGCGCCGGGTGGCCTCGGCGATGCGCTCGGCCGCCTCCTCGACCGCCGCCTGGACCTCGATCAGCGACGGCGCCGACGGCGACCCGCCCTGCACCAGGCCCGAGGAGACCACGTCGCCCTCGAAGGTCACCGCGGTCGCCCTCGGGTCGTCGGTGAGGAGCTGCCTCGCCGACGCGGCGTCGGTGACCACGACCGCCCCGGCCAGCAGCGTGTCGAGCGCCGGGCCGAGCGCCTCCGGCACCCGGACCAGGTCCCGCGCCCTGCGGGCACCGGCCGGCAGCCTCGGCCGGGTCCCGGACGGGCCCTCCCCCGGTGCCGTCGCCGTCCGGAACCCGTCGGCGACGAGCAGGGTGGCCCGGCCGCCGTCCTCGTCCCTGAGCAGCCGCAGCGCGGCCGCCGCGTCCTCCGACGTCGCGGTCACCACGGCGTCGGCTGCGACCCCGAGGGCGGCCGCGACCGCGTTCTCGTATCCGGGCTCCACGTCGAGCAGGGCCGCGACGGAGCCGAGGATCCCGGACAGCCGGTCGCTCGCGGCGAGCAGCGTCCCCGCGCCGTCCTTGCGCCGCAGCCCCAGCTCCAGGGCCTCACGCCGGGCCGTCCAGGTGGCCCGGTCGCCCTCGGCCTCGCGCTCGGTGGCGACCAGCCGCTCGACCTCCTGCTCCGCGCCGTCCAGCGCGGCGCACGCCTTCTCGTGCTCGGCGTCCAGCCCCTCCTCGCCGGCCTCGGCACCCACCACCTGGGTCTCCAGCGCCGCGAACTCCCCCCTGGCCGCCTCGGCGCGCTGCTCGGCCTCCTCGGTTGCCCTGGCCAGCCGGGCGGTCTCCTCCTGGACGGCCTCCACCCGGCTGCGCCGTGCCGCGACCTTGCCGGCGAGGCGGGCGAGACCCTCACGGTGGTCCGCCGCGGCCCGGATCAGGGCCGCCAGCCGTCGCTCCTCCGCTGCCTCGGCGGCCTCCGCCTCGTGCCGGGCCTCGACCGCGGTCTCCAGCACCGCCCGCGCCGTCTCGACGTCGACGGCGAGCTCGGCCTCCTGCTCCCGGACGGCGGCCGCCTGGGCCATCAGCTCCTGCGGGTCGCGGCCGGGAGCCCGCTCCGACTCCGACGCCGCCTCGGCCAGCAATCGCTGCCGGTCGGCGGCGAGACCGACCGTGCCGCGGAGGCGCTCCCGGAGACCGGAGAGCCGGTACCAGGTCTCCTGCGCCGTGGCCAGCCGTGGTGCTGCCTCGGCCGCGGCCTCCTCGACCTCGGCGAGCGCGCTCCGCGCCTCGGTCAGCTCCCGCTCGACCTCGTCCCGCCGGGCCCGCAACGCGGTCTCGTCGGCGATCTCGGCCTCCAGCGTCGCCGTGAGCTGGGCGAGATCGTCGGCGAGCAGCCGGGCCTTGGCGTCGCGCAGATCGGCCTGGATGACCTGGGCCCGCCGGGCGACCTGCGCCTGGCGGCCGAGGGGCTTGAGCTGGCGCCGGATCTCGGCGGTGAGGTCGGCGAGCCGGGTGAGGTTGGCCTGCATCGCGTCGAGCTTGCGGAGCGCCTTCTCCTTGCGCTTGCGGTGCTTGAGGACGCCGGCGGCCTCCTCGATGAACCCCCGCCGGTCCTCGGGAGAGGCGTGCAGGACGGCGTCGAGCTGGCCCTGCCCGACGATGACGTGCATCTCCCGGCCGATGCCGGAGTCGGAGAGCAGCTCCTGGATGTCGAGGAGCCGGCAGGCCGTCCCGTTGATCGCGTACTCGGACCCGCCGGAGCGGAACATCGTCCGCGAGATGGTGACCTCGGAGTAGTCGATCGGCAGGGCGCCGTCGGTGTTGTCGATGGTCAGTGAGACCTGGGCCCTGCCCAGCGGCGGCCGTCCCGCCGTGCCGGCGAAGATGACGTCCTCCATCTTGCCGCCGCGCAGGCTCTTGGCCCCCTGCTCCCCCATCACCCAGGCCAGCGCGTCGACGACGTTCGACTTGCCGGAGCCGTTCGGGCCGACCACGCACGTGATGCCGGGTTCGAGACGCAGCGTCGTCGCCGAGGCGAACGACTTGAAGCCCCTCATGGTCAGGCTCTTCAGGTGCACGGAACGCGAACTCCTCGCCGGGCGAGTTGTGGCTTCGGTGACGCGGCTGGTCGCGGCGTCCTCGCACGCCACCCGGTGTCACGTCCGAGGCGCGCCGGCCGGTGACGGCGGGAAAGGGCCCGTCAACAGTACCGCCTCGCCGGTGCCGGCCCCTGCCGATGCATCGCCGTGCGACCGCGTGCCCCCCGGAGCGACCGAGGCGCGTCCCGGCGGCGACCGGGGTCAGTGCTCCACGAACCCGGAGATCCCCCGCGCGGTCGACCATCGGTAGGTCACCCCGGCGACCCGTCCGGGTCTCGGGTACCAGGACCGCGGTGCGCCGGGCGGCGGGATCGAGGTCTGCTCCTCGCTGAGCAGGACCAGGAGCCGCTCGCCCGCGGTCCGGGGCCCCTCGGCCACGACCTCGACCCGGCCGTCGTCGAGGTTGGTCGCCGTCCCGGTGAGCCCCAGCTCCAGTGCCCGGGACCGGGTCCACCAGCGGAACCCGACGCCCTGCACCCGGCCGCGGACCCAGACGGTGAGCCGGACGACGGTGGGGTCACCGGGCCCGGCTCCCCCGGCTCCGGGAGGGCCGTCGTCCCCGGGAAGACAGTCCCCGGGAGGATCGCCACCGGCCGCAGCACTCACCCGATCACGGTAGCGGATCCGTGATCGTCTGCTGCCACCGGATGAACATCGCATCCGGAACCCGACAGATCACACCTCTAGATTGAAGAGGTAACCCAGCACGTCCTGTGAGACACCGCGTTCCATATCGCCGAGACGTCGATCCGCCCGCCGCCTGTACTCCGACAACGCATCCGACCCGGGACTGGTGAACGACAACTCACTCCGAAGATCGTCCAACCATGCCATATGGCCTTCCCACGCGCCGTCCATCACCTGAAGGAGTACCCGCCGCTCCATCTCTCTCATCGCCGCTCCGCCGACTTCCCTCTCACGCCTCGCATAGGCCGCCTTCAGGTCGTCGACCACTAACTCCACCCTGTGTTCCCTCCCGATCGATGGATCACCACCGCCCGCCTGATCGGCCAGGTTCTCGGCGGTGACTCTCGGCGAATACAGCTCCTCCATGGCACGCACGAGTTGTGTGGCGTCTTCGTGCGATTCGATCAGATACCCTGCCACCGATTCCATGAGTCGCATGACCATGGACCTCGGATCAGACGAGTGCAGGATCTCGTGGCGCTTCTCCAGACGGGATCTCCACTGAGCCTGCTCCACCTCGTCGAATCTCCAGAGCCGGAGCCGTTCCACACTCTGCACGTCCTCGCGCTCACGCCGTGTGCGATCCATGGCATCGAGGATCTCCGCCGGTGCCCTCATCCCGTCCTCGACGGTGGGCACGCGGCTCCGGAACACCCGCCTCGCAGAAACCGCCTGCGGAGGAGCACCGGGGTCCTCCATCGACAGAAAGACTGTCGACTCCCCGGCGTCATCGCCTCGCACAGCCAGACCGGCGAGCCACTCGTCGGCGCGCGCGGATGCGCTTCTCCCCACCCCGAGAACGCGTATACCCCCAGCGTCCCTTACCCCGGCTGTCGATGTCGCCGTCGAGTACCCACGACCAGCAGCATCGACGATCACTGTCACCGTGCCCGGCGACCCACACTCCTCCATGACCGCTTCCGCCCTCTCCCGATGGTCGGGTGACAGCAGGTCGTACGAAACACCGCCTCGATCGAGCATCTCGACGATCGACGCACCCCCACCCGGTGACCAGGCACCGATCACCACGGGCCGACCCCTTCGCTGACAATCCAGCACCTCTCGAACGACGGCGCTGTCGCGATCAACTGCGGACCGGTACACCACCGCGTTCGCGCCTGCTCGGCGACCGGGTTCACCCGACCCGGTGCCGACCACGCGCAGCCCGTAGATCCGCCGAAGTTCGTCCTCGACGTGGCAGACGACCGAGGACAGGCCGACGACCGTCCCGTAGAGCGAGAAGTAGTCTCGAACAGGAATCCTTGCGGTGACGAAACCCGGTGTTCTTCCCCTCTCGAGATTCCTCACCTCAGAACCATGGTCGATCAGTATGGAGTCCACCTCGTCGATGACTGCCACGTGGCGCCCAATGTGGCAGCACTCCTGCGGAGTCCTGGCAAGAGCGTTTCGCAGATAGTCCGTTATGAACTGTTCGTAACCACCGACGATCACGGCATTATCACTATAACAACGGCAACGTTCCTCCCTCTGGAGATGATCCGTCACGACTCCCTGGTCGACTCCGAGAACCTCGAAAATCGGCCGAAGTCTCTTTGCGCGGTGCCGAGCCTGATCCTCACCCGGCGTGACGATATGGACGTGGCTGCCGGAGACGGCAAGAAGAAAGGCACCCAACGCCAGTGACAGGCTCGTGTCCTCGCCGGGGTCGACACTCACGCCGTATCCCGCGTGAAGCCCGAGCCCTGTACGCAGGTTCCCCTCATCCGGCGGATCTCCGCCAGATCTCCGCACGGCCTCCGCGAAGCCGACCAACGCGGTCGACATCAGCTGGTCCGATCCCTCGCCCCTCGCGTGCCGATCACGGAGCTGGGCCGTGACGGCCTTCAGATCCTGATGCGAGAGGTCAGGAGAAACAGGCCTCGCGTCTCCGGCGAGCCGCACGATGTCCTGCCACTCCCTCATCCCGTACATTCCCTTCGCTGCAGAGTTGCGATTACCGGACCGGCACATCGTACGCAGAGCCGATCAGGCGCGACGGTGGCCCGACCGAACCTGCGCCCTCGTAGGGGTGTTCGCCTCGACGACACCGGCCATCGACACCGGTACGACGCCCTGCCCCGGCAGATGCGGGTATCCACGTCGGCACCCTGCCGATCGAAGAGTCCAGCTATATATCACCGCCAACCCTGAACACGAACTGCGAAATTCTCATGAAGACGTACGCGGGATACCGCCAACCAGTCGGCCGCGGCCCCATGAGCGTGCCCGGCTCGTGTTTCTCCACCGGCTCGTGGACCCGCTGGACCGTCCCGGCCCTCATGTCCTCCGGGTTTACCGGCGGATCAAGATTGCGGTACTTCGCCCGAGGATCGCTGTCAGACGACGCTCTGGTGTTCTCGGAGGTCTTCGGGGGTGCCGCTCCCCCGTCGTCCGCGGCTCTCGCGGCCCCGGCCACGGAGCCGGAGGCACCCTCCGCGGCTGCGTCGGCTCCCTTCGCGGAGGACGCCGCCGCCTTGACCGCGGTGCGTTGGGCGGTCCGCGCCGTCACGACGACGGCTCCGCCGCCGGGTCCGCCCAGGGGTCGCTCAGGGTGTTACCCGATGCCCGGATCACCCCCGGCCGGACAACCGGACGGCATTCCCACCCTCCGGTGGTCCGGCGACGGCCGGGTCACTCCCGGGCGCCGGGTCCCGGCCCTAAGCTGCCAGCGTCGGCAGTCCCGTCCGGCGCTCGATCTGACGACCAGGAGCTTCCGTGGACGCACTCGACCTGGCGCGGTGGCAGTTCGGGATCACCACCGTCTACCACTTCCTGTTCGTCCCGCTGACCATCGGGCTCGCACCGATGGTCGCCGTCATGCAGACGGCCTGGTTCCGCACCGGCGACGAGCGCTGGCTCCGGCTGACGAAGTTCTTCGGCAAGCTCTTCCTCATCAACTTCGCCATGGGCGTGGTCACCGGGATCGTGCAGGAGTTCCAGTTCGGCATGAACTGGAACGCGTACTCGCGGTTCGTCGGCGACGTCTTCGGAGCCCCGCTCGCGATGGAGGGGCTGGCCGCCTTCTTCATCGAGAGCACCTTCCTCGGCCTGTGGATCTTCGGCTGGGACCGGCTGCCGAAGGCGGTACACCTGGCGACGATCTGGATGGTGGCGTTCGGGGTCGTGCTCTCCGCGTACTTCATCCTCGCCGCGAACTCGTTCATGCAGCACCCGGTCGGGGTGCGGTTCAACCCGGAGACGGGACGGGCGGAACTGGAGAGCATCTGGGCGGTGCTCACGAACTCGACGACGCTGGCGGCCTTCCCGCACACGGTGACGGCGTCCCTGGTGACCGCGGGGACCTTCGTCGCCGGCATCGCCGGCTGGTGGATGGTTCGGGCCGGTGCCGGTGCCAGGACGGGTTCCGGGGCCGTGGCCGGTGCCGGAGCCGCGAGCGCGGGCGGCGGTACCGCGGCGCTCTACCGGCCCGCCTTCCGGCTGGCCCTCCTCACCCTCGTCGTCGGTGGCGTCGGGGTCGCGGTGTCCGGTGACATCCAGGCCAAGCTCATGTTCGAGCAGCAACCGATGAAGATGGCCGCGGCCGAGGCCCTGTGCGCCACCGAGAAGGGCGCCGGTTTCAGCGTCCTCGCGATCGGCGACGTCGGCGAGCAGTGCGAGGTCCGAACGCTGTCCGTGCCCGGGCTCACCGCCTGGCTGGCCACCGGTGACGCCGACGCGACCATCAAGGGGGTCGAGGACCTCCAGCGGGAGTACCAGGAGCTGTACCAGGGGGACGGGGAGAGCATCAACTTCCGGCCGCTGCTGGCCACCACCTACTGGAACTTCCGGCTGATGATCGGGTTCGGCGCGTTCAGCGCGCTGCTCGCGCTGCTGGGGCTCTGGTTCACCCGCAGGGGCAGGACCCCGACCGATCCCCGCTTCGGCCTGCTCGCCCTCGCCTGCATCCCGGCGCCCTTCCTCGCCAACGCCACCGGCTGGATCTTCACCGAGATGGGCCGCCAACCCTGGGCCGTGGCTCCGAACCCGGCCGGACCGGTCGACGTCCGGATGCTGGTGGCGGACGGGGTCTCCGGGGTCCCGTCGTGGACGGTGGTCGTCTCGCTCGTCGCGTTCACCGTCCTGTACGGCGTGCTCGCCGTCGTCTGGTACGGCCTGCTGCGCCGGTACGCGGCCGAGGGTGCTCCCGAGGTCCCGGGCGGCGAGCTGGAGGACGACGACACCGAGCACCCGCTGACCTTCGCCTACTGACGTCCGCCGAACCCCGACCACCGTCTGGAGACCGCCGTGGAACTCACCACCGTCTGGTTCTGCCTCATCGCGGTGCTGTGGATCGGCTACCTCGTGCTCGAGGGGTTCGACTTCGGCGTCGGGATGCTGCTGCCCGTGCTCGGTCGCGACGACACCGGACGCCGGGTGCTCATCAACACCATCGGCCCGGTCTGGGACGGCAACGAGGTCTGGCTGATCGTGGCGGGCGGCGCGACCTTCGCTGCCTTCCCGGAGTGGTACGCGACCCTGTTCTCCGGCTTCTACCTGCCGCTGCTGCTCATCCTGCTCGCCCTCATCGTCCGCGGGGTCGCCTTCGAGTACCGCGGCAAGATCGACGACGACCGGTGGCGGGCCCGGTGGGACGTCTGCATCGTCGTCGGCTCCGCCGTCCCGGCCCTGCTGTGGGGGGTCGCCCTCGCCAACCTGGTGCGCGGGGTGCCCATCGACGCCGGCAAGGAGTACACGGGGAGCCTGCTCACCCTGCTCAACCCCTTCGGGCTGCTCGGCGGCCTGACCACGCTGTCCCTGTTCGCCCTGCACGGCGCGGTCTTCCTGGCGCTGAAGACCACCGGCGAGGTCAGGGAGCGGGCGGGCGCCCTCGCCGCACGGCTCGCGGTGCCGACCCTCGTCCTCGCCGGCGCCTTCGTGCTGTGGACGCAGCTCGCCCACGACGGGAAGGCCTGGACCTGGGGCGCGGTGGGGGTGGCGGCGGCCACCCTGGTCGGGGTGGTCAGGGCGACGGGGGCCCGGGACGAGCGGCAGGCCTTCGCACTCACCTCGGTCGCCATCGTCGCGGCCGTCGTCCTCCTCTTCGGCAGCCTGTTCCCCGACGTCATGCCGTCCAGCACCGACGCGGCCAACTCGCTCACCGTCGACAACGCGGCCTCGACCCCGTACACCCTGCGGGTGATGACCTGGGTCGCCGTGCTCCTCCTCCCGTTCGTGCTGCTGTACCAGGGCTGGACGTACTGGGTGTTCCGCCGCCGGATCGGGGTCGCCGACATCCCGCCGCACACCGGGCTGCGGTGGCGGTCCGGGACCACCACCGGGACCTCCGGGACCACCACCGCGAACACGGGGAGCAGCACCGGGACCGCCACGGGGTCCGCAGGGACCAGCACCGGGACCTCCGGGACCACCACCGACTGACGAGGCGCCGTGCGTCCGCTGGACCCGAGGCTGCTCCGCCACGCCCGCGCCGCCCGCGGTCACGTGGCCGTCACCGCTGCCCTCGGCGTGCTCACCGCGGTGCTCGTCGTCGTCCAGGCACTGCTGCTCGCCGACGCGATCGCCACGGTCGCCGTCGAGGGTGGGGGCTGGCCGGAGATCCGGGACGAGACCGCCCTGCTGGTCGCCGTCCTGGTCGGCCGGGCCGGGATCAGCTGGGCCCAGGAGCGGTTCGGTCACCGGGCGGCGACGGCCGTGATCGGTCAGCTCCGACTGCAGGTCGTCGAGCACGTCTCCGCGCTCGGCAGGGCAGCCCCCGGCGAGGCCGGTGTCCTCGACGGCACCGGGGCGGGCTCCCTCGTCACCCTGGTCACCCGGGGACTGGACGCCCTCGACGGGTACCTCGTCCGCTACCTCCCCCAGCTCCTGCTCGCGGTGACGGTCACCCCGGGGGTGCTGGTGGTGGTCGCCTGGCAGGACGGGGTGTCCGCGGTGATCATCGCCGTGACCCTCCCCCTGGTCCCCGTGTTCATGGTGCTGGTGGGGCTGGCGACCCGGTCGGCAGCCGACCGGCGGCTGCGGACCATGCGTCGGCTCGGGACCCAGGTGCTCGACCTCGTCGCGGGGCTCCCGACGCTGCGCGCCCTCGGCCGGGACCGGGCCCAGGCGACCCGGGTCCGCGAGGCGGGAGACGCCTACCGCAGGGCAACGATGGGAACCCTGCGCTCGGCCTTCCTCTCGGCCCTCGTCCTGGAGACGCTCACCACGATCTCGGTGGCACTGGTCGCGGTGGGGGTCGGGCTCCGGCTCGTCCACGGCGGGATCGACCTCCGCACCGGCCTGGCCGTGCTCGTCCTGGCCCCGGAGGTCTACCTGCCGCTGCGGATGGTCGGCCTGCACTACCACGCGAGCGTGGACGGGCTCGCGGCTGCGGCCGAGGCGTTCACGGTGCTGGACCGGGAACCGGCACCCACCGGACGGCGTGAGGCACCCGACCTCCGCGGGCACCTGATCGTCCTCGACGACGTCTCGGTGACCCATCGGGGCCGGACCGCGCCGACCCCGCACCTGCTGCGGATGGACGTCCGCCCCGGACGGGTCCACGCGCTGACCGGCCCGAGCGGATCGGGCAAGAGCACCGCCTGCTCGGTGCTGCTCGGACTGCGCCGTCCCGACGCCGGACGGGTGCTCCTCCGTCGACCGGACGAGACCACCGCCTCGTCGGACGGCAGCCTCACCCCCGGTCACCCCGACGTCGACCTCACCGACGTCGACCTCGCCGACCTCGACCCGGCGTCCTGGTGGCGGCAGGTCTCCTGGGTGCCCCAACGGCCGCCCCTCGTCCCCGGCTCGCTGCTGGACAACGTGCTCCTCGCCGCGCCGGAGGACGCCACCCGCGCGGAGGTCGACACCGCCGCGGCCGAGACGGGCCTCGCCGAGGTGGTCGCCGCGCTGGCCACGGGCTGGGACACCCCGGTCGGCCAGGGCGGGGTGGGGCTCTCCGCCGGGCAGCGCCAGCGCGTCGCCCTGACCAGGGCGCTGCTGAGCCGCGCGCAACTGGTGATCCTGGACGAGCCGACGGCACACCTGGACGCGGCGACCGAGGGGATCGTGCGGGCGACCCTGCTGCGGCTGCGCGACCAGGGCCGCACGGTCGTCGTCGTCGCCCACCGGGCGTCCCTCGTCGAGCTCGCCGACGACGTGACCACGCTCGGTCCCGTCGGCGACGCCGACCCGGCCGCGGGTGACGCCGCCCAGCCCTCGGCCGGCGTCGCGAGCCGGGCCACCGCCGGACCGGGGAGACCGCGGTGAGCACGGCGGACCGGGAACCGGCCGCGTCCCGGTGGCGGCTGCCCCGGACCGCCCCTCCCCTGCTGCGGGCCCTCGCGGCGCTCCGCCCCGCACCGGGCCGGGTCGTCCTCGCCGTCGTCACCGGGACGCTCGCCCTCGGCTGCGCCGTCGGGCTCATGGCCACCTCCGCGTGGCTGATCTCCCGCGCGGCCGAGCACCCGCCGGTGATCGAACTGTCGGTGGCGGTCGTGGCGACGCGGGCGTTCGGGATCGGCCGCGGCGCGCTCCGCTACGCCGAGCGGCTGGTGTCCCACGACGTGGCGCTGCGCGGAGTCGTCGCGATCCGGGTGCGGCTCTACCAGCGGCTCGTCGACGCCGATCCGGCCGTCGTCGCGGGACTGCGCCGGGGAGACCTGCTCGCCCGGGTGGGGGCCGACGTCGACGCCCTCGCCGACGTCGTGGTCCGCTCGGTCCTTCCCTTCGCCGTCGCGGCCCTGACCGGCACCGTCGCGGCCACCCTGCTCGCCCTCGCCCTCCCGGTGGCGGGACCGGTCATGGTCGTCGGGCTCGTGGTCGCCGGGGTCGCGGCCCCGCTGCTGGCCGCGACCGCCGCCAGGAGATCCGAGCTGGACGCGGCCGGTGCCCGGTCGGCGACCAGCGCTGAGGCGCTCGCGCTGGTGGAGTCCCTCGCCGAGCTCACCGTCGCCGGAGCGGTCCCCGACCGGCTGCGGCGCCTGGAGAGCCTGGACCACCGCCTGGCCCGCCGCCTCGACCGGGCCGCGGCACCCGCGGCCCTCGGCGCCGGGCTCGCCACCCTCGCCACCGGAGCGGTCAGCCTGGTCTGCCTCGTCACGGGAGCCGTCGCGGTGGCCGCGGGTGACCTCGCCCCGGTCATGCTCGCCGTCGTCGTCCTCGCCCCGGTCGCCGTCGCCGAGGCCGTGGTCCCGCTGCCTGCGGCCGCGGTCGGACTGGTCCGGGCGCACGCGGCGGCGGTGCGGGTGATGGACCTGCTGGACGCAGCCCCGGCCGCCCACGCACCGGAGGACTCCCTCGGCACAGTCCCCGACACCGGTTCCGCCGACACCGGTTCCGCCCGGACCACCTCCCCCGGCGGCACCTCCCGCAGCGCGACGGGCCTGCGCGCGGAGGGCCTCTACTGCGGCTGGCCGGGAGGGCCTCCGGTGCTGCGGGGGATCGACCTCGACGTGTCCCCCGGCCGCCGGGTGGCGGTGGTCGGCCCCAGCGGCGCCGGGAAGACCACCCTGCTGCTCACCCTCGCCGGCCTACTGCCCCCGCTCTCCGGGCGGGTGACGCTCGACGGGATCCCGCTGCACCTCCTCGACCCGTCGGCGCTCCGCACCACGGTGAACCTCACCGCCGAGGACGCGCACGTCTTCGGGACCACGGTCCGGCAGAACCTCCTCCTCGCCGGGCCGGGCCTGCGCGACCCCGAGCTCCTCGCCGCCCTCGCCCGAGCCGGTCTCGGCCCCTGGCTCTCGGAGCTCCCCCGCGGGCTGGACACCGTGCTCGGCTCCGGCGGCACCGACCTGTCCGGTGGCGAGCGGCGCCGGCTCCTGCTCGCCAGGGCCCTGCTCGTGCACGCGGAGGTGCTGCTCCTCGACGAGCCGGCGGAGCACCTCGACCCGGTGACGGCCGACACGCTGCTGCGCGACGTGCTCACGGCCGGTCCCGCGGTCGTCGTCGTGACGCACCGGGTGAGCCCGCTCGTCGCCACCGACGAGGTGCTCCTCATCGAGGACGGAGCCGTCGGCTGCCGCGGCCGCCACCACGAGCTGCTCCGCACGTCTGCCAGGTACCGTGAGTCGTGGCAGGTCGAGCAGGGAGCGTGCCACGGTTCCCGGCACGCCCCGGCATCACGGCGCTCCCGGGCCCCCGCCCGCTGACGTCCTGAGGAGGGAGAGCGTGGCCGATCCGGTCCCCGAGCCGGGGCGGATGACGCCCCCGGCGGACAGGCGGCTGCTGGACGCCGTGGTCGCGATCGCCGACGGGCTCGAACTCGAGCCGACGCTCCGGCGTATCGTCCGCGCGGCCGCCGACCTCACCAGCGCCCCCTACGCGGCCCTCGGCGTCCTCGACGAGGGCGGCCTGCACCGGGCCTTCGTGCACACCGGGATCTCGCCGGACGCCGTCACCCTCATCGGCCGGCTGCCCGCCGGTCACGGGGTGCTCGGCCACATCACCCGGGTCGGCCGGGCCGTCCGGGTCCCCGACATCAGCAGGCACCCCGCGGCAGTCGGCTTCCCCGAGCACCACCCGACGATGACGACCTTTCTCGGCGTCCCCGTCGGCATCGGGGACAGGCTCATCGGCAACCTCTATCTCGCGGACAAGGCCGGCGGGTTCACCGCCGAGGACGAGGACGTCGTGGTCGCGCTCGCCGCGGCCGCCGCGGTCGCGGTGGACAACGCACGGCTCTACGAGGCCGCCCGCCGCCGGGAGGCCTGGATGGCGGCGGCCCAGCAGGTCACCACGGCCATGCTCTCCGGCACGGAGGAGGAGGACGCCCTGGAGCTGGTGGCGACCAGGGCACGGCAGGTCGCGGACGCCAGCGTCGCCGCCCTGGTCCTGCCGGGCTGGGACGACCAGTGGGTGCTGGAGGTCGCCGACGGCGAGGACGCCGGGGAGCTCATCGGGACCGTCATGCCCCCCGACGGCCCCGCGGTCACGGCGATCCACGAGGGCACCGGACGCCGCCTGTCCGACCTGTGGGCCGAGACGAAGGCCGTGGCGTCCATGCGCCGGTTCGGGCCGGCCCTGTACGCCCCTCTCGTCGCGGGCGAGGACGCGACCGGCGTGCTCGTGCTGCTCCGGGACAAGGACAGCAGGCCCTTCACCGAACAGGACCTCGCGACCGCGGAGACCTTCGCCGGCCAGGCCGCGCTCGCCCTCCGGCTCACCGAGCACCGGCGGCGGGCCAAGGACGCCGAACTGCTGGAGGAACGGCAGCGGATCGCCCGGGACCTGCACGACCTGGTCATCCAGGAGCTGTTCGCGATGGGCATGCGCCTGTCCCGGGTCCGCGCCGGTGCCTCACCGGGCACCGCCGCGCAGATCGAGGGGTCGCTGGAGTCGCTCGACCGGGCGGTGCGTCAGATCAGGGCCACGATCAGGGCCCTGCGCGACCCCACCGAGCCGACCGGACTGCTGGACCGGATCCAGGGCGAGCTCACCCGTTCCCGCACCACGCTCGGCTTCGTTCCCGACCTCGAGGTCGCCTGCGACGAGGACATCGACGAACTGGTCCCCGCCGACGTCGAGGACGACGTGGTCGCGGTGGTACGGGAGGGGTTGTCCAACGCCTCCCGGCACGCCCGCCCGGCGCACGTCGCCGTCCGGATGGCGGTCACCCGGGCCGCGGTGACCGTCGAGGTCGTGGACGACGGCAGCGGCCTGTCCCCCCGGGCCACCCGCCGCAGCGGCCTGGACAACCTCGACGAGCGGGCCCGCCGGCACGGGGGCGGCTGCGTGGCGTCGACGACCCCCTCGGGCGGGACGGCGCTCCGCTGGCAGGTGCCGCTCGACGGCTGACCACAGCCGGGCCGCCCGACACCCCGCCATATCACCCCGGTCAGATCACCTCGGTTCCGGCGAACGGGACACCTCCCGGCTCAAGGTGGCCGCCCCGGGATCCGATGTACCCGGGAAGGAGCGTGTGGCCTCCCGGCCCGGACAGCACCTCCGAGGAGAGCGGTGGACCCCTTCCCGCGCCTGGTGGTCCTCATCTCCACCGGCATGGACGAGTACCAGACGCGTCTGGTCGCGGGCATCTCCCCGGTGCTGTCGCAGCACGGCCACTCCCTGCTGGTCTGCGTGAACGACCCCCGCGTCCCCGGTCCGCCCCCGTCGCTGCGGATGTTCCTCCAGGCCGCCTCGCCCTGCGGTTTCATCACCACGAACTGCATGGCCGGCGAGGAGGAGGCGAGCTTCGCGGCCCTGCTGGAGTCGTTCGGGCGGCCCGTGGTCCGGATCGGGGTGGAGACACCGGACGGCACCTGGATCCGGGGCGACAACGTCACCGGGATGCGAGCCGTCGTCGCCCATCTCGTGGACGACTGCGGGGCACGCACCGTGGCCCACGTCCGGGGCATCCCGCACCAACCCGACGCGATCGATCGGGAACGGGTGTTCCGGGAGGAACTCGCGCGGCGCGGGCTGGTCCCGGACGAGGAGCTCGTCGTCGACGGCCGGTTCGACCAGGAGACGAGTTACTGGTCGGTCCGGCGGCTGCTGAAGGCCCGGCCGGAGATCGACGCGGTGGCGGCCGCGAACGACCTCTCCGCCCTGGGGGCGCTCCGCGCGGCACGGGCTGCCGGGCTCAGGGTCCCGGATGACATCATGATCACCGGTTTCGACAACGAGGCCACGAGTGCCCTGAACTGGCCGGGGCTGACCTCGGTCGACCAGGACCTGGAGAACCAGGGGACGGTTGCCGCCCGGCAGCTCGTCGCCGAGATGAAGGGCAAGCCTCCCGGCGGGGAGATCATGGTGCCCTCGCGGCTGGTGGTCAGGGGGACGACCCGGCCGAGCGGGGCATCACCGGTCGACCAGAACCGGCTCCTGCGCGAGATCGCCGAGGGTGCCTACGACCACCTGTCCGGCCAGGACGCCGCTCTCGGGCTGAACCGGTCGCTGTTCCACTGCACGACCCTCGACGCGGTGGTGGACGTCCTGGCCGAGAAGCTCGACGGGTTGGGCGTCGGCCGGTGCTTCGTCGTCCTGCACCAGCGACCGCTGCGCACCGCCGCCGGCGACCCGCCGGGACCGGGACGGCTCCTCCTCGACTTCCGGGAGGGGAAGGCGCATCCCCCGCCGCAGGGATGGTTCCCCACCCGATTGCTCCTGCCCGAGGATCTCCGCCACCAGATCGGCACCGGCGCGTTGATGGTGCAGGCCCTCTCGGCCGGTGGCAGGGAGCTCGGCTACGTCCTGTTCGAGCGAGGCTGGGGACCGGTCAAGGTCGGCGAGGTGCTGCTGCAGGACCTGAGCCGCACCCTGGAGGCGATCTCCAGCACCGAGCAGCTCCAGCTCCACGCCGTCGAACTGGAGGAGCTGGTGCAGCGCCGGACCCACGAGCTGGCCGAGGAGGTGACCACCCGGCGCCGGGCCGAGGTCGAGCTGCAACGGGCCAACACCGAGCTCCAGCGGCTGCTCAAGCGGGACGGGCTGACGAGCATCGCCAACCGGGCGGCCTTCGAGAGCCACCTCGCCGACCACTGGCGGCGTCTGGAGGGCGCCGAGCACGGCGAGCGGAAGCTGGCCCTCTTGATGATCGACATCGACGCCTTCAAGCAGTACAACGACCACTACGGCCACGTCAGGGGGGACCAGGCGCTGCGCACGGTGGCCTCCTGCCTGCACAGCGCCGTCCGGGAACCCGCGGACCTCGCCTGCCGGTACGGCGGCGAGGAGTTCGCCGTCCTGCTCCCCGACAGCGGTGCCCGTGCCGCCCTGGCCGTCGCGAAGCGGTTCCACGGGCTGCTGGCGAAGGCGGCCGTGCCGCACGCCGCGTCGCCCGTGGCTCCCCGGCTCACCGCCAGCACGGGGATCGCCGTGTCCAGGACGGGCGACGGCAACGGTCCCACCGGATTGGTCGAGGCGGCGGACCGGGCGCTGTACCGGGCGAAGGCCCTCGGCAGGGACCGGATCGTCCTCTCCGGGTCGGCCGAGCCCGCTGACCCGGCGACCCTGCAGGACAAGGGAACGGCGAGAGCTGCGGTGAGGGGACCGCTGGAGCGGTCGGCGTCCGGCTGACCGCCACCTGTCCCCGGTCGGCCTCGCCCACCCGGACCCGCCCGGCCGCGCCCTCGCGGCGGGACGGCATCGGCGAGCTACTCGTTCCAGCCGGCTCCGGAGCGGTGCGCTGCGACCCAGGCCGCGGCCTGGGTGCGGCGGCGGAAGCCCATCTTCGCCAACAGCCCGGTGACGTGGTTCTTCACCGTCTTCTCGGCCAGGCCCAGCTCCTCGCCGATCTCGCGGTTGGACAGGCCGTCGCCGATGAGCTCCAGCACCTTGCGCTCGGTGGGGGTCAGCGCGTCCGTCGGGTCGGAGTTCGCGGCCCTGCGCCGGGCGACCGCCCGCTCGTCGAGCAGGTTCCGCCCCGCGGCGACCGCCCGCACGATGTCGGCGATCTCCGTCCCGCGCACGGTCTTCAGCAGGAAGGCCGCGGCTCCCGCAGCCAGTGCCGCCGCCACCGCCTCGTCGTCGTCGAACGACGTCAGCACGACGCAGCGGACGGCCGGCAGTTCCTCGCGCAGCCGGCGTACCAGCTCGATGCCGTTCCCGTCCGGGAGCTTGAGGTCGATGATGGCCACGTCGGGCCGGACGGCAGCCGCCCTGCGCACGGCGTCGAGGACCGTGCCCGCCTCGGCGACGACGGTGAGGGCCGGGTCGGCGTCCACGACGTCGACGACGCCGCGGCGCACGACTTCGTGGTCGTCGACCACCAGGACCCGTACCGGCTGTTCCACGCGGTTCAGGCTACCCACTCGACGCGCGGTTCGCCCGCACTGCCCTGCGCGGACCGCGCCCGGAGCCCGGCCGGGGCCGGGGCTGGCACCGGGGGCAGGTGAAGGAGGACCGGTTCATGAAGGGGTCCCGGCGCACCGCCGTCCCGCACCGCCGGCACGGCAGACCGGCCCGCCCGTACACGGCCAGCGCCCGGTCGAAGTAGCCGCTCTCGCCGTTGACGTTCACGTAGAGGCTGTCGAAGCTCGTCCCGCCCTCGGCCAACGCCTCGCCCATCACCGTGCGGACGGCCTCCAGGAGCCGCAGCGCCCCTGGCCGGGTGAGGCCCGCGGCCGACCGGTCGTAGTGGACCCCGGCCCGCCACAGCGCCTCGTCGGCGTAGATGTTGCCGATCCCGGAGACGAGGGCCTGGTCCAGCAGCGCCCGCTTCACCCCGCTCCGCCTGACCAGCAGCCGGCGGAGCAGCAGCCCCTCGTCGAGGTGGGGGTCCAGCGGGTCCCTGGCGATGTGGGCGACGGGGGCCGGCAGCAACGCCGCAGGCGGCCGTCCGGTGGAGCCGGTGCCCCCCGGTCGGCCGTCCGGGGCCGGCACCATGGCCGTCACCGCCATCGAGCCGAAGATCCGCTGGTCGACGAACCGCAGCTCGCAGCCGGGATCCCCGCCCAGCGCCACCCGCAGCCGCAGGTGTCGCTCGTCCGGGACGTCCGGGGGCTGCAGCAGGAGCTGGCCGCTCATCCCGAGGTGGGTCAGCAGGGCCTCACCCGAGTCGAGCTCCAACCACAGGTACTTGCCCCTGCGGACGACGTCGGTGACCACGGCGCCCGCCGTCCTGGCCCGGAAGTCCTCCGGCCCGGCGACGTGGCGGCGCAGGATCCTCGGGTCGACGACCTCGACGGCGTCCAGGGCGGTCCCGGTGAGCCGACGGGACAGCCCGCGGCGTACCACCTCGACCTCGGGGAGCTCCGGCACGCGAGACCCTCTCAGCCGGTACCGGGGTGCAGGGCTCCCGTGGTCTCGGACTGGAGGTGACCGGCGGTCTCGTCCGGCAGCGCGGCGACCGGCACGACCCCGGTCGCCGCGGAGACCGCCGCGCCCTCGTCGGTCCGCGCGTCCTCGCCGTCGGCGACGCGCCCGTCCTGGTCGGCGGCCTCCTCGGCCTCCTTGAGGTCCTTGAAGGCCGCTGCGGCTGCGCGCTGCTCGGCCTCCTTCTTGCTCCGCCCGCTCCCCGCGCCCCGCTCGCTGCCCTGGACGACAGCCACCGCGTGGAACAGCTTGGCGTGGTCGGGGCCCTCCTCGCTCACCTGGTACTCCGGGACGCCGAGCCCGGCCGCCGCGGTGAGCTCCTGGAGGCTCGTCTTCCAGTCCAGCCCGGCGCCGAGGGTCGCGGAGGACTCCAGCATGGGGTCGACGAGCCGGTGCACGGTGGTCCTGGCGCAGTCGATGCCGTGTTCGAGGTACACGGCGCCGAACAGGGCCTCCAACGTGTCGGCGAGAATGGACGACTTGTCCCTGCCACCACTGGTCTCCTCGCCCCGGCCCAGTCGGACGTGGGCGCCGAGGCCCCCCTCGCCGAGACCGCGCGCGATCTCGGCCAGGGCGCGCATGTTGACGACGGCCGCCCGCAGCTTGGCGAGCTGGCCCTCGGGAAGATCGGGGTGACGGCGGTAGAGCGCGTCGGTGACCACGAGCCCGAGGACCGCGTCGCCGAGGAACTCCAGCCGCTCGTTGGTGGGCAGCCCGCCGTTCTCGTAGGCGTAGGAGCGGTGGGTGAGGGCCCGCTCCAGCAGGGTGTCACTGATCCGCACCCCGAGGGCGTCGTCGAGGAGACGGCGCTCGACCCGCGGTGCGTCCGGCTTCCGGTGATGCGAGCTCACGGCAGAAGGTCACCCATGGCGACGCCTCAGAGGTCCTTGACCTTGCGGCCCTTGTACTCGAGATACAGCGGGGTACCCACGGAGTCGGTGACGACCCGGGCCTGGTGCGGCCGCCCGTAGGTCACCTGGCCGCCCTCGACGGTCTGGGTCAGCGTCGTGGGCGTCGCCTTCCACTGGGAGCGGCGGGACCGCGTGTTGCTGCGGGACATCCTGCGCTTCGGGACGGCCACGGTCAGCTCTCCTTCTCGTCGTGCGGGTCGGCAGACCCCTGGCCCGATCCCGGGCCGAAGGCCTTCAACGCCGCCCACCTGGGGTCGACTACCTCGTGTCGGTGCTCCGGCTCGTCCCCGAGCCGCACCCCGCACTCGGGGCACAGGCCCGGGCAGTCGGCCCGGCACACCGGCTGGAACGGCAGCGAGAGCACCACCGCGTCCCGCAGCGTGGGCTCGAGGTTGACGTAGTCGCCCTCGATCTCACGCAGTTCGTCCTGGTCCTCGGCTACCGCCCGACCCGGGTACACGAACAGCTCCTGCAGGTCGACGTCGAGCTCCAGCTCCACGCCTCCGAGGCACCGCACGCACTCCCCGGTCGCGCGCCCCCGCGCCGTGCCCGACACGAGGACCCCCTCCATCACGGCCTCGAGCCGGAGGTCCAGTTCGAGATCGTCACCGTCGGGGACGCCGATCACGTCGGTACCGAGATCGGGCGGAGAGACAACGGTGCGTCGAACGACCCGCATGCTCCCCGGACGACGCCCCAGCTCCCGGGTGTCGAGCACCAGGGGCGACCTCGGGTCGAGGCGGATGGCTCACTCCTCTGTTGACGACCAGCGCGATCCCGGCCACGGCGTGTCAACGGCGAGGCCAAGGGCCAAAGGTACTCCACGTCCGGCAGGCCGCCCAAACCAGGGCCGTCCGAGCGGGACCTGCGGCGGTCCGGCGACAGCCCGGGCGGGGGTCCCGGCAGGGGTCACGGCGGGGGCACGGCGACGCCGGCGGGACGCGTCACCCGGCCGGGGCCGGGCCGAGGCGTTCGAGCAGGCGGGGGACGACGACGTCGGGGACCAGCCCGGTGACGTTCCCGCCGTGCACGGCGATCTCCCTGGCGAGGCTGCTCGACACGTGGGCCAGGGTGGGGTCGCCGGGCAGGAACACCGTCTCCAGCCCGGAGAGGTACCTGTTCATCAGCGCCATGGGCAGCTCGTAGGCGAAGTCGGTCCCGCTGCGCAGCCCCTTCACCACCGCGACCGCCCCGAGCCGGCGGCAGTAGTCGACGAGCAGTCCGCCCGGCGCGGCGTCGACGACGACCCGGTCCAGCCCGTCGAGGCTGGCCCGCAGCAGTTCGAGCCGCTCCCCCAGGTCGAAGACCGGCACCTTGACGGGGTTGCTCAGGACGGCGACCACGACCTCGTCGAACAGGGTCGCGGCCCGATGGATGACGTCCAGGTGACCGGTGGTCACCGGGTCGTAGCTGCCGGGACAGACACAGCGCCGGCCGGGGAACGCTCCCGGGAGGCCCGATCTCACCAGCTCCGCGGTCACGGAGCCGACCGTAGCAGTGCGGGGTCGGGCCACGGGGTGGCATTCGCCGTCCACAGCGCGGTCTCCCCGTACCGGCGGACGCCCCGGACCAGCAGGCCCTCCGGCCAGGACGGCTCCGGGCTCCTGGCGCTGCGCTCGACGACGACCACGGCGTCGGCGGCCAGCCATCCGCCCTCGACCAGCCGGGCCAGCACCGCCGAGACCGCGGCCTCGGCCGTCGCGTAGGGGGGGTCGAGCAGCACCAGGTCCGCCGGCCAGGGCGGGCTCCCGGCGAGGTGGCGCTCGACCGTCGCGTGCACGACGGTGACCTGGTCCAGGCCGAGCTCGGCCACGTTCCGCCTGGCCGCGCGGACGGCGGGCGGGGAGCTGTCCACGAGCACCACCGCGACGGCGCCCCTGCTGGCGGCCTCCAGGCCGAGGGCGCCCGACCCGCAGAACAGGTCGAGCACCCGGGCGCCGTCCGGCAGGCCGCGCGAGGCGAGCCCGCTGAACAGGGCCTCCCGGACCCGCTCGCTGGTGGGACGGGTGGTCTCACCCCGCGGCACGACCAGGCGCCGGCCGCCGACCCTGCCCGCGACGATCCGTGTCACCGCACCCTCCGTGTCCTCCGCCCCGCCTGTCCACGTGTCCTCTGCCCACCCGCCAGGCCCGGCCACCGTGCCCGCCGGGCGGGTCCCGTCAGCCGCGGTCCAGGTAGGCCTCGCGCTCCGGGTCGAGCAGGTCGCTGATCGCGGCGGCGAGCACCGGGTGCGACGCCAGCCCCGGGTCGGCGGCGACGACCGCGGTGGCCTCGTGCCGGGCCCGCTCGATCATCCGCTCGTCCCGGAGCACCCGCAGCAGCCGCAGCGAGGACCGCCCGCCGGACTGGGCCGCACCGAGCACGTCCCCCTCGCGTCGCGCCTCGAGGTCCACCCTGGCCAGCTCGAACCCGTCGACGGTGGCGGCGACCGCGTCCAGCCGGTCCCGAGAACCCGTCCCCGGCTCCGTCTCGGTGACGAGCAGGCACAGCCCCGGCGCCGTCCCCCTGCCGACCCGCCCGCGAAGCTGGTGCAGCTGGGAGACGCCGAACCGGTCCGCGTCCATGACCACCATCGCCGTGGCGTTGGGGACGTCGACCCCGACCTCGATCACCGTCGTGGCGACCAGGACGTCCACCTGCCCGGCCGCGAAGGCCCGCATGACCCGGTCCCGGTCCTCGGTGGGCATCCGGCCGTGCAGCGTCTCCACCCGCAGCCCCGTCAGCGCCGGGTGGTCGCGCAACCGGGGCAGCAGGTCGAGCACGGCGACGGGGGGCCGTCGGACCTCGCCCTCGGCGGACCCGCCCGGCTGCCGGTCGGGCTCCACGGTCTCGGTGCTCTCGCCGTCCCCGATCCGCGGGCAGACCACGTAGGCCTGGTGCCCGGCCTCGACCTCCTCGCGCAGCCGCTGCCAGGTGCGTTCCAGCCACGCCGGCTTCTCCCCGACCGGGACGACGTGGGTCGTGATCGGCGCCCTGCCGGCGGGGAGCTCGGCGAGGGTCGAGGTCTCCAGGTCGCCGAACACGGTCATGGCGACCGTTCGCGGGATCGGGGTGGCCGTCATCACCAGCAGGTGCGGGGTGGTCCTGCCCTTCCCCCGCAGCACGTCCCGCTGCTCCACCCCGAACCGGTGCTGCTCGTCGACGACGACCAGGCCGAGGTCGAGGAACTCCACGCTCTCCTGGAGCAGGGCGTGGGTGCCGACGACGATGCCCGCGTCGCCGCTGACCGCCGCGAGCAGCGCCTCGCGCCGGGCCGCCGTGGACTGGGACCCGGTGACCAGCGCCACCCGGGTGCCCCGCTCGTCTCCGCCGAGCATGCCGCCGGCGGCGAGGTCGCCCATCATCGCCGTGATGGACCGATGGTGCTGCGCGGCGAGGACCTCCGTCGGCGCGAGCAGCGCCGCCTGCCCGCCGGCGTCGACGACGGTGAGCATCGCGCGCAGGGCGACCAGGGTCTTCCCCGAGCCGACCTCGCCCTGGAGCAGCCGGTGCATCGGGTGGTCGCCGGCCAGGTCCGCCGCGATCTCCTCGCCGACGGCTCGCTGCCCTGCGGTGAGCTCGAAGGGGATGCGGGCGTCGAAGGCCTCCAGCAGGCCGCCGGGCCGGGGGTGTCGCGGGGTCGCCGGCAGCGCCCCGTCCGCGAGCCGCCGCCTGGCCAGCGCGGCCTGGAGCACGAACGCCTCCTCGAAGCGCAGCCTGCGCTGGGCTGCCCTCCAGTCGTCGTCCGTCGCCGGCCGGTGGATCCCGACCAGCGCCTCCCGCAGCCCGATCAGCCCGTTCCTCGCCCTGGCCTCGGCCGGCAGCGGATCGGACACCTCGCCGAGGGTGTCCAGCACCACCCGGACGCACCGCCGGATCTTCTCCGAGTCGACCTTCGCCGTCGCCGGGTAGATCGGGATCGGGGCGTCGAGGTCGGCGAGCACACTGTCCTCGTCGTCCTCGCCGCGGAGCAGGGTGACCTTCGGGTGGGTGAGCTGCTTCTTGCCGCGGTACCGGCCGACGGTGCCGGAGAACAGGCCCCTGCTCCCGACCGGGAGCATCCCGCGCAGCCTCCTGGCGTTGAAGAAGGTCAGGTCGAGGGTGTCCGTGCCGTCGGTGACCTTCACCGAGAGCAGCTCGCCCGGCCGGTCCCGCATCCGCCGGGGCACGGCGGAGACGACCTCGGCGAGGACGGTGACCTCCTCGCCGACCGGGAGGTCCCGCAACGGGGTGAGCTGCCCCCACCGCTCGTACCGACGTGGGTAGTGGCGCAGCAGGTCCCCGACGGTCTCCACGCCGAGCCCGGTGAAGGTCGCCCGCGCGGACCGCACGCCGATCAGCCGGGACAGCGGTTCGTCCAGGGGGTTCGCGGCCACCGGCCCATCCTTCACCCGGGCCTCCCCCGCCGACACACCGACGCCGTCCCCACCGGCGCCGACGAGACGCTCACTCGACGCCGATGAGGAGCGGATGACGCTCCTGTCCGCCGGGGTGCACGTGCACCTCGAGGTCCCGCCGTGCGGCCCGCACCCGGTCCCGGACGGCGTCGGCGATCCCCGGGTCGGCTCCCGCACCGAGGAGCAGGGTCACCAGCTCACCACCCCCGGAGAGCAGCCGTTCGACGACGGCGACCGCGACGTCGGCGAGGTCGGCACCCACCACGGCGACGTCCCCCTGCACCAGTCCGAGGGCCTCCCCGGCGCGGCACGGTCCCGCGGTGGTCACGGCGTCCCGCTCCGCCACGGTCACCGCGCCCTCCCGCGCGGCCCCCGCCGCCGCCGCCATCCGGACCAGGTCGTCCTCGACTCCGCGCGCCGGGTCGTGCACCGCCGCCGCGGCGAGTCCCTGGACCTGCGCCCTCGTCGGCAGCACGGTGATCCTCAGGCCCTCCTGGCGGCCCAGTGCCGCCGCGGCCTCGGCCCCGGCCATGGTCTCGATGCCGTTGGGCAGGACGACGACGGCCGCGGCCCCGGTCCCCCGTGCCGCGGCGAGAACGGCGTCCGACGACGGCTGACCGCCGTCCCCGCCAGGGACGACCACCGCACCCGCTGCCCGGAACAGGGCCGCGAGCCCCGGTCCGGCGGCGCAGGCCACCACGCCGAGCCCGGTGGTGACCGCCCGGTCCGGCCCGCCCGGCCCGCCCGGTCCGCCAGGTCCACCCGGTCCGGAGGAGGTCATGGTCCACCTGGCGACCTGCTCGGCGAAGTGGGTGATCCGGATCCGGTGCGGACGTCCGGCGGCGATCCCCGCCTCGACGGCAGCCCCCGGGTCGTCCACGTGCACGTGCACGTTCCACAGGGTGGTCCGGTCCCCGGCCGGGTCGCCGATCACCACGAGGGAGTCACCGAGCCCGGCCAGCCGGTCGCGCAGGGCCGGCAGGGCCTCGGGGGTCGCGTCGAGCAGGTACATGACCTCGTAGGCCGGGCCGGCGTCGTCCAGGTGGGCGCAGGCCGACAGGTCGACCGCCGGCAGGGCCGGGCGCCGGTATCCCGTCCCCCCGTTGGTCCGCCGCTGCCCGCTGACCAGGTCGTCCAGTGCCTCGATCAGGACGACGAGTCCCCGGCCGCCGGCGTCGACCACCCCTGCCCGCCGCAGCACCTCCAACTGGCCCGTGGTGCCGGCCAGTGCGGCCCGCGCCCGCTCCAGCGCCCCGGCGACCACGTCGGCCAGCGCCGAGCCGGTGTCCGCGACGGCGAGCGCCGCGGCCCTGCTCACGGTGAGGATGGTGCCCTCGACGGGCTCCGCCACCGCGGACCAGGCGAGGGCGTCGGCGTGGGTGAAGGCCTCCCGTGTGGCCTCGCCGTCCATCTCCCCGTGCTCGCCGAGCACGTCGGCCCAGCCCCGGAGCAGTTGGGCGGTGATCGCCCCGGAACTGCCCTGCGCCCCGAACAGGGCCCCCCTGGCGAAGGTGTCCGCGACGGTGCGCAGGTCCGCCGCGGCCGGGAGCTCGGCGACCGCGGCGCAGGCCGCCTCCAGGGTGAGGTAGAGGTTCGTCCCGGTGTCGCCGTCGGGGACCGGAAAGACGTTGAGGGCGTCGATCTCCTCCCGGGCGCGGCCGAGCCCGGCGAGGGCCAGCCTCGCCCAGCGGCGTACCGCCGGCGCGTCGATCACGTCGAGCCCGGACCCCATGCCTACCTCCACTGCCACCGCCCGGCCGTAGTGTCATCGGCGGCCGGCCAACGCAGGGTAACTGCCGAGGCTGGTTTGGGCTCCGGGACGGCGTCGGCTACCCTTGCGGGGTTGCCCGACACCGGGCCCGGGCCGTCCGGCCCGGCACACCTCGCGAGCGGGGCGTCCGCACCGGCCGACGCGTCCCACCGTCCGAACTGTCAGGAGTAAGTCCCGTGGCTGCCACCTGCGACGTCTGCGGCAAAGGGCCGGGTTTCGGTCACAACATCTCGCACTCCCACCGGCGCACCAAGCGGCGCTGGAACCCCAACGTGCAGCGGGTGCGGGTGATGGAGGGCGCGACCCCGAAGCGGCTCAACGTCTGCACCTCGTGCCTGAAGGCCGGCAAGGTCACCCGCTGACGCCCGTCTCCTGACGAGGCCGCCCCACGGCTGGGGCCGGCCGGTCGCGGAAGTGCTCCCAGCCGGTGGTCCCCCGCCAGGCGGCCCCTCCGACCAGCACGGCCGGGTCCTGCGTTCCCTGCCTGCCCGTGACCTCCCGGACCGCACCGATCCGGTGGTACCCGGCCGGCAGGATCGCCTCCCGGGGGAAGCAGCCGAGCAGGGCGTGGTCCTCGCCCCCGGTGAGCACCCAGGACAGTGCCGTGCCCTCGGCGGTCTCCGTGACGGTCTCTCCGGCCGGGTCCCAGGCAGTCGTGTCCCCGGCGGGTGTCCGCCGCCCCTCGCCGACGGCCCGCTCCGGCGGCTCGACGCCTGCCGACAGCAGGAGTCCCGCCGCCAGGAGGAGGTCGGCCGACGGCGCCAGGGCGTCCGGGTCCAGGTCGATCAGGACCCCCGAGTCCCTGGCGATCCGCTCGGCGTCCCTGAGCAGCCCGTCACTGGTGTCGATGAGGGCGTCGGCGCCCGCGGCGGCGGCCGCGGGACCGGCCTGGTACGGCGGCGAGGGCGCCACGTGGTCCCTGACCAGGGCGGCCAGGACCTCCCGGTGATCCCCGCTCTCCCCGGCCATCGCCCGGCCCGAGGCGAGCAGGGCCAGCCCGGCCGCGGAACGACCGGGGTGACCGGCCACCGCGACGATGTCGCCCGGGCGCGCTCCCGACCGCAGCACCGGCGGCCCGTCGAGGACGCCGAGCGCGGTCCCGGTGAGCACGATCCGGTCCGCCGAGGAGATGTCACCGCCGACGACGGCGGCGCCCGCCCTTCGGCACTCGGCGTCCACCCCGTCCGTGAGACCGTCCAGCCAGGACCGGGAGACGTCCCCCGGCACGGCGAGGGCGACGAGCAGGGCGGTCGGTCGGGCGCCCATGGCCGCGACGTCGGCGAGGTTCTGCGCGGCGAGCTTCACCCCGACGTCCCGGGCGCTGGACCACTCCCCCAGGAAGTCCTCCCCCTCGACGATCATGTCCGTCGAGGCGACGACCCGGCCGCCGGTGACGCCGAGCACCGCCGCGTCGTCCCCCGGCCCCACCAGGACCCCGGTGGCGGGTCTCGTGAGCCGGGCCAGGATCCCCGCGACCACCCGGTCCTCGCCGAGGCGGGCGATGCGCTCGTCGTCCTCCTCCATCGACCGCCCTCTCGTGACCGGGGGTGCGTGGACGCCGTCGAACCGGCCATCCCGTGACGGGAGGCGACGGACACGGTACCGTGATCAGTCAGGGCTCGTGTGACCGCCGGTGTTCACGCCGAGGGCTCGCTCGCCGTCGAGCGGAGGCTCGGCTCGGCAGCTCCGCTCAGCGCCGCACGGCGGGAGGTCCCCAGTGGTCCAGGCATTCATGCTCATCCAGACCGAGATCGGCAGGTCAACCAACGTCGCCCGCGAGATCGTCGAGATCGCCGGGGTGACCGCGGCCGAGAACGTCTCCGGTCCGTACGACGTCATCGTCAGGATCCAGGCGGAGACCTACGACGACCTCGGGCGCTCGGTCATCCCGCAGATCCAGGGTGTCCACGACATCACCAGAACGCTCACGTGCCCGGTCGTCACCCACTGACGCGAGCCCTCGGCACCCACAGGGGCGACGGCCCGTCCGCCGCCGTCCCCGACCGTTCCCCGCGCCGTCCGACGACGAACCCGCCCCGGGCGGCCTTCGTGCTGCCGTGCTGCGTCCTGCTCGTCTCCGGCTGCGCCGGCCTGGACGTCGCGGCGGCACCACTGGCCGGAGACCCCGCCTGCGACCTGGCCGTCCGGGCGGCACCCCGGTCCGTCCTCGACGGCGCGCGGCGGGATCTGGACGCGCGCGGCGCGGCGGCGTGGGGGGATCCGGCCGTCGTCGCGCGCTGCGGCCTGCGGGAACCGGGGCCGACCACCCTGCGCTGCCTGTCCGTCGACGGCGTGGACTGGCTCGTGGACGACCGGAGCGACGCCGTCGTCTTCACCACCTACGGCCGCGCCCCCGCACTGGAGGTCACGGTGCCGGCGGAGGTGGACCGGGACGCCGCCGCCGGGGCGCTGGTCGACCTGCGACCGGTGGCCGCGGCCCTGCCGAGGACGTCCCGCAGCTGCCTTTCCGCCGACGACGCCTGATCCCCCACCCGGTCCCGGGGATCACGGGGACGGCCGACGACCCGCTCCGACCCCGGTACCGCTGCCCGCGGGTACCGCTGCCCACGGGTACCGCTGCCCACGGGTACCGCTGCCCACGGGTACCGGGCGAACGCCGCGGGAACAGAGCGTCAGCGAAGGCCGGTGCGGCGGTGCAGGGCGAGCTGGATGAGCCGGTCCACGAGCGCGGGATAGTCGAGACCTGTCTCCGCCCACATCCGCGGGTACATCGACAGCGGGGTGAAGCCCGGCATCGTGTTGAGCTCGTTGACGATCACGTTGCCCTCTTCGGTGACGAAGAAGTCGACCCGGGCGAGTCCCTCGCAGCTCAGCGCGTCGAAGGCCCTGGCGGCGAGCTCCCTGACCCGGTGGGCGACGCCCTCGGGGAGATCGGCCGGACAGCTCAGGCTGACCGACTCCTCGTCGAGGTACTTCGCCTCGAAGTCGTAGAAGTCGTGCCCGGACAGCACCTGGATCTCGCCGGGGAGGCTGGTCGCCGGCGGGCCGCCGTCCAGGGACTCCAGGACCGCGCACTCGATCTCGCGCCCACTGATCGCCGCCTCGATGACGATCTTCGGGTCGTGCCGGCGGGCCTCGGCGATCGCGGCGTCGAGGTACTCGGGCCGGTCGACCCTGGAGATGCCGATGCTGGAACCGGCCCTGGCCGGCTTGACGAAGACCGGCCAGCCGAGCTCGGCGACGCACTCCCGCACCCGGCCCGGCGAGCGCTCCCAGTCCCGCGCGGTGACCGGGAGGTACGGTCCGACGGGGATCCCCGCCCCGGCCAGGATCACCTTCATGTAGTGCTTGTCCATGCAGGCCGCGCTGGCGAGCACACCCGAGCCCACGTAGCGGACGTCCCCGAGCTCGAGCAGCCCCTGCAGCGTGCCGTCCTCGCCGAACGGCCCGTGCAGCAGCGGGAAGACCACGTCGACCTCGCCGAGGGTGTGCGGAACCTCGCCGGGGGACAGCACGGTGAGATCGTTCGTCCCCACCTCCAGCGGGACCAGCACGCCCGGGCCCTCGTCGTCCCCCACCTGCGGCAGGGTCCCGCCCTCGAGCTGCCAGCGCTTGGGGTCGTCGTCGGCGAGCACCCAGCGGCCGCGCTGGGTGATGCCGATCGGCACCACGTCGTAGGCGTCACGGTCGATGGCGCCCAGCACCCCGGCTGCCGTGACGCAGCTGATCGCGTGTTCACCGGACCGTCCGCCGAAGACGACGGCGACCTTGGGACGGCGCGAGGCCGGTGTCTGTGTGGTCACCTCGGCGAATCTACTCGCGACCGGCTCCGATTAGGCTCACCGGGTGAACGAAGCACCTCACGAGTGTCCCGAGCCTCCTGCCCGGGATGCGCTCTCCCCGGCGACGGTCGCCGTGCTCGCCGGAAGGCCGTCCCGGCTGCCCCTCGCCCCGGTGAACCCGCCGGTGACGCTCTCCTCGACCTACGTGGCCACCGCCGGGACCGCGCGGCCGGATGACGTGATCTACGGCCGCCACGGGAACGAGACGTGGTCGGCCTTCGAGTCCGCGCTGGGTGCGCTCGAGGGCGGGGACGCCCTGCTGTTCTCCTCCGGTCTCGCCACCGTCGCGGCCGTGGTGGCCCTGGTCCCGGCGGGCGGGACGGTGGTGGTCCCCCGGCACGCCTACAACGGCACCCACGACCTGCTGCGGGAGGAGGCCGCCACCGGGAGGATCGGCGTCCGGGTCGTGGACGTCACCGACACCGGGGCCGTGGTCGCCGCGCTCGACGGCGCGGACCTGCTCTGGGTGGAGACCCCGACGAATCCCGTGCTCGAGATCGCGGACCTGCCGGTCCTGTGCCGGGAGGCGAGGGCGCGCGGTGTCCTGGTGGCCGTCGACAACACCTTCCCGACCCCGCTGGGCCTGCGCCCGCTCACCCTCGGGGCCGACCTGTCGGTGCACTCGGTGACCAAGTACCTGGCCGGTCACTCCGACGTCGTGCTGGGTGCCGCCGTGACCGCCTCGGCGGAGCTGCGGGACCGGCTGCACGCCCACCGAACCCTCCGCGGCGCGATCCCCGGCCCGTTCGAGGCCTGGCTGGCGCTGCGCGGGCTGCGGACCCTGCACGTCCGGCTGGACCGGGCGACCGCCAACGCCGTCGAGCTCGCCCGGCGGCTGTCGACGCACCCCGCGGTCCGCCGGGTCCGTCACCCGTCGTTGCCCGCCGACCCCGGGCACGCGCTGGCGGCGTCCTACCTCGACGGCCCGGGGGCCGTCGTGGCGATCGAGGTCGCCGGTGGCGCGGAGGCCGCCGAACGGGTCGCCTCCGCCGTCCGGCTCTGGGTGCACGCCACCAGCCTGGGTGGGGTGGAGTCCAGCCTGGAGCGGCGGCGCCGCGTCGCCGCCGAGCCGGCGACGGTCCCGGCCGACCTGATCCGGCTGTCGGTGGGCATCGAGGATGTCGAGGACCTCTGGCAGGACCTCGACACCGCGCTCCGGTCCTCGACCGGGACCGGGATGCCGACGGGCGGGACGGAACGGGGGGTGGCGGGATGAGCCGGGTGCCCGAGCACTGCCAGGTGTTCACGACGACGGACTCGAGGACCGCGGCGGACGAGCTGGCCAGGGGCGCCGTCGAGGCCCGGCTGGCCGCCTGCGCCCAGGTCACCGGCCCGGTCACCAGCAGCTACTGGTGGGACGGCGCCGTGCAGACGGCCGAGGAGTGGCTGGTGGTGCTCAAGACGGCGTCCGACCGGTACGCCGCTCTGGAGGCCCACCTGCGCGCCCACCACGGCTACGAGGTGCCGGAGATCCTGTACGTCCCGGTGGTCGCCGGTCATCCCGGGTACCTGGACTGGCTCACCCGCGAGACCCGGCCCCGCTGACGGCTCCGGGACAGCCGTGGAGCCGTGTCGGGTCGGCGGGCTTCAGCGACCGGCCCCGGAATCCGATCATCGAGAGGAGCAGGTGCTCATGACCGGTGGGAGGAACCGGGGATGGACTTTCGCGGAGACACCCACCGCAGGATCCTCGACAGCATCCAGGACGGGATCTACGTCGTCGACGGCGAGCGAAAGATCACCTTCTGGAGCCCCGGCGCCGAGCGGCTGACCGGGTTCACCGCCGAGGAGGTCATGGGCCGCCGGTGCAGCGACGGCATCCTCAACCACGTCGACGAGCAGGGCAACCTGCTGTGCGGCGACGGCTGCCCGCTGCTGGCGACGATGACGGACGGCCGGCCGAGGGAGACCCGGGTGTTCATGCACCACCGGCAGGGGCACCGCCAGCCGGTGATCGTGCAGGCCTCCCCGCTCCTCGGTGAGGACGGCGAGCGGGTCGGCGCGACCGAGGTCTTCCGGGACGACAGCGAGATGGCGACCATCCGCGAACGGCTGGTCGAGCTGGAGGAGCAGGCCCTCACCGACACGTTGACCGGGATCGGCAACCGCCGTCACCTGGAGGCCGTCACGGTCTCCTGGTTCGCCGAGTGGGAGCGGTATCAGCGCCGTTTCGGCCTGTTGCTGATCGATCTCGACCGGCTCAAGGAGATCAACGACGCCTGGGGGCACGACATCGGCGACGAGGCCCTGCGCATGGTGGCGGCGAGCATGCGGTTCGGCCTGCGGGTCTCCGACGTGGTCGCCAGGATCTCGGGCGACGAGTTCGGCGCCCTGGTCCTGGCCGAGACCGAGGAGGAGTTGTGGCTGGTCGCCGAACGGATCCGGAAACTGGTCGCCTGCTCCGTGATGGAGACCCCCGACGGCCCGCTGGGGACGACCGTGTCGATCGGAGGCGCCCTCGTCGAACCCGGTGACACCATCGACACCCTGGGTCGACGCACCGACCGCCAGCTGTACCTGGGCAAGGCCGCCGGCCGGGACAGGGTGGTCGTCGGCTCGGCCGGGGACGCGGCGGGAGCCGCCGCCTCCGCCTCGGCCTGGGCGCGCTCCACGGGAGTTCCGGCCGCGACGACCGGAACGCCCTCCGGCTCCTGACCGGCGACGGGAGGTGTCACCGCGCCCCCCACGCGACGAGGGGACACGACGCGACTCGCACCGACGGCCGCTCCCGCGGTGACGCTCCCGTCACCGCCGCAGGGGTCAGCCCGGCTCCCCCTGCTGACCCGGTCGCGACCGTCGCGGGTTGCCGATGACGGACTGACCGTGCTGCCGCGGGTTCCACCGCCGGTCCGGAGCCTGCTCCCCGCGGATCCCCTCGAGCAGGATGGTGACCGCCCCGAGGATGAGGTCGGTCGCCGCCCGCAGGGTCGCCGTGTCCAGCGGGCGGTCCCGCAGCTCACCGAGGTCGACCGGCGGACCGGCGTGCACGTGCATGGTCCGCCGCGGGAACGGCCGGGGCCTGCGCGCGTACGGCCCGAGGATCTCCTGCACCCCCCACTGGGCGATGGGGACGACGGGACAGCCGGTGGTGAGGGCGATCCTGGCCGCCCCCGTCTTCCCGACCATGGGCCACAACCCGGGATCCCTGGTCAGGGTGGCCTCGGGGTAGACCACGACGCACTCCCCGTCCTCCACCGCCTGCACCGCGGCGTCGAGGGCCCGGCCCGCCTCCGCCGTCTCCCGGCGGACGGGGATCTGTCCCGCCCCACGGAGGATCCCGCCGCCGACGGGGATCCGGAACACCGACTCCTTGGCGAGGAACCGCGGCGGGCACCCGTTGTCGTGGAGGAAGTGGGCGACGCTGAGCGGGTCGAGGTAGGAGATGTGGTTGACACAGGCGACGAAGCCGGTGTCGGCGGGCAGGTGCTCGGCCCCCCGCCAGTCCCGGCGGGTCAGCACCATCACCGGAGGGCGGAGGACCCCGGCCGCGAAGCGGTAGGACGCGCTGCGGTGACGACGGGCCATGCGTCCTCCTGATCGTCGGGCAGGGCTGCCCATCCTCCCGCCGGACCGCTGCTCTGTCGAGAAGATCACCCCGGAGGGCCGGGACACCTCCCGGAAACCGGCCCCGGACTGCTCCCGGGGCCGGGGCTTGGCAGGATCGTCTCCGATGACCGTACCCGCGCCAGGACGGCCGGGACGCTCCGGCCCCGCCCGCCCGGCCGACGTCCCCGGCCCCTCCGACGACGAGGGCTGGGCGGTGGTGCTGCCGGTCAAGGGCGGCGACGGCGCGAAGTCCCGGCTCGCCGCCGGTGCCGGCGCCGCGCTTGACATCGCCCTGGACTGCCTCGACGCCGTCCTCGGCTGCCCCGAGGTCGACCGGGCCGTCGTCGTCACCGCTCATCCCCCGACGGCGAGGGCCGTCGGGCTCGCCGGCGCGCCGGTCGTCCCGGAGTCGCGTCCCGGCGCGGGACTGGTCGCCGCGGTGCGGGACGGTCTGGCCGCCCTCGCCGGGTCCCCCGGGCCGTGCGCGGTCCTCCTCGCGGACCTGCCGGCGCTGCGCCCGGGAGACCTGGGGGCCGCGCTGCGGGCGGCGCAGGCGGCTCTCCGGCGGACCGGCGGACCGGCGGCGGTCTTCGTCCCGGACGCGGAGGGCACCGGGACGGTCCTGCTCGCGGCGGGTTCGGCCGCGGCGATCCGACCGGCGTTCGGTCCGGGGTCCGCCGCGGCGCACGCACTGGCGGGAGCCGCCCGCCTCGACCTCGACCTGCCCCGGCTCCGCCGGGACGTGGACACGGCCGGGGACCTCCGCACCGCCGCGGTGCTGGGCCTCGGCCGGCGGACCGCGGCCCGGTTCCGGACCGGTGATGCCGCGCGTCACCGGTCCGGTGACGGAGCGCGCCGACCCGGTGGCTAGCCTTGCCACGTGCAGGCGACCGTCCACGACTTCGACCCAGCGAGCGAGTCCGGCCGACTGGTCACCGACGAGGGTGTCCTGATCCCCTTCGACGGCGAGGCCTTCGCCACGAGCGGGCTCCTCGCCCTGCGACCGGGGCAGCGGCTGACGGTGACCGTGGCAGCCACCGACGACGGCACGGTCAGTGCCACGTCGCTGCGCCTGGAACACGTCGCCGTCGTCCCCGAGCCCTGAGTTCCGGACCCCGAGCCCCACGTCGCGCCCGCACCCTCCCGACCTGCCCCCCTCGGCCCGGCGACCGGTGGCCAATGGGGCTCATTTTCTGGGAATGAGCCCCATTGGCCACCGGTCGTGGCTCCGGGTCGTGGCTCCGGGGTGGGAGCGACCGGGGTGGGAACAGCCGGGCGGAGTCAGAACCGGCCCGACAGCACCCATTAGTCGCGCTCGTAGTGGGCGCCGAGTGCGTCCAGCTTCTCCTGGAAGTGCTCGTACCCACGGTCGATGAGGCCGATCCCGCGCACCCGGGAGGTGCCCTCGGCCGCCAGCGCCCCGATGAGATGGCTGAACCCGCCGCGCAGGTCGGGTACCTCGATGTCGGCGGCGCTGAGCTTCGTCGGCCCCGACACCACGGCCGAGTGCTTGAAGTCCCGCTGGCCGAACCGGCACGGCAACCCGCCGAGGCACTCCCGGTAGAGCTGGATCTGGGCGCCCATGTCCCGCAGGGCCTGGGTGAACCCGAACCGGTTCTCGTAGACGGTCTCGTGGACGATGGACAGCCCCGAGGCCTGGGTCAGCGCGACGACGAGCGGCTGCTGCCAGTCGGTCATGAACCCCGGGTGCACGGCCGTCTCGATGACGAGGGAGTTCAGCGGGCTGCCGGGGTGGGTGAACCGGATCCCCTCGTCCCCGACGGTGAGGATCCCGCCGACCTTCCGGAAGACGTTGAGGAAGGTCATCATCTCGAGCTGCCGCGCCCCCATGACCGTGATGTCGCCGCCGGTCGCCAGGGCCGCACTGGCCCACGAGGCGGTCTCGATCCGGTCCGGGAGCGCGGTGTGCACGTAGCCGCCGAGGGAGTCGACCCCCTCGACCTTGATCACCCGGTCCACCTCGACGCTGATGATGGCGCCCATCTTCTGCAGTACCGCGATCAGGTCCATGATCTCGGGCTCGATGGCCGCGTTGCGCAGCTCGGTCACTCCGCGTGCCCGTACCGCAGTGAGCAGCACCTGCTCGGTGCCGCCGACGCTCGGGTACGGCAGGGAGAGCTTGGTCCCCTGCAGCCCGCACGGAGCGGAGATGGCGATGCCGTGCGGCTCCTTCTCCACCGACGCGCCGAACTGACGCAGGACGTCGAGGTGGTAGTTGATCGGTCGATCACCGATGCGGCAGCCGCCGAGGTCGGGGATGAACGCCTGGCCGAGGCGGTGGAGCAGCGGGCCGCAGAACAGGATGGGGATCCGACTGGCCCCCGCGTGCGCGTCGATGTCCGAGACCTGCGCGTGCTCGACGTTGCGGGGGTCGAGCCGTAACTCGCCGTCCGGATCGCCGACGTCCTCCACGGTCACCCCGTGCAACTCCAGCAGCCCGGTGACCACGGCCACGTCCCGGATGCTGGGGACGTTGCGCAGGATGCTCACCTTCTCCCCGAGCAACGCGGCCACCATGGCCTTCGAGACGAAGTTCTTCGCGCCCCTGACCTGGATCGTGCCGCGCAGCGGGGTACCGCCGTGGATGGTGAGCACATCGTTCATGGCGACAATCGTGACGCACGAGGCGGGCCGTCCCCTACTCCGGGGTGACGACCCGCCTCGTGTCTCACTGTTCGGCCCACCGTTCGCGGTTGTCGGCGCCCGGTGGAGACCCGTCTCAGGCCCGCTTCGCCGCGGTCCTGGTGCTGCGGGAACGGCCGGCGGAGGCCTTCGCGGTGACCTTGGCCGAGGACTTCGCCGTCGCCTTGGCCGCCGGGCGGCTGGACGCGGGCTTGGTGGAGGCCTTCTTCATCGTCGGCTTGGGCGCGGCCTTGGCCGGGGCCTTCGCCGACCGCGTAGTGGCGGCCTTCCGGGTGGTCGCAGCGGTGGACCGGGTCGCGGCCTTCGCGGTGCGAGCGGTGGTGGAACGGGTGGACGCGGACCGGGCGGTGGTCTTGCCGGCCGGGGTCCTCGGGGCCACGATCCGCGGCGTCGCCGTCTTCGTCGCGGACTTCGCGGCCGTCCTCGTCGCGGACTTCGTGGCCGTCCTGGTCGCGGACTTGGCGGCAACGGACTTCGAGGCAACGGACTTGGCGGTCGACCTGGCGGAGGTGGACTTCGCGGTCGAGGTCTTGCCGGCCGGGGTCCGCTGGGCCACGATCCGCGGCGTCGCCGTCTTCACGGCGGCCTTCGGCGCGGTCCTCGACGCGGGCTTGCGCGTGGTGGTCTTGGCGACCTTGGGGGTGGCCTTCGTCGCCGTGCGGGACGTGCTGGTCCGAGCGGCAGCCGCGCGGGTCGTCTTCGCGGTGGTGGACGCCTTGGTGCTGCGGGGAGCGGCGGCCTTGGCGATGGCCGAGCGGGCCGGGGTGGCCGAGGTGGCTGCGCGGCTGCTGCGCCGGGTCGTGGAGACGGCCTTGGCGGCGGTCGCGACGCGGGTCGTGGCGGCCTTGGTGGTGCGGCTCGCCGTGACGGCGACCCTGGCGACGGCCTTGGGCATGGTCTTGGGGTTGGCGACGTAGCCCTTGAACGCCGTACCCGGACGGAACCTCGGGATCGAGGTCTTCTTGATCTTCACGGTCTCGCCGGTACGCGGGTTGCGTCCGACCCGAGCATTGCGGACGGTCTTCTCGAAGGAGCCGAAGCCGCTGATCGCCACCTTCTCTCCGCGCGCAACGGCGCGGGTGATGGTGTCGACCATCGCCTCGACTGCCTCAGTAGCCAGTTTCCTGCTCCCGAGCCGCCCTTCGAGCGCCTCGACGAGTTGAGCCTTGTTCACCGCGGTTCCTCCGGGGCACGGGGTCGAGCCGGTGCTCGACGCACTACGACGGTGGGAGCATACGCTGAGTAGCGATTGCTCACTCTCAGCGATGATCCAGTGTCGGAAGGCATTCTCGGCAGCTTGGAACGGATCCCTTAGCAACCCGGCCACATTCGCTGAGATCGGGACCCGAGGCGACTGCCCCTGTCGAACCGGATGGCTCGCGCCCCAAGGGGTGCATCACCCCCGGATGCCGGCAGGTCACGCCCGTCGGCCGGACGCGACGGAGGCCCTCCCCCGGCTCGACACCGGGGAGGACCTCCGTCGCCTTCCGCCTCTCAGGCCACGCTGCGTCTCACGTCACGCTGCGTCTCATGCCACGCCGACACCCCCTGGATCCGCGACGCGGGTCAGCCCCGCGCGAGGGTCACCGGCGTCCAGGCCGGCCTGGTCCGCTCGAAGGAGTCGATCGTCTCGACGTGGCGCAGGGTGAGCCCGATGTCGTCCAGCCCCTCCATGAGCCGCCAGCGGGTGTAGTCGTCGATCTCGAAGGGCACGCTCAGCGTGCCGCACACCGCGGTCCGCGCCTCGAGGTCGACGGTCACCGTCGTCCCCGGCTGCGCCTCGACGGCTGCCCACAGCCGCTCGATGTCCTGCTGGGCCACCACGCCGGTGAGCAGCCCCTGCTTGCCGGCGTTGCCGCGGAAGATGTCGGCGAACCGCGAGGACAGCACGACCCGGAAGCCGTAGTCCTTCAGCGCCCACACGGCGTGCTCCCGCGAGGAGCCGGTGCCGAAGTCGGGGCCGGCGACGAGCACCGAGCCGTTCCGGTACGGCTCCTGGTTGAGGATGAAATCAGGATCGGCCCGCCAGGCGGAGAACAGCCCGTCCTCGAAGCCGGTCCGGGAGACCCGCTTGAGGTAGACGGCGGGGATGATCTGGTCGGTGTCGACGTTGGAGCGACGCAGCGGGACGCCGACCCCGGTGTGCACGGT
>JAAYAH010000139.1 GCA_012719445.1 Actinomycetales bacterium | reverse complement strand
GCCAGAACCGAGCCGTCGCGACCCGCTATGACAAACGCGACTTCGTCTGGCGCGGCACCATCGATGTCGCGGCCATCCGCATCTGGCTCCGCGACCCCGCAACCTGATCTACGGGACACGCCCTAGTACTGCAGCCGTAGATCGTGATCTGTCGGACAGGTGTCGGTCCCGGATGCGGCGCAGCCACCGGTTGATCATCGCGGGTTGTGTGGACTCTCGATGATCGCTCGGTGGCTGCTGCCGCCAGGGTAGACCTTGATCGATGGGGCGCGGAGCTGGACGGGTTGATGGCACGGATCGCTCCCCGGTTCGCGAGGGTCGAGCCTCGCCGGACGGCGCGGGAGCTGGTCAGCGGGCTGATGGCCGAGCTGCCCCGGGTGAACTGCTGGACCCTGGCCGAGCACCTCGGGCACGCCACGCCGGACCGGTTGCAGCACCTGCTGGCGCGGGCGAAGTGGGACGCCGACGCCGTCCGGGACGACCTGCGCGCCTACGTCACCGAGCACCTGGGCGACCCAGACGGCGTTCTCGTGGTCGACGAGACCGGAGATCTGAAGAAAGGCACCGCGACGGTCGGGGTGCAGCGCCAGTACACCGGCACCGCCGGGCGGATCGAGAACGCGCAGGTCGCGGTCTACCTCGCCTACGCCGGCCGCGGTGGGTGCGCGTTCATCGACCGGGCGGTCTACCTGCCCCAGGCCTGGACCAGCGACCCGGATCGGATGGCCGCAGCCCACGTGCCCGAGGAGACCACGTTCGCGACCAAGCCCGCACTGGCAGCCGCGATGATCGCCGCCGCACAGGACGCCGGGGTAGCGGCGGCGTGGGCGACCGGCGACGAGGTCTACGGCGCCGACCCGCACCTGCGCGCCGAGCTGGAACGCCGCCAGGTCGGCTACGTCCTGGCGGTCGCGCGCTCCCATCGGGTCACCACCGGCATCGGCCGCCGCCGTGCCGTCGACCTGGTCGTACGGCTGCCGCGGTGGGTGTGGCAGACCCGCTCCGCCGGCGCCGGCGCGCACGGCGAACGCCTCTACCAATGGACCCTCATCGAGATCCGCGCCCGCACCGCCGGGCACCTGCAAGGGCAGCACCATCTGCTGGTCCGCCGTAACCGCACCACCGGTGAACTGGCGTTCTACCGGACCTGGACCCCGCACCCGGTCCCACTGTCCGCGCTGGTCAGGGTGGCCGGGACAAGGTGGAACGTCGAGGAAGGCTTCCAGACCGGCAAGGAGTTGACCGCCCTGGACGAGCACCAGGTCCGCACCTGGACCTCCTGGCAGCGCTGGACCGTGCTGGCCATGCTCGCCCACGCCTTCCTGACCGTCATCACCGCCGCACAACGCCAACCCAGCACCGTGTCCGACGAACTCGAGGACCTCCACGCCCCGCTGCCTGCGCTGATCCCGCTGACCCGCAACGAGATCCGCCACCTGCTCGCCCAACTCACCCGCCGCATCCAACCCACCACGGCGCACGTCCTGCACTGGTCGATCTGGCGACGACACCGCCAAGCCCACACCCGAACCGCCCACTACCAACGCCAAGCCATGACCGAATGATCACGATCTACGGCTGCAGTACTAGTGCGTGTCCTGTAGATCATGTGGTGGGGTCGCGGAGCCAGATGCGGATCGCGGCGACGTCGACGGTGCCGCGCCAGACGTAGTCCCTCTTGTCGTACCTGGTCGCCAAGGCGCGGTGCTGCTTGAGCT
>JAAYAH010000138.1 GCA_012719445.1 Actinomycetales bacterium | reverse complement strand
GCAGCACCTCGCAGGGATACCGGCCTCCTGCCGCGATCGACACGAGATCGGCAGGAGGTTCACCAGCGGTGCTGACGGCCGGGTTGGGGTTGTTCCACGCGTCCGGGTTGGGGGTCGTAGCGGCGGTGGACCTCGGGTTGCGGGGCGTCCGGACGCGGCGTCACCGGGGGGTTCTGGCGTTGCGGGGTGCCTCGGTGTTCGGGGCGCGGTGCGCGCGCGGGTGCTACTGCCGGGCGTCGACGAACCCGGGTCGTGGAGGGTTCGGGGCGGGTGTCGGGGTCGGTGAGGTGGCCGTGGTCGACGAGCGCTCGGTGCAGGGCGATGAGGGTGGCCGGGTGGGTCAGGGCCTCATCGAGTCCCTCCTGGGAGAGGGCAGTCGCCGGTTGCCCGGGCACCTGGTGCGGGATCGCATCGCGTGCCGGGGTGGGGGTGGGCAGGGCGCCGAGGCGACCCAGGACGGTGGCCGCGACCTGGGTCTTGGCCTGCGCGTCCAGGGCCTTCCACGTCGTGATCGCCAGGTGTCGGCGGATCGCGTCCTCCTGCGCGGCGGGCGCGTCCTCCCCTGGGGCGAGATCGCGGTCGGCGGGGATCGTGGGCGGGTCCTGGGGTGTGCCGTGGGGGTGGGCGATCTGCCAGGTGAGGGCCAGGACGCCAGCGGCTTCGGCGTGTGCTCGGGCATGGGCGCGGTCGGTGTGGGGGGCGGGTTCGGGGTGCGGACCGAGCGGCTGGGCGGCCTCGTCGGTGGCCGGGGGGAACTGGTCGCGGTAGGCGGCCAGGACCTGGGCGTGGTCCAGCCATGCGGAGCGGACGTGCTCGTGGTGGAGGGCGGGGGTGAGCAGGGACTCGGTCCACGCCGGCGGGGTCTGGTCGGTGAGCGCGGCCTCCAGGTCTGTGCGCAGGTAGGCGACCCGGTCGGTGATCGCCTCGCGCATCTGGTCGAGGTACCGGGCGTGCTCGGGGTCGCTGATGGTGCCGGGGACGGCGTCGGGGACCCAGGGCGGGAGCGGCGCGGGGACCGGGTGGGTGGGGTCGGCGTGGTGGTTCTGGGTGCGGAGCCAGGCACTCACGATGCACGGGGTCCCGGGACGGGCCTGTCGTTGCGCGGTGTCGGGCAGGAGGGCGGCGGGGTCGTGGCCGTGGTTCTCGGCGGCCTTCATGCCCCAGGCCAGGTGCGTGAACGCCCAGGTCTGGCCGGCGCGGGTGCGGGCGGCGGGGCCGTGCAGTGCCGAGGTGGGGTGCTCGATGGCCAGGCGGGTGAGGTGCTCGGCGAGGCGTTGCGCGGCGTCGGGCGTCGCCGGGGTGGTGCGCAGCGCCGGGGTGGACAGGACCGCGGCCAGGTCGTGGCCGGTGGCCTCAATCCGGGCCAGAACCTGTTGGAGGGTGGCCCAGCCAGTGGGGTTGGCGCGGGTGTCCAAGACGCGACCGGCGAGGTGACGCGGTAGGGCGCGGGCGATCTCCTGCTGGTAGGTGGTAGGGGTGATCGGAGCACGGACGCGGCCTTGCGCGGGGTCGGTGAAGCCGCCGCAGCGCAGCAGCTCAGGGATGTGGAGCGCGGCGTCGAGGTCCAGGTGGTCGGTGTCGATCCCAGCGTCGGCGAGCAGGGTCCGGTAGCGGGTGAGGTCCTCGCGGGTGGACTGGTGCAGGTGGACCGGCGGGGCCGTGGTCGCGGCGAGGCGGCGCAGATGGGTGACCACGAGCCGTGTCATCGACACCGCTCCCCCACCCGCCGTGTCCAGGGTGTTGGCCCCTCGCGCGGGGACGTCGCGCCCGGCGGAGCCGCGCTGACCGACGGGGTCGATGCGAGCCTGGCGCAGGGCATCGGCAAGGGCGCGTTCGGGTTGCCATCCGGCCTGGTGGGCGCGGCGCATCTCGACCACCAGGTTCGGGTACGCCTCGTCGGTGCGGGCGCAGGCGACGTCGATCGGGTCCAGGCACTGGTTCAGGACGCGCTCGTAGTAGGGCGTGGTGAACACCGCGATGGCGTGCTCGTAGCGAGGCACGAGGGTGGCCAGGGACGCGGCGGTGGCATAGGCGTCGGTGATGGCGCCGGTGGCGGAGGTCTCGGCGGCCTCGCGGTCCAGGATGCGTTGCAGAACAACCGTGGCGTCCACCCCGGCGGGGTCCCAGGAGCGCCGGTCCACGCGCTCGTCCTCATCAACTGGCAGGACGGCGTGGGTCGCCACGTACAGGTGGGTGACGTGGCGGGCACGGGTGGCCAGGACGTACAGGTGTTCCCGGGCGGCCTCAGGAGTGATCAGGGCGTGAGCGGTGTCCACGGTGGCGCCCTGGACGCGGTGCGCGGTAGTGGCGTACAGCAGCTCCACATGCGCGGCCACGTAACCGGGCGGCAGGACCACGCGGGCGGCGTCGCGCAGGTGCTCGACGGTCAGTGCCCCGTCGTCGCGGCGGTGGATGACCCGCCAGGCGTCCCCGTTGCGGACCCACGTTCTCCGGTCGGGGCTGGTCAGGCGCCGGTCGTTGGCGCGGGTGACGATCCAGTCCCCCACCCCTGCGGTGTTCCCGTCGTGCAGGAGGACACCCGCGGCCTCGACGTGGCCGCTGGCCACGCGGTCAGCGCGGGCGCGGGCGGCCAGGCGGGTCACGTCGGCGGTGGTGGTGGTCGCCAGGACGGAGGTCTTGCCGGCGGTGATGTCGGCCAGCCAGGCGGCGTAGGCGGCGTCGGTCATCTCCTGCGCCGAGCCGCCGTGGACGCGCCCATGGGCGGCGTAGAAGGCCAGGGCCCGATGGTCCCCGGTGCGTAGCTGGAGGGTGGCTGTGGCCTCGTCGGGGTTGGTGAAGCGGTGGACGACGTCGAGTTCCACCGCCCCGGCCTGGTCGACCAGCAGGCGGAGGACGCCGCCGGATTCCACGGCGGCCAACTGCCGGTCGTCCCCCAGCAGCCGCACCCGGGCGCCGGCTCGTTGGGCCAGGGCAAGGATGCGGTCGAGGTTGGGGGTGCCGGCCATCCCGGCCTCGTCGACCAGGACCACGTCCCCGGCGGCGAGGGTGATGCGTCGGGGGTTCTGTGTGGTGTGGTCGTGGAGGAACTTGTGCACGTTCTCCGCGCGCACCCCCAGCTCGGCGCCCAGGATTCCCGCGGCGTGGGCGGAGGTCGCCAACGGGATCAACCGGCCGCTGTGGGTGGTGTCCAGGACGGCCTTGAGTGCGCGCATCGCGGTGGTCTTGCCGGTGCCCGCCGGGCCCAGTCCCACGACCAGGTCGCGGGGGTCGGTGGCGAAGGCGGTGACCAAGCCGGCCTGTCCGGCGTCCAGAGCGGTGCCGGCCTCCTGCTTCCAGGCGCCCAGGACGGCCTCGACTTCGGCGGGGGTGAGGTCGCCGCGAGGGTGTGGGGTGGTTGCTGCGGCCAGGAGCCGACCTTCGGCGTCCAAGACCGTC
>JAAYAH010000137.1 GCA_012719445.1 Actinomycetales bacterium | reverse complement strand
GAGATCCGGATCGCCCAGGGCCGGCTCGACGAGGCCGTCGCCGACCTCGACCGGTGTCTGGAGATCTGCGCCGCCCGGAACCTCGCCGGCGTCCGGGTGCAGGCGTTGCAGGTCCGCGCGAACCTGCTGGCCGCCAGGGGTGACTTCGAGGGCGCATTCCGCACCCACCAGGCCTTCCATGACGAGTACGTGGTGCGCCGCTCCGATCAGCAGGAGACCGCGGCCCGCACCCGGCAGGCGCTCTACGAGACCGCCGAGGCCCGCCGCGAGGCACAGCGCTTCTGGCTGCAGGCCCGCATCGACCCGTTGACCGAGCTGTACAACCGTCGGTTCGTCGACGAGGAGCTGCCCCGCTACCTCGACGAGGTCACCGCGCGCGGCGGATGCGTCGCCGTGGCGATCGTCGACGCCGACCACTTCAAGCACGTCAACGACCGCTTCTCGCACGCCGTCGGCGACCAGGTGCTGCGCCGACTGGCCGCCCTGGTGACCACCGCACTGCAGCCGGCCTCCCGGCAGGACGGCGACGGGGGCGACCACCGGGACTTCGCGGCCCGGATCGGCGGGGAGGAGTTCCTCGCCGTGGCCGTCCGGCCGGTGGCGGAGGACGCCCCCGCCGGGGCCCTGGCGGCGGTGACCGCCGACACGGTCCGGCGGCTGTCGTCGATCCGGGCCGACGTCGCCGACCGGTCGTGGCACGAGCTCGCCGCCGGCCTGACCGTCACGGTGAGCGCCGGGATCGCCGTCGCGCGCCCGACGGACACGCCCAGCACCCTGCTGGCCCGGGCCGACAACGCCCTGTACCGGGCCAAGCAACGCGGCCGGGACCGCGTCGTGGCCGACTCCCCCACGCCGTCCGGGGGGTGCTGACCCACGACCCCGAGGGTGACCCCGGGCCCGGGTCAGGGGGTCTGGTTCCAGGGACGACGTGCCCAGCTCAGCCCTCTGCGAAGGAGTCCCCTGGCAGGTCGGCTCCCGGCCTCGTCGTTGACGATGTCACCGGGGGTGATCCCGAGCTCGGCGGCGAGGTCGCCGAAACCCCGCTCGTTCGCCTCCATGTCCGCACCGAACAGTTCGAGGATCTTGCGCTTGTGGTCGGCGATGGTCCGCACCGACAGCTGACGCCGCCGGGCGATCTCGGCATCGGTCAGCCCGTGACCGAGCAGGGCCAGAGTCGCCTCCAGGGTGTCGGAGAGACGGACGTCCCGGCACCGGCGGGCCAACTGGAGGACGGCGTCGGTCAGGGCCGGACTCTGCACCCGGCCGTGGCGGGCTGTCTCGACGACCGCCGTGACCAGAAGCTTCGGGTCGTCGTGGTACTTGCTGACGTATCCGGCGGCTCCTGCCGCGACGCACCGGGCGACCGGCTCCGGGCGGGCGTCCGCCGTGTGCACCAGGACCCGTTGTCCCAGGTCGCCGGTGATCCGGCGGACGGCCCGGACTCCGTGCAGGACTGCCAGGTCACCGGTACGCCGGTTGAGGCACAGATCGAGGACGACGACGTGGCAGGGCGCGCGGTGGAAGGCGAGGAAGGACTCCACGTCGGGGTATCCCCCGACCTGGTCGAGGACGAGGCCACTGTCCGGTTCCGATGGTGCCCCGAGACCGGTCCGGTAACGAGGCTCGTCATCGATGACGACGTACCTGACCGGGTCCCCGGGTGCCGCGAGCGGCAGAGCGGCGGGGAACTCCCCGGTCACGGGGTGATCCTCGGGATCGGGTCGGTGGTCGGGACCGGACAGGCCCCGGGAGCCACGGCGACGGTCTCGACGGCATCGAACGGCTCCCGACCCGATCGAGTGGGACTGGTCGGCTGCGGACCACGCGGAGAGACCCCGTCGACGAAGAACCTCATGCGGTGGTAGGCCGTTCGGAGTTGGTCGACGACCCTGGAACGCGCGGGGCCCTCGGCGTCGGTGAGGATCTCCGGGCTCAGCAGCGGCAGGACCTCGCGAACGGTCTCCCGGCCGTGCTCCCGTTCCAGGGCCGCGATCCTGGCGATGGACCGGTCCGCCTCGTCGGCCAGGTCCCGGACCAGCCGACCGAAGACCGCCGAGGAGACGGCGAACCCCGGGTACATGAGCGAGTTGCTGATCGCGGCGGCCACGGACACCTGGTGCGGCCAGGCCGGAACGGCGACAGCGACGAGATAGAGGGTCGCGAACACGGACGACAGGAGCAGTGTGGAGCCGAGGCTCCTCCGGGCGAGACCGACGAGGGCTCCGGCGGACACGGCGGCCATGTGCAGCCCGACACTCCACGGCGTCAACCGCTCCGTCCCGGGAGCACTGGTCACGGCGACCGCGAGGGACACGATGCCCACCGTCCCGTCGAGCAGGATGAGCGCGGGCGGGAGCGCCGTGAGGTTGCGGTGCAGCACCGTCACGATCACGACGGTGGACTCGAGTAGGAACACGCTCAGGCAGGCGAAGGGGAGCCAGTGCTCCCCGATCGCGGGAAGTGCCCGGAAGGCGATCGCGAGGAACGCCTGGACCAGGCTCACCGAACGGATCACCACGAACCCGAGCGAGAGGATCCTCTCGGCCTGCACCCGGGAGGCCGCCGTCCCACCGACCGCCCCGGTCACCGGCCCGGTCGGGCCCTCGCCCACGGTCCATCGACACCGGAAGGGACCGTCACCGGAGCCGGCCCGTCGTGGCTGCCCACCCGCGATCACGACAGGCAAAGTACAGCCATCTGACGGTTGCGGAGCGAGAAGATCCCGGTAATCGCCGAACGGCCGGAGCGGTCCCGTCCACCCGGGATCGCGACAGAGGCGCCGCATCGGAGCGAATCCCCCGATCAGCAGGGAAAACCGCCGGGCATCACCGTCAGGGGAGGAGCCGAGGCACTCTGACGGTCACCTCCGCACCGCGGCCTCGACCCGATCGCACCGTCGCGTGACCGCCGACCTCCTGGAGCTGGTCGCCGAGGATCCTGGTCAGGCCGTAGCCGAACCGGGTCGCGGTGGGATCGAACCCCGGACCGTCGTCCTGGACGGTGACCTCGACGGCGTCGGGACCGACCCGGGTGTGGACGGTGACGGTGGCCTCCGGGGCGTACTGCTCGACGTTGGCGAGAACCGTGTCGACGGCGCGGAGGAGCCGCTCCTGGACATCGTGATCACATCGGGTCGCCGGGGGGATACCCAGGGTGCTCTGGATGCGGAGTCGGCCGTGCAACTCGATGACCTCGGCGAGGCCGGCGTCGAGGTCCGTGACGAGACCGGTGTCGTCGACGAAGGCCTGGAGCTGCCGGTACTTCGCCGCACGCTGCCGGATGAGGGCCGTCCGGGTCGTCTCATCGGCTCGGACCAGGTGCTCCGGACGCAGGTACGGCAGGAGGTCGTGGACGGTGGCCCTGGTGCGGTCGCGTTCGAGTTCCCTGATCCTGGCCCGGGCACTGTCGGCCCGGCCGGCGAGGCGCCGGACGAACCAGGCCAGCGCCCAGCCGACCCCGGCGTACTCCGGGTAGGAGCAGGCGTTGACGGCGGCTCCGGCCTGGAGCAGCTCCCACGGCGGCGACGCCGGACCGCTGAGGATGGCGCACAGGTAGCACGTGGCCAGCGCCCCGCCGGCGAGCAGTGCGCCGGGCAGGGTGCGTAGGCACAGCCCGGCCAGGAACGCGGTCGACATGCTGACCGTGAACAGGCCGTTGCTCCAGGGCGTCACCCGGTCCGCCACGGGGGTGCCGAGGATGATGACGGTCATCGGCAGCAGGGTGCTCACCGCGTCGAGCACGATCAGGCCTCGCCCCGCGGCGGCCGCCCCGTCACGGATCAGCCGGGCGCCGACGACCACGGACACGAGGCCGACCCCGACGAGACACAGCAACGGCACGGGGAGCGGTGAGAGCAGCACCGACCGGACGGACACCCCGACCGCGGCCTGGACCAGGAAGAACCCCCGGACCGCCACGAACCAGACGGCGAGGGTTCGTTCGGCACGGCTCGACGCGGACACCGACGGCTCACCGAGCCGTGAGGCCGTGTCCGTCATGCCCGTCTCCATCGCCGTCGCCGCGCACTCGCGGGGAAGGGTAGTTCCGATCGCCTACCGGTGAGTACCGGAACCCCGGGGCTCGACGGTGGGGTTCAGCCGATCAGCCGCGATCTATGCCCGGTCTTCGACCGGTGGATCACCTCGGAGCGACCGAGAAGTACCGCAGTCGACGGGGAAGGACACGGAACGGTTCCCCCGCTACGCGGAACGGATCCGGTCACTCCCCGACTGAGCGGGATGCACGGCGGGTGAGGGGACGCACGCCGCCGGGCGCACCGGCCGACGACCCGGACCGCCACGGCACCGGCCTGCGCCCCCGCCCGCTCGACGGCACCCCTCGGTCCCCCGGGTCGTGATCGGTTCGCGCGGGCCCGCGTGATCGGTCCGCGGCTCCGACGCCGTCAGGGGCGGGCGGGCGGCGGACCGAAGACCGAGGTCACGATGCGCTCCGAGACGGATCCGTCGTCGTAGGGACAGAACCGGGAGACGAAGCGCTCGTACGGCTCGCGGTACTCCTCGGCCACGGCCTCGAGGTCCGACAGCGCCTTGTGCAGGGCCTCCTCGGTCGTCACCACGGGACCGGGCAGGTCGCGCTCGTAGTCGAGGTAGAAGCCGCGCAGCCGGTCCCGGTACGACTCGAGGTCGTAGGCGTAGAACACCATCGGCCGGCGCAGGTTGGCGTAGTCGAACAGCACCGAGGAGTAGTCCGTGACCAGGACGTCGCTGGCCAGGCACAACTCCTGGATCTCGGGATGGGTCGACACGTCGAGCACCGACGTCGAGCACCGCTCGGGGATCTCGAGGTCGGCCCGGACCAGGGCGTGCATGCGCAGCAGCAGCACGGTGTTCTGGCCCAGCAGGTCGTGGAAGTGCTCGAGGTTCCAGGGCAGCGCGTGGGCGAACCGCCCCTGTCCGAGGCCCTGGTCGTCGCGGAACGTCGGCGCGTAGAGCACGACGGTGGTACCCGGTCGGATGCCGAGGCTGCGTCGCACCTTCTCGGCGATCTCGTCGCGGTCCGGGCGGTGGAACACGTCGTTGCGGGGGTAGCCCTCCTCGACCACCGTTCCGGAGTAGCGGAAGGCGCTGCGCAGCTTCTCGGTGGCGAAGGGGCTCGGCGACACCAGGTGGGTCCACTGCTGGGACGCCCGGTTCACCCGGTCGACGTATCCCGGGTCGCGCCCGTACACCGCCGGCAGGTCGTTCAGCATCCGCTTCAGCGGCGTCCCGTGCCAGGTCTGCAGGTAGACGCCGTCGGGCCGGCGGACGATGTAGTGCGGGAAGTTCTGGTTGTTCACCCAGTAGCGGGCGCGGGCGAGGGCGTAGAACCAGCCGGGAGACAGCCGCCGCACGGTGCGGGTGTGCCGGTGCCGGGTCGGGACCCGTCCCGCGTACGACCAGACGACGTTCAGGGGGGTCTCCCGCCGGACCAGCTCCTCGTAGAGGTACCTCGGGCTGTCGGCGTACTGGCGGCCGAGACCGCTCTCGATCACCACGAGGGAGTCGTCCGCCGGAAGCCTGCGCAACACCCGGAACACGGCCCGCATCGTCGGGTGATAGACCTTGCTGCTGCGGAAGACCCGGAAGGCGGCGCGGAACATCTCGCTGCCCAGCACGCGGCTGCGCAGCGAACGGCGCGCCCGACGGGCGGCGCGGACGGCGGCGAAGATCCGGTCGCAGTTGCCGCGGTCGCGGTAGGTGGAGAAGCGGTCGGCGCGCTCCTGGTACTCCGGCTCCATGGTGAACCCGTCCGTCGCCCGGCGCTCGATCTCGTCGAGCACCTCGTCGGCGGAGTAGACGACGGGACCGGGCAGGTCCCGGTCGAGGTCGAGGTGTGAGCCGTTGGCGTCGAAGAAGCGCGAGCGGTCGAACTGGTAGTAGGCCAGGGGACGGTGCAGCAGGGCGAAGTCCAGCCCGGGGCTGGAGTAGTCGGTGATCAGCATCGAGCTCTCCTTGAGCAGGAGCTGCACCTCCACCTCACCCTGGCTGATCACCCGCACCGGCGCGTCGGAGAACAACGCGGTGAACGGGCGCATGTTCGGGTGCAGGCAGAACACGATCTCGAAGCCGTGCGTGCGGGCCAGGTCGTGGAGCCGGGGGTGGTGCAGCAGCTCCCACCACCGGCGGTGGTACTCCGACCCCCGGTAGATCTCGTCGTCCTGCAGCCAGTCGCGCCAGGTGGGAATGATCAGGAGCTGGCGACGCACCTCGACGTCGTCGGCGAACAGCGAGTCGAACCGGGACAGGCCGGTGACCACGACCTCGCGGGGGTCGTAGCCGAAATCCCGGACGATGTAGTCGCGCTCGCGTTCGGAGCTCACCAGGAACAGGTCGGTCTCGAACTCGGGCACGTGCTTGCCGTAGTTCGGCACCATCCACTTGGAACCCATGATCCCGTGCTGGAGGAAGATCTTGGTCCCGGTGACCGCCCGCCGGAAGGCCCGGGTGCGCAGCGGGTAGAGGAAGTCGGGGTGGTGCGACCCCAGCACCCGGTCGGCGCGCAGGGTGACCCGCACGTGCTCCTCGGTGCCGTGGAAGACCACGTTGCCCAGGGGGACGACGTTGCGCGCCTCGGGCGAGTCCTCCTCCACCACGTAGTACGCGTCGATCTCGGGGTGCTCGTGGCGCAGGTACCGGAAGAAGTGGTAGCCGGTGTCCTGGGCCTTGTACGGAAGCTCACCGACCAGCCAGATCGGCCGCCGTCCGGCGAGACGGCGCAGGACCCGCGTCAGCCGCCAGAGGTGGCGCAGCCGCATGCTCCGCCGCAGCGAGGCGGCGGTCCCCACGTCGTAGAGGTTCACGTGGAACGAGGTCTTGCGTGCCTTGAAGGTGTAGTACGGGGTGATCGCGGCGGCCACGCCGTCCCGCCGGGCCCAGCCGGGCCGGCTGAGGTAGCGCACCAGGAACCGGGTGCGGCCGACCCGCACCTGGTGCGGCTCGTCGGAGTGCGCCGTCCACAGCAGCATCCACGCGTCGTGGACGTCGGTGGAGACGCCGTCCTCGCCGAGCAGCTCCGACCAGTCGAGGCGGGCGTTGAACCGGTACCGGCGCAGGCCGCCCGTCCGCTCGGTCTCGCGGCCGAGCAGGGTCGTCTCGACCGGCCGGGTGACCCGGAAGTCGCTGGTCCTGGCCTTGATCAGCAGTTCGGCGCGGTCCAGGACACCGTGGCGGGTGAAGAGCCGGCCACTGAGCCGCAGCACCCCGCCACGCATCCCGAAGCGGCGCACGTGGACGGCGCCGAACGGCCGGGGCTCGCGGCCCACCTCGATCGCCAGGATCCCGCGCCGGGCCGGGTAGGCCTGGACCCGCCTGCCCTCGACCTCCACCGGACGGAGCCCGTCGAGGCGGGTGTGCCGGAACCGGCCGAGCTCGGCCCGGTACCGCACCCGGACCCGCCCACCGGGCAGGTCGTCGACCACCGTCGTCGGGGCCACGAGCAGCCGGGCGACCTCGGGGTCGTCGTGGGCGAGCTCCCGGCTCAGCTCGAGCTGCAGGGCGACGGTGGCCGCCGCCCCCGGCTCGACCAGGGGTGCCGCCTCGGCCAGGTCGAGCTCGGCGCGGTGGATCCTCCCGTCACGCTCCGGCACGGCGAGTCGTCGCTCGCCGCCGCCGGTGGAGCCGCCCGGAGGGCTGCCCACGGCCCACACGCCCACCGGCTCCGCACCGGCGGTGAGTTCCATGGCGAGTACCAGCCGGGTGCCCTCCTGACGGACGTCGAGGGCGGGGTGCCGTGGTTTCCTCCCACGAGCGCGGCGCAGCAGGGAATACGGGAACGATGTCATCGAGGAAAGACCTTACTGGGGACAGGATCGCGTGCTCACGTCGGTCGTGGCGGTCCGGGGACCGGCACCGGCCGGGTTTCGAAGGAGCTGGGCAGGGGGAAGTACGCGTCGAGGAACGGCTGGACGAGCTCGGCCACGGCGTCCGGGTCCCGGCTCGCGGTCTCGTTGAGGCAGAAGACGTCGGCGTCCCGGTGGCGCAGCAGTCGCTGCAGCGTGAGCGGCGTCCGGCGCGCGGCGACGTCGCAGTAGCGGTAGGCGAGCCCCCCGGGCACGGCGCGCCCCGTGGCGAAGCCGTAGTAGTGGGCGAGGGCCGACGGCACCGACACGTCCCGGCGATCCCGCAGGTGCGACCGGGAGGTGCGGGCGAAGGCCTCGGGGAAGCGGCTCTCGAGCTCGAGCAGCACGCTGCGCCGCTGGGGGTGGGCCACGTGCTTCAGCTTCTGGGTGATCGTGGCCCCGAAGGTCTCCTCGACCAGGGCCCGGTTGTTCTTCGCCGCGCTCACCACGGGAGGGTCGAGCGGGTCGCCGGCCGGGGCGAGGTCGATGGTGTTCGGGCTGAGGACGAAACGGGTCTGGCCGCTGCCGAGGAAGAACAGCTCGGGGGCGACCGCACGTCCGAAGAAGACGTCGTCGTTGAGGTAGAGGAAGTGCTCGGCGAGCCCGTCGATGTGGTGCAGCCGCGACTCGATGGCGTGCGAGTTGAAGGTGGGCAGGGCGTCCAGCGCATCGGGGGCGAAGATCTCCCGGTGGTCGACGACGCACAGCCGTGGATGGTCGGTGGCGAGCCACTCGGGCACCTGCCCGTCGGTCACCAGGTACACGTTCCTGACCCACCCGGCGTACATCTCCAGCGATCGCAGGGAGTACCGCAGCTCGTCGTGGCAGGTGTACCTGCCCGGGTTGGCGGCAAGGGGGTTCACCGGGTCGGGGCGCTCGCCCAGGAAGGCCGCCCGGCGTTCCTGCCAGACCGGGTCGGACCCGTCGACCCAGGTGTACACGACGTCGACCGGGAACCGGACGTCGAACAGGTGCGGGCGGAGCAGGCCTGCGCACGTCGTCACCTGCCGCCCGAAGGCCTCGGCCCGCACCGGCCTGCGCTGTTCGACCGTCAGGTGGGTCGTCCAGCGGTTGCCCCGCGGGGCGAGCGCCGTGCCCCCGGCGTGGCGGTACCCGTCGGAGCCGGGGACCTCCTGGTCGGCGGGCAGCACCCGCCAGACCTCGAGGTCGCAGCCGAGCTCGGCGCCGGCGAGCCGCTGCCCGTCCACCTCGATCGACTCGAAGACCCGCAGCACGGATGCGGAGGCCAGCGACCGGTCGGCGGCGACGGCACCCGCCGGGACGGCCTTCCCACCGGGCCTGCCGCCCGTCACCCGGCAGACGTGGACCCGCCGGTCCGTGAGGTGCCCGGCGAGGGCGGCCCGGGCGCGGGCGGCGTCGTCCCCGAGCACCACGACGACACCGCGGCGGGCCGTCGCCGCCTCGAGGACCCAGTGCGGCACCCCCTCCGCCTCGAGCGCGTCGACCACGAGCCCGAGGGCGTCCGCCAGCGTCTCCACAGCGCTGAACCGCCCCACGGGGTGGTCGGCCGTCGATGCTCCGGGGGTGTCCTGGCCTGCGGGTGGGGTCCGCTGCGGGAGCCTGCACCCCGCACCGTGCACCCAGCAGGCGACCCGGCGCTGCGCTGCCGTCTCGCCGTGCCACAGGGCCGAGACGCTCACCAGCAGCTCGACCGGCAGGCGGGCCGACAGGTGCCGCCGAAGGCGCCGGGTGAGCGTTCCTCGCACGTCGTGCCTCCCTGGCCGATCCCCCGCACCGACCGGGGACGCTGCCGGCCTGGCCGCCGGTCGAGCCTACTCCTTGGCTCGTCGGTTGATCCGGACCTGGTTGCCCGACGGGTCGCGGAACGCGCAGTCCCGCGTGCCGTACGGCTGGTCCATCGGCTCCTGGAGCACCTCGGCCCCGGAGGCCCGCACCGCCTCGAAGGTCGCGTCCACGTCATCGGTCTCCAGGACCAGGCCGGACAGCGATCCCTTGGCCAGCAGCTCCCGCAGCGCCTGCGCGTCGTCCGGAGGACGGGCGACCCCGACGGTCTGCAGCACCAGGCCGAGCTCGGGCTGCGAGGGAGGGCCGACGGTCAACCAGCGAGCGCCCTCCATGGCGACGTCCTGGCGCACCTCGAAGCCCAACGCGTCGCGGTAGAAGGCCAGTGCGGCCTCGTGGTCGTCGACCTCGAGGAATGTGTACCTGACGGAGAGATCCATGACGGAACGCTATGAGGCCGGCGCGACCTACGCTTCTCGAGATCTGCTCGGCCTGGTGACAAGCTTCGCCCAGCAGCCGGGGATCGGGGCGAGGGGCGCGTGGTCCCGGCTCCGGTAGGCGCTCGGGGTCTCCCCGACCAGTTCGGTGAAGCGGGTGCTGAACGAGCCGAGAGAGGTGCAGCCGACGGTCATGCACACGTCGGTGACGCTCAGGTCACCCCGGCGCAGGAGGGTCTTGGCGCGCTCGATCCGCCGGGTCATCAGGTAGCTGTACGGCGTCTCGCCGAAGGCGGCCCGGAACTGCCGGGAGAAGTGCGCGGGAGACATGTAGGCGGCCCGCGCCAGGGCGGGGACGTCCAGCGGCCGGGCGTACTCCCGGTCGATCAGGTCACGGGCCCGCCGCAGCCGCCGGAGCTCCTCGAGCCTCACCGCGCCAGGGTACGTCCCACCCCCCGGCGAGGCACCGATGGCACCCGGGGACGGCACCGGAGGGAGGCGCTCATGGAGCACCCGCCGCCCGGCGGTGACGAGCAGGCGACGGCAGTGATCGTCGACCTGGACGGGACCCTCGCTGATGTCGGTCCGGTCGAGCACCTCGTCGCCCGACGCGGAGGCGCCCGACGGGACTTCGCGGCCTTCCACCGGTACGCCTGCACCGAGGCCGCGCCGGTGGCGCACGTCGCGGACGCGGTCCGCCGCGCTGTGGGAGTCGCTGGGGATCCCGGTCACCCTGGTGAAGCGGAACGGCGCGGGAGGAGACACCGCCCCGGACGGGACCCCGGGCACCGGATGACGCCAGCCCCGGAACGGGGCACCCGATGACGCCAGCCGCGGAACGGGGCACCGGATGACGTCGCGACCCGGCGGGAGGACGATGCGGGTATGGCACGGACCTGGTTCTCGATCCGGGTGGAGCTGGTGTCGGGCAGGGGGGAGGACTACTGGCCCCGGCCGGGCAGGGTCTTCGCGGCGTCCCGCAGCCACACCTTCGGGCAGCTCGCCCGGTCGGTGGACAACGCGTTCGCCCGCTGGGACCTGGCCCACCTGCACCAGTTCGTCCTCGCCGACGGCACGGAGCTCACCGATCCGCAGTCCTGGGACGACCAGCAGCCCGAGGAGTCCCTGGACTCCGGCCGCACCGCGCTCGGCGTCCTCAAGCCCGGTGCGCAGTTCGCCTACGTCTTCGACCTCGGCGACGACTGGACCCATCTCTGCACCGTCGAACGGGACCGCGTCGACCCGCTGGACACCCTCGGCATCGTGCCCGAACTGCCGATGCCCTACTGGGGGTGGGGGAACCTGCCCGACCAGTACGGGCGCCTCTGGGAGGAGGACGACGGCGAGTCCTCCGCGCCGCGGTCACCGAGGAACCCGCTGCGCGACCTGCCGCCGATCCTGCCCTGGTGGGGGCCGCCCCGCCGGTGACCTCCCACCGGGGCCGGCACACAACGGTGACCCGGCACGCGGCGGGGTCAGCAGGGCGGGGTCAGCAGGGCGGGGTCAGCAGGGCGGGGTCAGCAGGGGGGCGCGTCGGGATCCGCCAGGCCGAGGACGCGGCGGTAGAAGGCGAGCTCGGTCTCCGTCGCCCGCACGATCGACTCCGCCATACGGAACCCGTGCTGCTCCCCCGGGAACTCCACGTACTCGCAGTCCAGCCCCCTGGCGGCCGCCGCGTCGGCGATGGCCCGGGACTGCTCCGGCGGGACGACGGCGTCCTCGGCTCCCTGGAACAGCGCCAACGGGACGGCGAGCCGGTCGACGTGCGTGAGCGGTGACCGCTCCCGGTAGACGTCGACGGCCTCGGGCAGCGGGCCGATCAGCCGTTCGAGGTAGTGGGACTCGAACTTGTGCGTGTCCCGGACCAGAGCCATGAGATCGGCGACGCCGTAGTGGCTGGCACCGGTGGCGAAGGTGTTGTCGGAGTGGGTGAGCGCCGCGAGGGTGGTGAAGCCGCCCGCGGACCCGCCGCGGATGGCGGCCCGGCCGGGATCCACCAGCCCCTCGGCGGCGAGGTGCCGCACCACCGCCAGGCAGTCCTCGACGTCGGCGACCCCCCACCGCCCGTCCAGGGCCTGCCGGTATCCCCTGCCGTACCCGGTGCTCCCGGTGTAGTCGATGTCGGCGACGGCGAAGCCCCTGGTCGTCCAGTACTGGACCGGGTAGCGGAGGGCGGTGTCGGTCTGCGCCGTCGGGCCGCCGTGCAGCATGACCACGAGCGGCGGGCGAGCCCCCTCCGGCGGGGTCACCTCGGGGTTGTGCGGCGGGTAGAACACCGCCCTGGCCACCCGCCCGTCGGCCGACGGGTAGGCGAACGGCCTGCCCGTCGACCACCAGCTCTCGTCGAGGCCGGTCGGCTCCGGCTCCCGCAGCACCTCGACCTCGCCGTCGGGCGAGACCAGCACGGTGGTCAGCGGCAGGGTCGGCCCGCCCGCGACGGCGAGCACCGCACCGGACGGCAGGGCCGCGATCCGCTGCACCGAGGTGAGTCCGGTGTCCAGGCGACGGGGCTCGGTGCCCGGGCGGGACGGGTCGACCAGGGCCAGGCCGCCGAGCCCGTCCCGCACCATCACGGTGACCACGCGACCGTCCGGCAGGGCGTCGTGGGTGCGGCCGCCGAGGGTCCACGGCGGCAGGCCCAGCTCCGCCTCGACCGGCGCGACGTGGACGGTGCGCTCGCCGTCCCACCGGTAGAGGTTCCACCAGCCGCTCCGGTCGGACACGAACCAGAGGTCGCCGTCGTCCGACCAGCGCGGCTGCAGGACCGACTGGGGCGGGTCGTCCGGGCCGCCTGCCACCGGGCGCGCCGGCCCGAGGCGGGGGACGGCCTCGTCCAGGTGGAGGTCGGCGACCATCACCGTGGTGCTGTCGAACGGCATGTTCGGGTGGTTCCACTGCACCCACGCGATCTCCTCGCCGTGCACGCACGGGGAGGAGACGAAGTCGGGGCCGGTGACCAGGACGGCGACCGCCGCGGGGTCGGCCGCTGCGGCCCCGTCGAGCGGGATCGCCACGAGCTCGTCGACCGGTTCGCCGTTCCGGGCGAGGAGGTCGGGGTTGTGGCTCTCGCGGACGGCGAGCACCCACCGCACGCCGTGCCCGCGGGCTCCGGGCACCACCCGGAGATCCCCGTGGCGCCAGCCCCTCGGCACGGCAGGCGCGGGAGAGACGGCGGTCGGCACGCCGCCCGGGTCGAGCCGGTAGACCCGCTGGTCCGCGTCGTTGCAGAAGACCACCGTGCCGGCGTCGACGGTCCATGCCCCGCCGCCGTACTCGTGCACCCGCGACCTCGCGCTGAACCCGTCCGGGAGGACGTCGACGCCGCCGCCGGCCCGGTGCCGCACCACCTGGGTCCTGCCGCCCTCGTCCGGCCGGGTCTCGCCCCACCAGCAGGTGTCACCGTCGACCTGGATCTCCGCGGATCTCAGGCTCGGCACAGTGAGCATCCGGGCGGTGAGCCGGGAGGGCCAGCAGCCGTGGGGCACGCGAGCGGATTCCATCCGTGCAGTGTGCAGAACCCCGCGGCTCGGCACCAACACCCCCGCCGGGGACCCGGCAGGTGACCTCCCACGGAGGGACGGTCGCGACCCTGCATCACATTCCGTACTGGTTACGTCACACCCTGCTGAAGAACACAAAATCCCGGCGGTCCTGGCAACGCAGGAGGGACCGAGGCTCGTCTACCGGGTGAGTGAAGGCCACCCGCACCGTCGTCGCCGGCAGGACGCAGGGACGCCGGGAGGTGGAGTTCCACGACGGCCGGGCCGGTTTGGGGGGCCGGGCGGCTCGGGGTGACGACGGGCCGGACGTCCCACCGGGGAACCAGTTCGGGTTGCGCGGTCCGCAGTATGGGGAAATGTGACTTTCGTGGGGTTATCCGTGGCGTACATCCAGCAGCGCGGGGGCACAGCGGTCAGAGGACTCGCCACCCCCTTCCGAGAGCTCCTCCCGTCCGGCCGGTCGGACCCGCCCCGGTCCGTCACCCGGACGCCGCGGGGCCCGGCCCTGGCGCTGGTCGGGGTGGCCGTCGGGTGTGCCGCCATCACCAGCACGGCAGTACCGATCGACCTGCCGCTGGGCTGGGACGAGGTCGTCTACGTCAGCCAGTACGCCGAACGCGCCCCGGCCGCGTTCTTCAGCGCACCGCGTTCGCGAGGGGTCTCCCTGCTCGCCGCCCCGGTCGCGGCGATGACCGGATCGATCGTCGCGCTGCGGCTCTACCTGCTGGCGGTGGGCACCCTGGCCGTCGTGCTCGGGTTCTGGCCGTGGCTGCGCGCGCTCCCCCGCCCGTCGGCCGTTCCCGTCGCCGCCGCGTGCTACGGCACCCTGTGGGTCACCGGGTTCTACCTGAACGAGGCGATGCCCAACCACTACACCGCCATGGGGGCGCTCGCGGCCACCGGGTGGTTCCTCCTCGCCGCCCAGCGGTCGGCCGACGGCTGGGCGGCGACAAGGGGACCGCTGCTCGGGCTGGTGACGGCGCTGGCCGTGGTGGGCCTGATGCGACCGAGCGACGCGTTCTGGGTGAGCCTGCCGCTCGGGCTCGCCGTGCTCGCCGTGCCGGCCTGGCGGTACCGGGCCCTGCTCGGCGCCGTCGCCGTCGGAGCGGCGGCCGGGGTGCTGCCGTGGCTGGTCGAGGCACAGCTCAGCTACGGCGGGGTGCTGGCCAGGCTGCACCGGGCCAGCGAGATCCAGGGCGGGACCGAGCCGACCTTCTCGCTGGGCCTCGCCCTCTCGACCCTCGACGGGCCGCTGCTGTGCCGTCCCTGCACCAACCCCGCGGTCCTCTGGCCCACCGTGCTGTGGTGGTTCGCCCTTCCGCCGTTCGCGCTGCTCGGGGTGGCCGTGGCGGCACGGGTACGGGCGACGGGCGGTGCGCTGCTGGCGGTGGCGGTCGCGAGCGCGGCGGCCGTGCCGTACCTGTTCCTCATCGGCTACTCCGCTCCCCGGTTCCTCCAGCCCACGTACGCGCTGCTGTCGATACCGGTGGCGCTCGGGTTCGTCGGAGCCGCCGACTGGGTGGTCACCCGACTCGGTGGTCCCTCCCGGCGGGTCGTGGCCGGGACCGCGGCGGCGCTGCTCGTCACCGGGCTGGCCGGGCACCTCGCCGTGCAGGGCGCCCTCCTCGCCTGGATGGGACAACTGCACGAGGACCGACGTCAGGACCTCGAACGGCTCACCGAGGAACTGCACGCCCACGGCGTCCGGCCGCCCTGCCTCCTGGTGGGGGATCAGGCGATCCCCATCGCCTACCACGCGGGCTGCGCCTCGGGGGCGAGCTCCGGCGCCAACAAGACGGCGGACAGGCAGGAACTGCTGGACCAGCTGCGCAGGACCCCCTCCGCGGTCCTCGTCCTCGGCGACGACGACCCGCCCTCGTGGACGAGGGACTGGCAGGAGATCCGGGTGCCGGGCAGCCGGCGGTCGGACGACTGGCGGGTGCTGCTCTCCCCCCGGCCGGAGCCCTGACCCGGCGGGCGGAGGACCAAGGTCCCTGCACGGTGACGAGACGGCGGTCGATGTCTGACCGGTCGAACGACACGCCGCCCGCCTCACCCACCGTCCACGTGCTCGTGGTCGGAGGTCCGCGACCGAAGGGGGGCCGAGCATCGGCGTGTCTCCGTGCGACCGCTGACATCGGTCCCACGGGCCCCGGTCGCCGAGGTGCCCCGGTTCGACCCGTCCGGACACCTCGTCGACACCGACACGAGGCCGTCGACGGCCGCACCTCGACCCGACCCCCTCGGCCCGTCACCGTCCACCCTTGACGTCACCTCCGACCGGGCATGTCGCCGTGCGGCAGCCCGACGGGAATGGACTCACTCATGGCAGGGTCGCTCGACGAGGGAACCCCGGACACCTCTTCTCACCCCGAACTCGTGGAAGAGCTGGTGGATCTGATCCGGGAACGAGGGCTCACCCCCGATCCCGATCACCAGCACGACGACCTCCAGGACCCGGCAGGCGATGTCCCCCATGTCGTCTCGGCATGCTGGATATGCACCTCCTGCATCCTCTGCCGGTACTTCTGAATGCTGCCGCAGCCGGAGGACCCGGATCAGTACGTCTGCGTCAGCCCTGCGCTCGTGCTGGAGGTGGACGGCAGCAGGCCCGTGCTCTACCCGCTCGACGTCGAGGACTCACACCTCTTCGTGCTCCGGCCCGTCGACGGGTTCGCGCTGTCGCTGCTCGACGGCCGGAGACGGGTCTCCGACGCCAGGGCGATGTTCTCGACGCTGTTCCCCGACGAGCCCGACGGGGCCTTCGACGACATCGTCCGGCGGGTGGACGAGACGGTGCGGAGCTCCCTCCGCACCAGGGGGCGACCGGCCAGGGGAATCCTGGAGAGCTCCTCCCGGCCGATCCCGGACGCTGTCGCCCACGACCCGCGGGACTTCGTGGTGGACGCACGGGAGTTCGCCGCGCAGATGGCAGACGTGCGCACGAGGTACCGGCTGAGCAGGCCGATCCACATCCTCACGGTCTTCACCCACCACTGCTTCACGAACTGCGTCTACTGCTACGCCGAACGCCCCCGGGTCGACGAGATGCCCCTCGAACGGTGGGAGGAGCTCCTCGACGAGATGGTGGACCTGGGCATCCGCCAGGTCTCGCCGGACAACGGCGACGTCCCGGCGCGTCCCGACGGGCTGCGGTTCCTGGAGATGCTCGTCCGGAAGGGGTTCAACTTCCTGCTGTCCACGAAGGCGCCGTTCACCGAGCAGGACGTCAGGAGGCTCCTGGACGCCGGCTTCGCGGAGCCCCTCCGCGGACGGGTCCACCGCGGGGTGCAGCTGAGCATCGACGCCGTCGACGACGACGTCTGCGCGCGGCTGCTCGGGACGTCCCGGCCGCAGACCGCCCGGCACCGGAGGACGTTCCAGGCCTTCGCGGGCATGGGCGTCACGCCGAGGATCAAGACGGTGGTCACCGGGCTCAACGCGGACCAGATCCTCCCGCTGGTCCGGACCTACCACGACCTCGGTGCCCGGAGGTTCTCCTTCGTCAGGTACGAGCGCTCCTTCTACCGGCATCGGGACGACCTGGACGTGACCGCGGATCTCCTCGACGGCATCCGGAGCCAGTTCGACGCCGTCCGGAGCGACTTCCCCGACGTCGACCTGGAGGAGACCGTCACGAGTCGGTCCGCGGCGACCGGGGCGGCGGACGAGGAGTCGCGCCGGAGAGCCTGGCGGGACCGCGCGGGATGCGGCGGCGGGTGGAGCAGGCTGGGGATCGCCGCTGACGGCTCGGCCTTCCTCTGCGAGCAGATGGTCCTCGACGAGCCGTACATCGTCGGCGACGCGCGGGTGCAGTCGCTCCGCGAGATCTGGGACGGCGAGCGCCTGCTCGACTTCATCCATCCCCGTCGCGAGCAGTTCCAGGAGACCCCCTGCAGGGACTGCGCGGAGTTCGAGGAGTGCATGTGGCTGCAGGGGCGGTGCTACCGGGACGCCTTCTTCGCCCACGGCTCCGTCTACCATCCACCTCCCCTCTGCCCGAACACCAGGCTCTCGGACCCGGTGCCCGTCACGTGAGCCCCGTCACGTGAGCCCCATGGCACCCGGCTGCGCTCCGCACGGCGCCCTGGTCCGGTCGAGGTTCACCGTACGGATCCCCGACGGCGACCGGACGGTGTGGTTCAACAGCGCCACCGGCTGCTCGCTCCGCCTCCGCCAGGACCAGTCACGGCTCCTCGACGCGGTGCTGGACCGGGCGTGCTCCCCCGGGGAGGACCCGGTGCCCGGGAGCACCCGGCCGGGGGACCTGACGCTCGTCGACCACCTGGTACGAGCGGGGTTCCTGGTCCCCCGCGGGCACGACGAACGGCGCCGCCCGCACCAGAGCTACCTCGACGCCCGCAGGGACCGGAGCCGGCTGGTCGTCGCCGTCGCCCCCACGCTGTCCTGCAACCTCAACTGCTCGTACTGCCTGCAGCAGGGGATGCGGCGACAGGGGCGGATGACGTCCGAGATCCAGGACGCGCTGGTGGAGCTCGTCGACCACAGCGCCCCCGGGCTGGAGCACCTGTTCGTGCAGTGGTATGGCGGTGAGCCGCTCGTCGCCCTCGACGTGATCGAGCGACTCACCCGCGGCTTCCTCCGGCTGTCCGCGCAGCACGGGTTCGACTACCAGGCCGGCATGCTCACCAACGGGGTGCTCCTCGAACGCGGTGCCTGTTGGAGACGGCTCCGAGACCTGCGGATCTCTCGGCTGCAGATCTCCCTCGACGGCCTTCCCGCCACGTACGCCAGGAGGAAGGGACTGCCGCCGCCTCGCGCCGCCTCCTTCTACCGATTCCTCGTCCGTGAGCTCGAGACCATGGCTGCGAGGCTCGACCGGATCGTCCTCCGGATCAACGTCGACCGGGACAACGCGGCCGAGGCGTGTGCCGTGGTCGATCTGTTCGCGGACTCGGGGGTGACGAGCGAGCGGCTGGAGTTCCGGCTGGGCCGGCTGGACGACTCGATCGAGGTGCCGGGCTGCATCCCGCACGACTGTCTCGCGAGACGCGAGTTCGACGACGAGTACGCGAGGTTCCGGACGCACCTGCGGGAACGGGGGTTCCGGGTGTTCGGCGGGCCGGAGCCGCTGGACTGGTTCTGCGGGGTCTCGCTGAGGAGTCACCTGGCCGTCGACCCCGAGGGCCGGATCGGCAGCTGCCAGGCGGCCGTCGGCAGCAGCCACGCCACGTTCGCCGTGCTGCACCCCGGGGACGCGGCCAGGACCCGTCGCGAGATCGACGTCGCCGCGCGGCCCTTCGGCGACGACGACCCGTTCACGTCCCTGCGGTGCCGGGACTGCGAGCTGCTGCCGGCCTGCCTGGGCTCATGTCCCCGGTCAGCGGACGTCCACGGTGGTCCGTGCCACGCCCGGCAGGAACTCGAACGGGAGATCGTCACCTTCTCGCGCGGGTGACCCGGGCCCGGGACCGCGGGTGCCCGACCCGACAGTGCCCGACCCGGCAGGCCCCGATCCGGCAGTGCCCGGTCCACCTGTCCACGACCCGGCAGTGCCCGGTCCACCTGTCCACGACCCGGCAGTGCCCGACCCGGCGGGAACGGTCGTGCCCGGCGCGATCGCCGGCATGGACCTCCCGGTCCCCGGCGCGGTGTTCCACCGGAGGGTGCAGAGGGCGGACAGGGGAAGGAGTGTCACCGACACCGTCAGCGCGACCCCGGCCAGCACCCGACGTCGGCGCCGGGAGACCAGCACCCGCCCCACCGTCCGTCCCGTCCCGCCGAGGAAAGGCGGGGCCGACGGCTGCGACCCCGACCACCTGCTCTCCAGCCGTCTGCGGAGCAGGTCGTGACGGACCTGGTAGGCCGAGCCGGCCTGCCGCAGCACCCCGTTGGCCACGGCGTGCCGGAGGAACGGGACCAGTCGCCAGGGGAGCCGGCCGTGCGCCGCGAGCCAGAGCCTTGCCACCGTGTACGTCGTCCACGCGGCCCCCGAGCCGAGGAACACCAGCAGGAACACGTTGATCCCGATACCGCCGGACGCGAGCGAGACGACGACGACGGGACTGTTCGGGTACCAGAGGAAGAAGCCGAGGAAGGACGCCGTGACGACGGAGACGGTCGAGGCCGCGGCGAGGAGCGCGTTCCGGTCGCTGCGCAGCACCGACTCCGGGGAGCGGACCTGCTGCTGGTCCGAGACGGACGAGTTGAGCCAGCTGCCCACCCCGAGGGGGATCCCGATGAGCCCCGTCACCATCGCGGTCCGCACCAGTCCCCTGCTCAACGGGATGTTTGCGCTGAGATCCAGGGCACCGAGCACGACCCACGGCAGCCCGATCAGCGCCCCGACGCCGAGCCCCGCGACCAGCCGGCGACCGAGGTCACGCATCCTGGGGGTGCACCGGCGGGGGTTCCCGGCCGCCCTGGTCCCCAGGCCGTTGGTCACCGTGACCACCACGGCGCCGAGACAGACGAAGGACACCGCCGCGAGGACGGCCCGCGAGTCCCCGGTGAGCAGCCGGCCCGTCATCCGGAGCACCACATCCGCCGCCGCCACGGCGGTCTCCCCGTCGCACAGGTTCACCGCGAGGAGGACGAGACCGGCGGTGCCGGACACGGCCGCGACCGCGGTGAGGATGTCCGTCACCCCCACGGCCAGGGCCGCAGGCCACCGGGGTGACCGGGGTGACCCGGTGCCGGGGTCGACCGACCGGACGACCTGCCGGGCGACGAGGACGCCGAGGAACAGCCCCCAGCCGGCACCGGCACCGAGACAGGCCGTCCCCTCGGACACGGAGAGAGCCCTGTGCAGGTACACCAGCGTGAAGAGGTTCGCCAGCAACGGACACAGCACAGCGTTGAGCAGCATGACGGTGGTGCTGGTGACGGCACCCGGAACCCAGCGGGGAACCGACCGCCCCAGCCGCCACCACAACAGGTCCGGATCGTGGGGCCGGTTCCGCATGCCGTGGGCGAGCACCGTCAACCACCGCTCCGCCCTGGCCACCTGCTGCGGTGCCCCGTAGACGGACGGCAGGAGACGGTCCAGCAGGTGGTCCTGGACGGCGTCGACGCTGGTGAACCTGAGCAGCTCCACCGGATCCGTGGTCGGGCACTGGTAGACCTGCCGGGCGAGGGAGACCATCAGGGGCGTCGACAGCGCCGTGGCCAGCACCCCCCGGGGGGACCTCCTCAGGTCCCTGACGACCGCGCTCCACCGGGTGCTCCCGCCGGGCTCTCGCTGGGTCAGGTAGGTGACGACGTCGCCGACCAGGATCGGCTCGATCTCCACGACATCCGCCTGGGGAAGGGTCCCGCGCAGGGCGACGATCTGCGCGTACTCCTCCGAGCGACAGGTGACGAGGGTGCGGAGGCCCGCGGCGGCCGCCCGCTCCAGCTCTGCCATCGCCGCTCCCCGGCAGGCCGTCGGCATCTCGTCGAGGCCGTCCAGGACCGGGACGACCATCCGGTCCTGCACCAGGCGCCGCGCCTGCTCCGCGGTGACGTCCGGGTGATCACCGGCGATCTGGTGCGCCACCCAGTCCTCCATCCGCTGCTGGGGGTCCCAGCCCGCGAGGGACACCAGCACCGGCACCGGGTCGTCGGGACCCGCGTGCTCCACCGCGGCCAGGGTGTAGAGGGCTGCCAGCGTCGTCTTGCCCGCACCGGCCGGGCCCAGCAGGACCAACTGGTGCACGGAGTCGTCGGCCATGAGCTCCACCAACTGGGCCGCGGCGGGTCGTTCGGTCGCCCGGTCCACCAGGAGCGCTCCCCGCAGCCCGGTCCTGGTCACCCGGGAGCCGGCGATCGTCACGGTCCTCGTGGCGGGTGACCACGGCCAGGCCCAGCTCGACCCCGAGCGGGACCGGGTTCCGGGGATTCGCGCCGCCAGCAACCGGCCGAGGGTCCTCCTCCGCCGACCGGCCGGGGGCGCAGCATGACCGCCCGCGGGCTCGCGGAGGTCGACGACCTGCTCCGTGAGCACCGGACGCGGCGGCCCGGCACCGGCAGGTGACCGGCGATCGACGCTCAGCCCCGGCCGGCGGGTCGGACTCCAGCCGAGCCGCAGCGGCTTCGGCAGCAGCAACCCCCGGCCCGCGACCTCCTGGGACCACTGGTCGTGGACCGACCGACGAAGCCGGACCGCCGTGACCGCCACCGGTTCCGACGGCCTGCGCGACCGGCGGACCAGCCACACCGCGCCGGACACGGTCGCGGTGAGAAGGGGAAGCACGAGGCCCGTGACGTTGGCCCAGATCTCCAGGGTGTCGTCGCTCACCCGGGTGACGAGCAGGCGGGAGAACCAGCCGAGGCAGATCAGCCCGATGGCCGCGGTGACCACCGCCCGGAGCAGCCATCTTCGCCGTAAGTGATCCCCCCAACACATAGAGCCAGTATTGCGATCGATCGTTCCCCGACGCCACCGGTCCCGGAACTCCGGCGGCGGACCTCCGGACCACGACGGGGCGGCCGCTCCGGGACCCGGCATGCCCCGGCCGCTCCCGGGCAGGGGACCGTCCGTGAGGATCACCGAGACCAGCGACCTGTGGTGGAAGACCGCCGTCGTCTACTGCCTGGACGTCGAGACCTTCCTCGACTGGGACGGCGACGGGACCGGGGGATGCGGGTCATCGCCGATCTCGTCGTCAACCACACCTCGGACCGGCACCCGTGGTTCCGCTCGGCCCGCTCCAGCCGCGAGTCACCGTACCGGGACTGGTACGTGTGGGCCGACGAGCCGCGGCGGGAGCCCGGGCTGGAGCCGGTGTTCCCCGATGCCGAACAGGACGTGTGGACCCTCGACGAGGGCAGCGGACAGTACTACCTGCACCACTTCTACCGGCAGCAGCCGGAGCTCGACATCCGGAACCCCGAGGTCAGGGACGAGATCGCGAAGATCATGGGCTTCTGGATGCAGCTCGGCCTCTCCGGGTTCCGGGTGGACGCCGTCCCGTTCCTCGTCGAGCCGCCGTCCGACGGGCACGGCCGGGACCAGGACACCCATGGGTACCTGCGCGCGCTGCGGCGGGTCCTGACCCGACGCACCGGCGACGCGATCCTGCTCGGCGAGGTGAACCTGCCGCACGCCGACCAGCGCGCCTACTTCGGCGGTGCCGGTGGCGACGAGCTGACCATGCAGTTCGACGTCGTCGTCATGCAGAAGCTCTACCTGTCCCTCGCCCGCGGGGACGCCGGCCCGCTGACCGAGGCGCTGCGGGGACGGCCCGACATCCCGACGGACTGCCAGTGGGCGACCTTCGTGCGCAACCACGACGAGCTCACCCTCGACAAGCTGACCGACGACGAGCGGGCGGAGGTGTTCACGGCCTTCGGCGACGAGGAGCGGATGCAGTCCTTCGGCCGCGGGCTGCGACGCAGGCTGCCACCGATGCTCGCCGGCGACCAGCGTCGGCTGCGCCTGGTCTACAGCCTGCTGTTCTCCCTTCCGGACACCCCGGTGCTGTTCTACGGCGAGGAGATCGGCATGGGCGAGAACCTCGACCTCGACGGGTACGGCTACCGGTGGCTGCGGGTGACCCGGCCGGGTGAGCGCCGGCTGCTCTGACCCGGGTCCGTGTCCGACGGCGAGGTGCAGCATCGTGATCGTCGGCTACGAGCGAGTACGGTCGCGTGCCCGGTCGTTCCGGCCCCGAGACAGCGATCACGGCGGGGGTCGCCCCGCGGTCAGGTGATGGTCGCCCCGCGGTCAGGCGCGGGTCGGCAGGCGGAACAGCCCTGGCGCGTCGTGCCGGGCGATCCCGACGGTCTGGCCGGGGTAGATCAGGCCCCTCAGGTAGAGGTTCGTGTGCGCGATGATCTGCTGACCGGTGATCCGGATGCCGTCGAACTCGGCGTCCTCGGTGGTGTGGCAGTCCTGGACGAGGGTCACGTCGTACCCGTCCGCAGCGGCCCGCTGCATCGTGGTGCGGACGCAGTAGTCGGACATCGCCCCCACGATGACCAGGTGGGTGACGTGGGCCGCGGCCAGGACCTCCTCCAGCGCCGTCCCGGCGAAGGAGTCGCGGTATCTCTTCGCGACGACGGTCTCCCCCGGTGCCGGGGTGATGCCGGGAGCGAACCGCCAGCCGTCCGTCCCCGGCCGGAGGTGCGAGCTCTGGTGCTGCACGAAGACGACGGGGACGTCGTCGGCCCGCGCCCGGTCGATCGCCGTCGCGGTCCGGTCCAGCACGCCGTCCCGGTCGACGCACCTCTCGACGACCTCCGCCTGCAGGTCGATCACCAGCAGGCCCGGTCCACCGACACGCTCGACAGTCGCCACCGCCAGCCGCCTCCCTCCGCCGCGGAACACGTCGAGGCTATCCGGCCGGGCCGTCCCGGCCACCGGCCACCCGCCCGCCACGGTCCGGACGGTCGGGATCCCCGTCCGCCACAGCGCGCGGCGGGGAGTGCCGTCCTCTCCGGTCGAGAAAGTCGTGACCCTGCCCGAGGATGACGGGATGGTGGGAGAACTCGACATCATCGTGCTGGACACCCCGGACGTGAAGGGGCTGTCCGCGTTCTACGAGCAGGTCGCCGGGGTCACCGTGACCGACGCGGACGACGAGTGGGTCACCACGGCGACTCCCGAGGGTTGGCAGATCGCCTTCCAGCGAGCCGACGACCACGTGCCCGCTCGCTGGCCGGACCCGGTCTACCCGCAGCAGCTCCACCTCGACCTCCTGGTGCCCGACCTCGGGGCGGCCGTCGGACGGGCCGAACAGGCCGGGGCGACGAGGCTGCCCGGAGGGGGTGAGACCATCCGGGTCTACGCCGACCCGGTCGGCCACCCGTTCTGCCTGGTCTGGTGACGGACGGAGTCTCCTCACCTGGTCGTCCGGCCGGTCGTCCGGACGTCACGACGGTTCCCGGAGCCGGCAGGCCGGGCAGCCGGGCCGGAACCGGAGACCGTCCCGGTTCCCCGGCATAGGGTCACCCGTGGGGCGGGCGGAGAGGAGCACCTGGTGGAGCTGCTGGGGCAGGGCCGGGAGGCCGAGGTGTTCCTGCGACCGGACGGAGCCGTGCTGAAGCTCCTCCGCCCGGGCTTCCCCGAGACCGGCCTGCACCGTGAACTGGCCGCGATGCGGGCGTTGGCGGGGCACGACGGCCTGGTCCCGAGGCCCGTCGGCATCGTGACGACCCGGGACCGGCCGGGGCTGGTGATGGAACGCATTCCGGGCGCCGACCTGCTGTCGACCCTGGCGCGCAGCCCGTGGCGGCTCCACTCCGCCGGGCCGCTGATGGCCGCCGTGCACGCCAGGGTGCACGCGGTCTCGGCGCCGGCGGCCCTCCCGGACCTCAGGGCGGAGCTCGACGGCCGGATCCGGGCAGCTGCCGGTCTCCCCGACCGGCTCCGGTCCTTCGCCCTCTCGACGCTGGACGGACTGCCCGACGGCGACCGGCTCTGCCACGGCGACCTCCACCTCGGCAACATCCTCGACCGCGGCAACTCCCCCGTCGTCATCGACTGGGGGAACGCCGCTCGCGGCGACCCGGTGGGTGACGTGGCCCGCACCCTGGTCCTGCACCGCCACGCGTCCCCTCCGCCCGGTTCCCCGCTGGTGATGCGGGTCCTCGCCCCGCCGCTGCGGAACGACATCGTGCACCGGTACCTCCGCGCCTACCGGCGGCTCGGCCGGGTTTCCGTGCCCACCCTGCGCCGCTGGGAGATCGTCCACACCGCCGCCCGGCTCTCCGAGCGCATCGAGGCCGAGTGCTCGTCGCTGCTCCGCCGGCTGGAGGCTGCCCTGGCCCGGGCCGACAGGGCGGAGCGGTCAGGACACCTCGGGAGAGCGTCAACCCACGGTTGACGACCATGGGTCGTCAACCTAGAGTTGACGCATGACGGAACCCGCGCACCCGACGAACCGGATCAGACTCGACGATCTGATCGATGCGATCAAGAAGGTGCACACCGACGCCCTCGACCAGCTCACCGACGCGGTCCTCGCCGCGGAGCACCTCGACGAGGTGGCGGACCACCTCATCGGCCACTTCGTCGACCAGGCCAGGCGCTCGGGCGCCTCCTGGACCGAGATCGGCAAGCGGATGGGGGTCACCAAGCAGGCCGCCCAGAAGCGCTTCGTGGCCAAGGGGCCCGGTGAGCCGTCCGACCTCGACCCCGAGCAGGGGTTCACCCGGTTCACCCCCCGGGCGCGCCACGTCGTGATGGCCGCCCAGAACGAGGCCAGGGCAGCCGGCAACACCGAGATCGAGCCCGAGCACCTGGTGCTCGGCCTGCTCAGCGAACCCGAGGCGATCTCCGGGCAGGTGTTCCGGACCCAGGGCCTGTCCCAGGAGACCGTGCGGGAGGCCGCGACGGCGAAGCTGCCACCCGCCGCCGAGGAGACGTCCCCGCTGATCCCGTTCAGCGCCAGGGCCCGCAAGGCGCTGGAACTCACCTTCCGGCAGGCGCTGCGGATGGGCCACAACTACATCGGCACCGAGCACATCCTGCTCGCGCTGCTCGAACACGAGGACGGCGCCGGGGTGCTCACCGACCTCGGCCTGGACAAGACGACCGTCGAGACCCAGGTCATCGCCGCCCTCGCCGCCGTGCAGGCCGCTCGTCAGCAGGAGTGACCCGACCGGCGGGTACGATGCCGAACCATGATCTACAGCGAGGTGGACCCCGGCGACCCGGCTGTCGTCGACCAACTCCGCGCGGCGGGCCTCGGCGACCAGGTGGCGGACCTCGTGGCCCTTCGGCGCCCCAGCATCCGGTTGTCCACCCACCCGGTCGACGAGGACGTCGACGAGCAGGCCGCGACGGGAGCCTCCCGGCTCGGCGGGCGGCCTGACCTCCCGGCCTCCTTCGCGTGGCCGCGGTTCCGCGGTGCGCCGCTGGCGTTCATCGCGCAGGTGGACCTCGCGGAGGTGTGCCCCTTCGACCTCGAGGGCACCCTCCCCCGCGCCGGCCTGCTGTCGTTCTTCTACGACTCCGCAGAACACGGGGTGTGGGGGTTCGACCCCGAGGACCGTGGCGGGTGGGCCGTCACCTGCACCCCGCAGGGCACGCCGCTGTTCCGCCAGGAGTTCCCGGACGACGTCCCCGAGCACGCCCGGTTCGGCGTCAGGGGACTCACCGCCGCGACGGAGTGGACCTGGGCGTCGGGCCGGTCGCGCGCCGTCCAGCGCCTGCTGCCCGACGACGAGCAGTGGTGCGCCTACGTCGAGCTCTTCGACGAGCCCGGGGCCACGTTCCACCGGATGCTCGGACACCCGGAGCCGGTCCAGGGCGAGATGCAGCTCGAATGCCAACTGGTGAGCAACGGGCTGTACTGCGGCAATCCCAGCGGCTACGAAGGCCCTCGGGCCGAGGCGCTCCGGGAGGGAGCCGCCGCGTGGCGACTGCTCCTCCAGGTCGACTCCGAGGACGACGTCGGCATGATGTGGGGTGACGCCGGCCGGCTCTACTACTGGATCCGCGACGAGGACCTCGCCGCCCAGAACTGGGACGCGAGCTGGCTCATCCTCCAGTGCGGCTGACGACTCCAGCGCGCGGTCACGTGACCGCAGCCAGCAGGTCCCGGTAGGTGTCGTCCACCCGTCCCTCCTCGATCCGCAGCACCGTCGCGGCGGGACGAGCCGCCAGCACGTCGAGCAACCGGTCGTACAGCTCGGCGAGCACGTCGACGCCACCGCATCGGTCCACCAGTTCCCGCGCGTCGAGGTGGACCTGCTCGGTCGAGGTGCGGGCACGTTCGACGAAGCGGCGCACGGCGTTCTCCCGGGTGTCCATCAGGACGATCTCGTGGAAGTCCGCCCCGGTCTCGTCCGCGACCTCCTCGAGCTGCTCGAGGAACTCCGTCCGTCCCAGGTACTGCGGCACAACGACGTCGTACCCCGCCGTCAGGTGCACCCGGCCGGAGGCCAGGGCGATGGCCCGGGCCCGCCGTCCCGCCTCCTGCGGCGTCGACAGCCAGCGGCCGAGACAGCCGCGCACCCGGTCGATGTCGAGGTCGAGTGCGAGCGGGTGATCGGCCACGTACCGGGCCGCCAGCGTGGACTTGCCGCACCCGGGAGGACCGTTGATCACGATGAGGCGGGGCATCACCTCAACCTACGGCGCCCGCCCCGTCGCCGGGATCGGGAGCGGCCAGCCGGTGGTCGAGGAGCCGGAGGGGGACGGCGTCGGCCAGCATCCGGTAGCCCACGGGGTTCAGGTGCAGGTGATCGCCGCTGTCGACATCGGCCCGGAGCCGCCCCGGCCGTGCCCGGTCGCGCACCACCCGGTCGAAGTCGATCACGGCGTCGAACCGGTCGCTGCCGCGGATCCAGGCGTTGACGGCCTGCCGGGTCGCCTCCCGCCGTCCCGCGGGGTCGTCGTAGGGGTCGTTGCCGCCGAAGGGCAGGAGGGTCGCACCGTGGACCCGGATCCCGCGGGCACGGGCCCGGTCGACGATCTCCTGGTAGGCGCCGACGAGGTCCGCGGTGACCCGTGCCTGCTCCTCGACGGCGGCTTCGGCCGTGCCGATGTCGTTGACCCCGTGGAAGACCACCAGCGAGGCGATCCCCTCCTGGTCCAGCACGTCCCGGTCCAGCCGGGACAGCGCGCTCGGGCCGATGCCGTCCAGGAGCACCCGGCTGCCACCGGTCCCCAGGTTCACCACAGCCGGGTCGACCGCCCCCCGCGCCGGTCCGGACCGGCCCAGCAACCGGTCGACCAACCGGTCCGGCCAGCGATCGTTCCCGTCCGTTGTGGAGCCCCGGCCGTCGGTCAGCGAGTCGCCGAGCACCACGACCGCGGCCAGGCCCTCCGGTGCCCAGGTCTCGATCCCGTCGAGCAGGTACCAGTGCTCGGTCGCGACCGCACCGGGCAGGTGCTGCGCCTCGACGTGACGGCCCCGGCACAGGTGTGAGGTGGTCCTGGACCCGGGGTGGCAGGTCAGTCCGGTCGTCGCCTGGCCGTCCGCGAGATGCACCGTGACGCTGAGATTGGTCGCCGGAGCCGCCTCGAACACCACCGGATCGGACACCACCCGTGCCCCGGCGGGGAGGGTGACCGACCGGCTGCCGTCGAAGGTCAGCGGCCGGGAGGTCTCCCGCCGGATCGCCGCCGCCCCGGCCAGGCCGCCGACCGGGTGGGCGAGCGACCCTGCCGTGACGGCGATCGGCCGCCGCCCGAAGCTGTTGGCGAGGCGGACTCGCAGCCGGGCACCGCCCGCGGACAGCCGGACGGTCTGCCGCAGCGTGCAGTCCACCAGCGCGATGCCGTCCCGGGTGAACGGCGCAGGCGGCAGGTTCTCGGGCGTCGCCGGTTGCTGCGACGACGCCCACGTGATCACCCATCGACCGCTCACGGGGACACATCATCCCGTCGCCCCACGAACCGGACCACCTCGCCCCGCGCATCCCCCGCCCTCGCAGGTCACCCGCCCCCCGGAGGAGACACCCGCACGGCGACCCTCCCGGGTGTTCCCCGGGCTCACCCCGGGGAACACCCGCCGCACACCCGGTCATTGAACGATCGACGATCACGGGTCTTGACCGGCATTCCGGCCTTACGTCGGTACCTGGGCGCTTTGTTCGCGTCGGCCCTTTTTCAGAAACAGCACACCCCGAATGGAAAGAGATTCATCGAGAAATACCTGTTGCCAACCCGTGCGACACGTATAGGCTCGAAGAGCGGCAACCCGGACCGGATGGTCGACCCATACCCCGGTCCTTTGTTCTCCATGCCACCCGACCGCTGCGCCGACAGTTCGGCGCGACCGGGCGAACACAACACCCACACCAGTTGCGACCCTTTCTCTGCGGCCGTCCGAGAATCTCGTGCACAGGAGATGGAGCATGGGCGTGAAACGCTGCCCCGAGGCATCCTGGAAACCTCTCGGAAAGCAGAAGGAACCCGCCATGACAGGGCACGACCTGGTCATCGTGCACACCATGGTGGGTTATCTGCACTCCACTGACACGATGTTCCGGGCCGGAGGCTACGACGGCACCGAGTCCCACTACGGCATCGGCGGCAGGTGGGGGTCCGACGCGAGCCGCGACCTCGACGGCGTGATCTGGCAGTGGCAGGACAGGGGGCGGCAGGCGGACGCGAACCTGGCCGCGAATCCCACGGCGATCAGCATCGAGACCGCGGACAACGCCCCAGTCCGGGCTGCCGACATCGCCCGGTGGACGCCGGCGCAGGCCGAGGCGCTCGTGACCCTGCTCACCTGGGAGTGCTCGGCGGAGGCGCACGCCGGCTGCCCCTCCTCGTGGACCTGCCACGGCAGGGGCATCCCGGCGAGCCTCGTCCCCGACTCTCGACCGGGCCGACGGGGTGTCGCCTACCACCGCCAGGGCGTCGACCCCTGGCGGGTGTCCGGCGGCCAGAGGTGGTCGCCGTCCCGTGGAAAGGAGTGCCCAGGACCCGCCCGCATCACCCAACTGACCTCGGAGATCATCCCGGCCGTCAGGGCTCGACAGAAAGGCGAGACGATGCCACTCACCAAGGACGACGTCAGACTCAACTGGACGGGCGTGAAGGTCGTGGTGAACGAGAACGACCCCACCCCGGACGATCCCACTCCGAACTGGACACCCGCCCAGGCCCTGGCCAAGGCCGACACCAAGCTCGACAACCTCGGTTCACGGACGAAGAACCTGGTCGCGTCGATGGCAGCCCTCGAACAGATGGTGGTGGGCCTCCGAAGCCAGGAGGCCAACGACTTCGACGCCGTCAACTCCAGGATCGACGCCCTGAACTCGGCCGTCGCGGACATCGCCCGACTGCTGAAGTCCCGGTCCGCGTCCTGAGCCGCGACGTCCGGGTTCTCACCGTCGGACGCCCGGCTGTCCCGACTCCCCGCCCCAGCGCGGGGTCTGCGGCACGCCTGCCGACGAGGCCCGGTCTGCCGACGAGGCCCGGCCCGTCGAGGAGGAGTCGGTTCGCTCGACCCGCGGGAGCCCCCAGAGCCACCCGTCCCAGCCGAGCTGCGACTGGCGGGTGACCTCCCAGGCCCGGGTGGCCTCTCGATGCACCCTGCCGCACCGGGCGTCCCGCACGGCGAAGCCGACGGCGCTGACTCCCACGAGGAACGTCATCGCGACGGCCAGGAAGAGCATGCCGCTCATCCGACCCACCTCCCCATCTCTGTGTCGGTCGCGACGGCTGTACCCCGAAGGCCGATCCCCCCTCCGGGTACCACCCCCGCGACCTGTCGTCCGGGCAGGAGGGTTGGGGACGCACCGTCGTCGCGGCCCTCGCCCGGATGCTCCAGGCTCCTCCCCGGCGCTGGTGGCCCACGACACCGGCGCGGACCGGTGACCGTCGTCGCCACCCGCCCCGGCCGCTCCTGCTCGCGGGCACCAGAAGTACCCGTTCGCGGCGGAAGTATGCGTCCCGACGGGAAGATTCTCTGCCCGATCCGCCACCTGCCCGGAGCCGCCGGTGATCCGAGGAGGATCTTTCGGTGTGTTACGGCATCGGCAGGACCGATCCCCCCGCCCCGCCGTAGTCTCCCCGCACAGGACCTGGGCCGGGTGATCTCATGTACGGCAGCGACACCGCGTTCGAGACGCGCCGGATTCACAACCCGGCCGAACGCCGGCTGGCGGTGGCCCGGGGCGCGTTCGCCGCCCTGCTCGGCGTCGTCGGCGTGGTCTGTGTGGTGCTGTGGTCCGCCGCCGCCTACGCGGCCTTCGACGGGTACGCCGCCGGGTTCGTCCGGGGCGACGCCCCCGGTGAGCTCACCCTCCAGGCACACCCCGACCGGTACGTCGTCCACGTCGAGATCACCGACACCACACCGCCGGCCGACGGCACGGGAGCCGCGGACGGCGAGAGCTCCGGCTGGCGCAGGGCCCTCGGTCTCGGCACGGTGCGGACCGCCGGACGCGACCCGGTGGACGCGACCGGCCTGATGATCCGGGTGACCGATCCCCAGGGACGACCGGTGCTCGTGGAACCCGCGAACCGGATCCCGGTGGACTACGTCGGCGACGGACGGCGGGGCAACGCCGTCTGGGAGTTCCGGACGCACCAGATCGGCGAGTACCGGGTCACGGTGACCGGGTCCGCCCGCGCCGGCACCCGCCTCGCGGTGGGGTCCGAACCCTTCTGCGGACTCTCGACCTGGATGTGGGTGCAGCTCCTCGGTCTCGCGGCCCTCTGGCTGACCGCCGTCTGCGCATCCGTGGTCCTGGTCGCCGTCCCGGGTCGGGGACGCCGCCGCGGGGAGCAGGCGCGCCGGAGCGCGCTGCTGGCCCTCGTCCCGGGGCTGCCCTGGGCGTTCGCGGCCGCTGCGGCCTGGGCCCTCGCCGTGGGGACCTGGTCACCGGGCGGTCTCGTCCGGGCTCAGGGATGGCGCGCCGTCGTCTACGACGTCCCGGCGATCCTGCTGGTCCTCGGCATGGCGGTGACCAGCACGGCGCTGGCCGGGCGGGCACTGCGCAGCGGCGCCCGGGGTGCCCGGCCCGCCCTGTGGGCCGCGGCCGTCGGGCTGGCGCTGGCGCTGGCGGTGCTCGGGACGAGGACCCTCGACACGGTCGCCACCGGGCACTCGGCCGCCCTCGGCCTCGCGGTACGGATCGGCGCGCTCGTGGTCGGTGTCACCGTGGTCGGTCTGGTCAACCGGTGGGCGGGCGCCGGGTCCCGCAGGACCCAGCCCACCCGGGTCCTGCGCACCCGCTGAGGACACGGGCATCCCTGCAGGGCGGGCATCCCTGCAGGGCGGGCATCCCGGCGGAACGGGGTGTCCGGCAGGACGCGGGCACCCCGGCAGGCGGGACGTCCCGGGCAGGTCTCCCGGAGCTCGGTCCACGGGACCACGACCGGGACCCCGACGGAGAGCTGCGGGTGGGGTCCGCGGGGGATCGTGGGGCCCTGGTACTGGAACGATGCAACCGCCGCACCCGCCACGATGACGAGCGCCCGAGGGAGCCACCGGGCCCGCACGCTGGGGAGACACGGGGCCGCGACCCTGCACGTCGCCGCCGGGGACGGCCCGGTTCGGGACGTGACCGCACTGAGGACCCGGGGAGGGTTGACACGTTTCAGACCCTGCGTAGGGTGAAGGCTCGCTCCTGCCCCTCGTGACAGCCGCTCCGTCTCGTGACAGGCACGCAGTGCCGTGACCGGTACCGCGTGCAGCATCGGGGAACGATGGCCACCGCCAACATCAGGGAGGTCGCCCACCGGGCCGGTGTCTCGGTCTCCACGGTGAGCAACGTCCTCAACCGACCGCTCACGGTCGCCCCGGCGACCCGGCAACGGGTCCTCGCCGCCATCGAGGAGCTGGGCTACGTGCGCAACGACTCGGCGCGCCAGCTCAGGGCGGGACGCAGCCGGACCATCGCGATCGTGGTGATGGACATCGGCAACCCCTTCTTCACCGACGTCGTGCGAGGGGCCGAGCGCGCAGCCGAGGAGCGCGGGGCCATGGTGATCGTCTGCAACAGCGGGGACAGCAGCGAACGGGAGCGCCGGCACCTGGAGCTCCTGGAGGAGCAGCGGGTTCAGGGCATCCTCATCACTCCCCTCCACGACGGCGTCGCCCCGGCACGGGACGGCAGGGAGTCGCCGCTCGCACAGATCATCGAGCGGGGCACCCCCGTCGTCCTCGTCGACCGCGAGTCCGGCAGGCACAACCGCTGCTCGGTCGCCGTCCACGACGTCCTCGGCGGGCGGCTGGCCGGGGAGCACCTCGTCGAGCAGCGCCACCGGCGGATCGCCTTCGTCGGTGGCCCGTTCTCCATCCGCCAGGTCGCCGAGCGGCACCGCGGCCTCTCCGAGGCGGTGGCCGAGCGCGGCGGGCCCGGCGCCGAGCTCTCGGTGTTCACCACCGACGCCCTGACCGCCGAGGCCGGCCGCACCGCGGGCGAGGAGATCGCGGCCCTCCCCGCGGCGCAGCGACCGACCGCCGTCTTCTGCGCCAACGACCTGCTGGCGCTCGGCGTGCTCCAGGTGATGACGATGCACGAGCTCGCCGTCCCGCGCGACATGGCCATCGTCGGCTACGACGACATCGAGTTCGCCGGCTCGGCCGCCGTCCCGCTCTCCTCCATCCGACAGCCCAGGGCACAGCTGGGCCGCGCGGCCGCCCAGCTGCTCCTGGAGGAGATCTACGCCGGTGCCGAGCACCAGCACCGGAACGTCGTCTTCAAGCCCGAGCTCGTGGTGCGCCGGTCCAGCAGCGAGCCGCACCGTCGCCGGCTCGCCGGCAGACCGGGTCCCCGGCAGGCGATGGGTCCCCGGACCGAGGAGTGACACGGTTCACCCCACGATCCGTGCACATACACACTCCACGCGTATATGTTTTCAACATGAGTAACCAACGCCGGAGGCTCCAGGCGCCCAGCTACTTCGTGTTGGCCTCGCTGCTCGACGGTCCGCGTCACGGGTACGCGGTCCTCGGCCAGGTCGAGGCCCTGTCCGAGGGAAGGGTTCGGCTGGCGACCGGAACGCTCTATGCCGTCCTCGACCGGTTGCACGGGGCCGAGCTGATCGAGATCGTCAGCGAGGAGATCGTCAACGGGCGGACCCGACGCTCGTACGCCCTGACCCCCACCGGCCGCGAGACCCTCCGGGCCGAGGCGGCGAGGTTGGCGGCCGACGCCGCCGTGGTGACGGACCGGATGCACCGTTCGGCCACCCGGCTCCCGGGGGTGACGTTCGCATGAGCGACGCACTGGCCGGCCGGTACGGGCTGTTGCTGCGCGTCTATCCCGCGCGGTACCGCGAGCAGTGGGGTGACGAGCTGCTCGGGACGCTGATGACGCGAGCCGATGCGGAGCGCACCTGGCCACCGGCGCGGGAGGCGACGGCCTTGGTGGCGGCCGGGCTACGGATGCGCCTGCGCGCGAACCAGGCTCGGGACCCGCACGTGGCCTGGGCCCACGGGCTGAGGACGGCGGTGGTCATCCTGCTGTCGGCCGAACTGGGGCACCTCGTCGTCGGGAACGTGCTGTCCGCCGACACCGGCGGCCGCTCGGCGCTCGCCCTGCTGCTCCTCGCCGTCCTCGCGCTCGTCGCCGCGATCCGCGACCGTCGCCGGGCGGCGGTCCTGGCGACGCTCGGGTGGGAGGCCATGCATGTCTGGATCCACAACGACGTGTCCTTCCCGATCGTCGCCGCGGCCGTTCTCCTGGTGATCGTCTCGCTGATCCCCGGGGCACCTCGGCGTCCGCTGGGGGTGGCGTGGGGACTCGCGGTCCCGGCGACGACGGTCCTCCTCTGGGCGCCTTCCCTGATCGCCTTCCCCGAACCGGTCTACCTGTACCCGTACCAGCAGTCGACCATCCTGATCGTGGCGATGCTGTGTGCTGCGGCCACCCCGTTCGACTCGCAGGCGGCGTTCGTGATGGTCGGCCTGCTGACAGCGGAGTTCCTGCAGGCGACGGTCCGGGTGTGGTGGGCAGGTGACAGCCCGTCGAACACCGTCTACCACGACGTCACCGTGTCGTGGTGGAGCGCGTCGCTGGGAGCGGTGTCGGTCGGCCTTCTCCTCGTCGGGCAGCTGACGGCGCGACGGCAGGCCCGCCTGTGACGACCGCCGGACCCCCACCCGCGACACCTGCAGGACCCTGCTCGACGTGACACAGTGCGGGACCCTGCGCGAAGGGCATCCGTAGGGTGTCGTCGGCGTGTGGCCGTCCCGCCGCGCGCCGTCCGCCACGAACTCGGGGGTCACCGGCCCAGCCGCGCCGCCGCCAGCTCCCAGGACCGCCGGTCTCCCCTGGGCAGGTACCGCCTCGTCGGCGTGCTCGCTCGCACCGTCGCGCGCAGCGCGGTCAGGTCATCCCCCACCGCACCGAGGGCCCTGGCCTGGACCAGGACGTTGCCGACCGCCGTCGCCTCGAACGGTCCGGCCTCGACCGGCAGGCCGCACGCGTCGGCGGTGAGCTGGCAGAGCAGTTCGTTCCGCGCGCCCCCGCCCACGATGTGGACGACGTCGATGTCGCGTCCGGACAGCCGCTGGACGTCGGCCACCGCGGCCCGGTGCGCGAGCGCGAGGCTGTCGAGGACGCACCGGACGGTCTCGGCGGGACCGGCGGGCACCGGCTGGCCCAGCCGGCGACAGGCCGCCGCGATCCGGGACGGCATGTCCCCGGGCGCGAGGAACTCCGCGGCATCGGCGTCCACGACCGCCCGGAACGCCGGCGCCCTTGCCGCCGCGGCGAGCAGTCGCTCCAGATCGGCGGCCCCGACCCGACCTCCGGGGTGACCGGCCCGACCTCCGCTCCCACCGGCACGGCCTTCCCCACGGGCAGGGTCGCCGTTCCCACCGGCCCAGTGCCGCAGACACTCCTGGAGCAGCCACAGGCCCATGACGTTGCGCAGGTACCGGACGGTGCCGTCGACCCCGACCTCGTTGGTGAAGTTGGCGAGCCGACTCTCCTCGGTGAGCACCGGACGGTCCAGCTCCACCCCGGCCAGCGACCAGGTGCCGGCGGAGACGTAGCCGAAGCGCTCGGACACGGCGGGCACCGCGACCACGGCGGACGCCGTGTCGTGCGAGGCGACGGCGGTCACCGGCACCGGGGCGGTGGCGCCGACGGCCTCCTGCACCCCCGGGAGCAGCTCACCCGCCGGTTCCCCCGGACGGCGGAGCCCGGGGAACAGGTCCGGCCGGATGCCCAGCCGCCGCATCAGGCCGGTGTGCCACCGCGACCCGGCCACGTCGAGGAGCTGGGTGGTGGAGGCGTTGGTCAGCTCTGCCCCCACCGAGCCGGTCAGCCAGTTGGTCACCAGGTCGGGCAGCAGGAGCAGCCGTCGGGCCACGGCGAGCTGCGCCCCTCCCCGCTCCGCCGCGGCGACGAGCTGGTAGACGGTGTTGAACGACAGGAACTGGATCCCGGTCGCCCGGTAGACCTCCTCGGCGGGCACCACCCGGAGCACCCGGTCCATCACACCCTCGGTGCGAGCGTCCCGGTAGTGCACCGGGTTGCCGAGCAGCGCGCCGTCGGCGTCGAGCAGGCCGTAGTCCACCGCCCAGGAGTCCACCCCGATCGAGTCGAGCCCGCCGGCCGACCGCCCGGCGAGGCGGACCGCCTCGCGCAGGCCGTCCAGCACCCCCCGGTACAACCGCAGCATGTCGGTGTGCAGGGTCCCGCCCACCTGCACCGGGACGTTCGGGAACCGGGCGGCCTCGACGAGCCGGACGCCGTCCGGCCCCGCCCGGCCCACCATGACCCGCCCGTTCGACGCCCCGAGGTCGACGGCGGCGACCGTCGCCTCCCTGCCGCCAACGCCCCTGCCGCCAACGCCCCTGCCGCTCACGCCCCTTCCGCTCATCTCCCGTCACCCGCGTCCCTGCTGCTCACGCGCCGGCACGTCGCTGCCGCCGTCCGGCCGTTCAACGCAGGAACGCGGCAGCCACGCCACCGTCGACGGGCAGGTGCACCCCGGTGGTCAGCGACAGCTCGCCCGCGGTCAGGACGAGGACCGCCGCGGCGACGTGCTCCGGCAGCACCTCCCGGCCGAGCAGGGTGCGCCGGGCGTAGAAGGCGCCCAGCTCCTCCTCGGGCACCCCGTAGACCGCGGCCCGCTGCGCGCCCCAGCCCCCGGCGAAGATGCCGGAGCCGCGGACCACCCCGTCGGGGTTCACCCCGTTCACCCGGATGCCGTGACGGCCGAGCTCCGCCGCCAGCAGCCGGACCTGGTGCGCCTGGTCGGCCTTGGCCGCCCCGTAGCCGATGTTGTCCGGCCCGGCCACCACCGCGTTCTTGCTCGTCACGTAGACGATGTCGCCGCCGAGACGCTGGGCGACCATCACCCGGGCCGTCTCGCGGGAGACCAGGAACGACCCCCTGGCCATGACGTCGTGCTGGCGGTCCCAGTCCCCGGTCGTGGTTTCCAGCAGGGGCTTCGACACCGACAGCCCGGCATTGTTGACCACCAGGTCGAGCCCGCCGAAGGCCAGTACCGCCTCCCGGACCGCCTGCGCGACCGCCGCCTCGTCAGTGACGTCGACGACCACCGGCACCGCGACGTCGGCCGAGCCGAGCTCGGCGGCCACCCGGGTCGCGGCCTCGGCGTCCCGGTCGGCGACGACGACGCACGCCCCCTCCGCGGCCAGCCGGCGCGCCGTGGCGGCACCGATCCCCGAGCCGCCCCCCGTCACCAGGGCGATCCGGGTGGCCAGCGGCTTCGGGGCCGACGCGCGGCGGAGCTTGGCCTCCTCCAGCGCCCAGTACTCGATCCGGAACTTCTCCCGCTCGTCGATCGGCGCATAGCCGGACACCGACTCGGCGCCGCGCATGACGTTGATCGCGTTGACGTAGAACTCCCCCGCCACCCGAGCGGTCTGCTTGTCCCGCCCGAAGGAGAACATGCCGATGCCGGGGACCAGCACGATCGCCGGGTCCGCTCCGCGCATCGGCGGCGAGTCGGCGTCGGCGTAGCGCTGGTAGTAGGCCCGGTAGTCGTCGCGGTAGGCGGCGTGCAGCTCCCGCAGCCGCTCCTCCACCTCCGCCGGCGGCGCGTCGGGCGGCAGGTCCAGCACCAGCGGCCGGACCTTGGTACGCAGGAAGTGGTCGGGGCAGGAGGTGCCCAGGGCCGCCAGCTCCGGCATCCTCGCCCTGGCCAGGAAGTCGAGCACCACCGGGCTGTCGGTGAGGTGCCCCACCTGCCGGGCGTCGGTGGAGGCCAGGGCCCGGACGAGCGGTGCGAGCGCCGCGGCGCGCTCCCGGCGCCTGCCCTCGGGCAGCGCGTCGAGGACCACCGGGCCGAAGGGCTCCGGCCGGCCGTGCTCGTCGAGGAACGCCTGCGCGGTCCGGATGATCTCCAGGGAGTTCGCCTCGCAGGCGGCGCTGGTCGCGCCCCAGGCGGTGATCCCGTGCCCGCCGAGGATCACCCCGATCGCCTGCGGGTTGGCCGCGGCGATCGCGGCGATGTCCAGCCCGAGCTGGAAGCCCGGTCGCCGCCACGGCACCCAGAGCACCCGGTCGCCGAAGCAGCGCCGGGTCAGCTCCTCGCCGTCCGCCGCGGCGGCGAGGGCGATGCCGGCGTCGGGGTGCAGGTGGTCGACGTGCGGCGCGTCCACCAGAGCGTGCATGGCGGTGTCGATGGACGGCGCCGCCCCGCCCCTACCGTGCCGGCAGAACTCGAAGGCCGCGACCATCTCGTCCTCGGCCTCCACGCCCGGGTAGACGTCGACGAGGGCGCGCAGCCGGTCCAGCCGCAGCACGGCGAGCCCGGCCGGGGTCAGCGTGCCGAGATCACCTCCGGAGCCCTTGACCCACAGCAGCTCCGTCGCCGCTCCGGTGACCGGGTCGGTCCCGGGCGCCTTCACCGAGGTGTTCCCACCGGCGAAGTTGGTGTTCCGCGGATCCGCGCCCAGCCGGTGCGACCGGACGACGAGTTCCGCCACGGGCCCCGGGGGTCCGGCGTCCGGGGTCGGGGGTCCCGGGGTCAGGGAGGCCGAGGTCGGGGAGGCCGAGGTCGGGGGTCCCGGCGTCCGGGGTTCGGGCATCACGGCCTCCTCAGGCTCCCCAGCCGGCGGCCTGGCCGCCGAGGCGTTCGGCTCGGACCCGCTCGGCGTACCCCGACCGCGCGTAGGCGGCCAGCGGGTCGGGATCCAGCCCCATGTCCTCGCGCAGCTCGCCGAGCAGCGGCCGGACGTCGGTGGCGTAGGCGTCCATGAACACGGCGTTGGCGCCCAGCACGTCACCCTCCCGCTGCGCGGTGGCCAGCGCGGCGGCGTCCACGAGCAGCGCCTTGGCCGTGGCCTCCTGGACGTTCATCACCGAGCGGATCACAGCGGGGATCTTCGGCTCGATGTTGTGGCACTGGTCGAGCATGAAGGCGATGCCCGCCTCGGGCGCCAGCGCGTCGGCCCGGACGATCTCGTACATGATCCGGAACAGCTGGAACGGGTCGGCCGCCCCGACCATGAGGTCGTCGTCGGCGTAGAACCGGGAGTTGAAGTCGAAGCCGCCGAGCCGGCCCGCCCGCAGCAGGGTCGCGACGATGAACTCGATGTTGGTGCCGGGGGCGTGGTGGCCGGTGTCGATGACCACCTGTGCCCGCTCGCCGGTGGCGACGCAGTGCAGGTACGCCGTCCCCCAGTCCGGGACGTCGGTGAGGTAGAACGCGGGCTCGAACAGCTTGTACTCCAGCAGCATCCGCTGGCCGGAGCCGAGCCGGTCGTAGGTCTCGCGCAGGGCGTCGGCCATCCGGTCCTGGCGGGCGCAGGCGTCGTCCTGCCCCGGGTAGTTGGTGCCGTCGGCGAACCACAGCTTGAGGTCGGCCGACCCGGTGCGGTCCATGACGTCGACGCACTCCAGCAGGTGACCGACGGCCTTGCGCCGGATGCCGGGGTCGGGGTTGGCGACGCTGCCGAGCCGGTAGTCGTCGTCCTGGAAGACGTTGGCGTTGACGGTGCCGAGCGCGACGCCGCACTCCGCGGCGTGCCGGGCCAGGTCGGCGTAGTCGTCGACGGCGTCCCACGGGATGTGCAGGGCGATGCTGGGCGCGACCCCGGTGAACCGGTGCACGGCGGCGGCGTCGGCGACCTTCTCGTACGGCGTGCGCGGCACGCCCTTCTGGCCGAAGACCTTGAACCGGGTCCCCGAGTTGCCGAACGCCCAGGACGGCGTCTCGATGCGGTGGCTCCGCAGCGCCCGGGTGACCCGGGTCCTGGTGGCCGGGGAGAGCTCGGTCACGACGCACCTCCCCGCAGCGCGGCGAGCTGGTCCTCGAGGTGGAACACCTCGTCGAGGACGTGCAGGGCGCGGTCGGCACGCCCGTCCGGGAGGTCGGCGAAGAACGGCGCCATCTCCGCCTGCCAGCGGGCGTTGACCTCGGTGGCCTCCATCGCCGCCAGCGCCGCGTCGAGGTCCTCGGTCAGCAGGTGGCCGACCAGCAGCCCGTCCTCGCGGAGGAAGAGCGAGTAGTCGCACCAGCCGGAGTCGCGGAGCGCGGCCAGCATCTCCGGCCACACGGCGGCGTGCCGTTCCCGGTACTCCTCCAGGCGATCCGGCCGGACCTGCAGGGTGAAGCAGACACGGCGCATGGGGCACCTCCTCGGTGTCGATGGGTCGACCCGTCCCGGGGATCTCCCGGGCACGGGTGGGTGGGTGGGCTGATGGCACGGGTGGGTGGGGCGGAGTGGCACGCGACCACACCTCAGCCGCCCGCCGGGCCGGCCCGGGTGTCGACGGCGGTCCCGGGGGCGACGTCGGGAGCCCGGGGGTGGACGGGCGGGACCCGGGTGTCGACGGCGACCGCCGCGAGGGCGAGCGCGCCGCCGAGCAGCAGCACGGTGATCGGGACCAGGACGGCGATCGTCACCGCGACGACCGCGGCCAGCCACAGCAGCACGCTCCCGCCGGGATCGCCGAGGAGGTGCCGGGCGGCGGGCCGGACCACGGCGGACCAGGTCGCGTGGGGCCGCCAGGAACCGGCAACCCGCAGGGCGAGCACCACCGCGACCGAGGCCGTGCCGGCGAGCAGCACCGTGAGCGCACCACTGCCCGGTACGCCGGCGGCCACCGCGCCGGCGTCGACGAGGAGCACCCCGCAGACCAGCGGCGGCACGACCCATCCGGCCGGGCCGGTGCGCAGCACCTGGCGGAGCCGCAGCGCGTACCGCCGCGGGCCGACCGGCCGGTCCCGGACGCCGTCCCTGAGCACGGCGCAGCCCGCCACCAGAGCCGGGTAGGCGGTGACCAGCGGGAGACCGGCCAGCGCCACCATGACGCCGGTGACCAGGCAGTCCGCGAACAGCGCCAACCCCGACTCGACACCACGGGCCGCGGTGCCGTCGGAGGCGGGCCCCCCCGTCATCCGTTCATCCCGGTCGTCGCGACGCCCTCGACGAGCAGCCGCTGGAAGGCGAAGAAGAACAGCCCGATCGGCAGCAGGGTGAGCACCGACATGGCCATCATCGCCCCGTAGGAGGTCTGGCTGGTCTGGTCGATGAAGAGCCGCAGGGCGAGCGGGAGGGTGTAGTTGTCCGGGGTGTTCAGGTAGATCAGCTGGCTGAGGAAGTCGTTCCACGACCAGATGAAGGTGAAGATCGCCGTGGTGACGAGGGCAGGCCGGGACAGAGGCAGCACGATGTGGGCGAACACCCGGACCGGACCGCACCCGTCGATCCGTGCCGCGTCGCCGAGCTCCCTCGGCAGGCCGCGCATGAACTGCACCATGAGGAAGACGAAGAAGGCGTCGGTGGCGAGCAGCTTGGGCAGGATCAGCGGCCAGAAGGTGTCGACCAGGTCGAGCTGCTGGAAGACCGTGTACTGCGGGACGAGCAGGACGTGGATCGGCAGCATGATGGTCGCGATCATGAAGGCGAACAGTGGGCCGCGGAGCCGGAACCGCAACCAGGAGAACGCGTAGGCCGCGAGCGCGCAGGAGACCACGTTCCCGATCACCGAGCCGACCGACACCACGAGCGAGTTGGCGAGGAAGCGCCACACGCTCACCCCCGAGGCTCCGCTGAACACCTCCGCGTAGTTGTCGAGGATCACCGTGCGCGGCAGCAGGGACAGGCTGGAGAGGATCTCGTTCGCCGGCTTGACCGATGACGCGAGCAGCCAGGCCATCGGGTAGAGCAGCCCGGCGAGCAGCAACAGGCAGGTCACGTGCCAGGCCAGCCGGCGGAGCCTGCGATCGGCGCCGACGCCGCGCCCGGCCCCTGTGCCGCCCGTGGTGAGGATCTCACCGCCACCCGCCGCCATACCCGTCACCGTCATCGGGGGTCCTCCCCGGCGTAGAACACCCACAGCCGCGCCGTCCGGAAGAGCAGGGCGGTGACCGCGGCGATGACCAGCACGAGGATCCAGGCCATGGCCGAGGCGTAGCCCATCCGGTACTCGGTGAAGCCCTTCTGGTAGAGGTACAGCGTGTAGAAGAGGGTCGAGTCGCTCGGCCCGCCACGCCCGCTGCTCACCACGAAGGCCCCGGTGAAGGCCTGGAAGGCGTGGATCGTCTCCAGGACCAGGTTGAACAGGATCACCGGCGAGAGCATCGGCAGGGTGACCGAGCGGAAGGTCCGCCACCAGCCGGCCCCGTCCATGGCGGAGGCGTCGTACAGCTCCCGCGGGATCTGCTTGAGCCCGGCGAGGAAGATGACCATCGGTGCCCCGAACTGCCACACCCCGAGGGCGACGAGCACCAGCAGCGCGTACCGCGGCGAGGAGACCCAGCCCCCGGTGTGGATGCCGACGGCGGACAGCGCCCGGTCGACCACGCCGCCGTTGTCGAAGATGACCCGCCAGACCAGGGCCACCGCGACGCTCGCGCCGAGCAGGGACGGCGCGTAGAACGCGGAGCGGTACACGCCCTGGGCCCGGCTGGCCCGGTTGAGCAGCATCGCGACGGCGAGCGCCGCCACCAGCTTGAGCGGGGTCGAGAGCAGCACGTAGCGCACGGTGACCCAGATCGCGGCAAGGAAGCGGGGGTCGTCGGCGAACAGCCGGCGGTAGTTCTCCAGCCCCACCCAGCGCGGCGTGGTGAGCAGGTCGTAGTCGGTGAACGACAGGTAGAGCGACGCCAGCATCGGGCCGACGGTCAGCAGCAGGGCGCCGAGCACCCACGGGGAGAGGAACAGGTAGGCGACGCCGGTGCGTTCGCCGTACCTGTTCCTCCCGGGGTGACGGCGCAGGCCAGGGCTACCGTCACCCGACGACCGGGGGGGCTGCGGCGCCGACCGGTCGACCGTGACCGGCGGCTGGGTCCGCTGCACCATGCTCGTTCTCCCCGTGGTCGTCCGTCGTGCCAGCCGGCCGGGATCACCTGTCCCCATCATCAGCAGCGATCCCGACCGGCTGGCGGCTCTGTCAGGGCGAGGCCGTCAGGTCGAGAGCGCCTGCGTCGCCTCGCCGATGAACTTCTCGGCGGCGTCCCGGACGGAGGATCGCTCGAAGATGACGTCCTCGTACACCCGCTGGAAGGTCGCCTTCACGGTGCCGGCGCCCTTCGGCGGCGGGGGCGGGGCCTGCTCCAGCTTCGACCCCACCTGCTGCTCGTACCGGAACGCCACCAGCGGCGGGCCGGTGAGGGTCGAGGTCACCTGTTCGCGGATGGTCGAGTTGGCGGGCAGACCGCGCGACATGCCGAGGATCCTGCCCGCCTCCGGATCGTTGATCAGGAAGTTGACCAGCCTGGCCGCGGCCTCCTTGTGCGTCGACCGCTGCGAGATGCTGAACATCATGGCCGGCTTGGCGTACTGCCCGAGCGTGCCGGTGTCCGACGGGAACGGCGTCAGGGTCAGCTCGCGCCCCATGATCTCCCAGCTCTGCGGGGTCAGGTTCCCGTCGTAGGCGAAGCCGGCCGAGGCGGTCTTCTGGGAGACCGGGTCGTTGGCCAGCGAGCCGTCCATCTTGGAGGTCACCCCGGCCGCGGTCGCCGCGCCGCTGCGCCGCATGCCGTCGGTCATGGTCCACCACGTCGCGACGTCCTCGGCGGTGTAGCCGAGCGTGCCGTCCGGGGTGTACAGCGCCTTGCCCTGCTGGTGCAGCCACACCTCGAAGAAGTCCTCGATGCCGCCGAAGTCCGCGACGCCGCGGACCGTGCCGTCGGTGGCGTCGCTGACCTTCTGCGCCGCCGCCTTCAGGTCGTTCCAGGTCCATCCGTCCCTGGGGGCTGTGGCTCCGGCCTTCTCCCACTGGGCGGCGTCGTACAGGAGCACCTGGGTGTTCTGGGTCGGCGGGATACCGTAGAGCTTCCCGTCGATCGTGCCGCCGTTGAGCAGCTGCCGGGTGACGCCCGAGGTGTCGACCTTCGCCTCGCCGCTGTCCAGCGGGGCCAGTTGGCCGCGGTCGGCGTACTCGCGGACGTACCGGTAGTCCATCTGCAGGACGTCGGGAGCCCCGCCCCCGGCGATCTGGGTGACCAGCTTCTGGAAGTAGGCGTTGAACTCCGCGTAGGAGGTCTCCACCCGGATACCCGGGTTCTTCGCCTCGAACGCGTCGACCGCCTGCTCGGTGACGGTCGCCCGGTCGGGGTTGCCCCACCAGTCGAACCGGATCGTGACCGTGGAGCCCGCCGACCCCTCGTCGTCCGATCCGCACGCCGCGGTGATGCTGAGGAGGACCCCGGCGGCAGCCACCAGGGTCAGGGCTCGGGTCAGCCCGGTGAGACGAGTCGTTGGCCGCATGCGCTCTCCCCTCCGAGTACCGCTCGTGTCGAGCTGTCCCCGGTCGCCTCGTGACGCGTTCCCACCACGGGGGACGGCGCCACCGGGGGTGCCGCCGTACGGAGGCCTCCGAGCAGGGACGCCGGACGATCCGTGGAGGGGTGAGGTACCGGTCCGCCGGGCACGTCGGCAGGGTCATCTGTATTGAAACGATACGATCGCTTCGGTTGAGGCGGGAACCTATTCCGCCCCTTCCCTCCTGTCAAGGGACGGATCGCAGCACGGTCATCCACCTGTGGATATGCCCGTTTCATTAAGGATCATCCCGGTATCGTTGCCCAGGCGATGCGGTTGTGCCACGATGCTCCGGTCAGCCGATCCCGGGTCGTGGTGAGAACGTTTCAACCGTCCCGGCACCCGCTGACCACCCGGTTCCCGCCGGTGCGGGCAGGCACGCCCCTCATCGGCGCGGTCGGGACGTCGCCGTGGTCAGGACGATCACCGACCTCAGACCCGGCAGAGCACCTCCCCGCTCGGCGCGATCATCCAGCCGTCCTCGGCATCGGCCCACAACCGCCAGGTCGCGGCGATACGGTCCAGGTCCGCGGCGGTCGCCCGGCCGGAGGCGACCAACCGCCGGCCCAGATCGGAGTGCACGGTCCGTTCCGCCCAGGTGTCACCCCACCACCGCCGGTCCTCGGGGGTGGCGAAGCACCAGGTGCTCGCGGTCGCGACGACGTCGTCGAAGCGCGCAGCGCGGGCCCAGGACAGCAGCCTGCGCCCGGCGTCGGGCTCGCCGCCGTTGGCCCGTGCCGCCCACCGGTACAGCGCCTGCCACTCGTCCAGCCCGGGCAGCAACGGGAACCACGAGAACGCCGCGAAGTCCCCGTCCCTCGCCGCCACCACGCCACCGGCCCGGCACACCCGGCGCATCTCCCGCAACGCCGCCACCGGGTCGCCGAGGTGCTGCAGCACCTGGTGGGCGTGCACGACGTCGAAGGCCCCGTCCGGCAGGTCCAGCGCGGTGACGTCACCGACCACGAAGTCGATGGTCTCCACCCCGCGCGCCGCCGCCTCGGCCCTGGCTACCCGCAGCACGTCCTCGCTGGTGTCGAGCGCGGTCACCCGCCCCGGTGCCACCCGGGCGGCCAGGTCCGCGGTGAGGGTCCCGACGCCGCAGCCGACGTCGAGCAGGGACATGCCGGGGCGGAGCAGTGGCAGCAGGTAGACGGCCGAGTTGTCCGCGGTCCGCCACCGGTGCGACCGCAGCACCGACTCGTGGTGCCCGTGGGTGTAGACCGCAGCTCGTCCCGTCATCTCCGGCGCCTCCTCCTCGACCCGTTCCCTCTCGTCCCGTCCCCTCCCCCGTGCCGATCACCCTAGCCACTGGTCTCGCCATACGGAACTATGAATCTCATATATCGAGACGCAATGCCGTCGTGAGAGGTCAGCGCGTGGTCATATCCGTGATGCCCGCACCCGGCAGGTCACCGCCGCGCGACGCCCCCCGGGGCACCGCGCTACGCGTCGAGGTGGGTGACGACCTCGACGACCACCCGGTCGGCGTCCGATCCGGGGACCACGACCCTGGCCCTCGCGGCGGCGGAGGTGGTGGGGTCGGGGACGAAGGGCACGGGCCGGCCGATCGCCGCGACCGCCTCCCGCCGCGCCACCGTCTCGCGCCGGATCCAGGTCCACACCGCCCCGGCGAGCTCCAGCAGACTCGCCTCGAAGTCGTTGAGCGCCCGGCCCGCAGCCGGACCGGCAGCGGCGCGGGTCGTGCCGGCAGCGGCGCGGACCGACCCCGGGATCTCGACCGCGTGGCAGTCGCTGCGCGGCGCGGCCAGCAGCGGCAGGACCTCGAGCACGTCGGCGGCCTGCGCGTCGCGCTCGGTGAGCGGGCCGAACCCCGGGGCGAACTGCCCGCGGAGGGTCCGCGGGATCGACGCGTGTTCGAAGAACGCGTGCTCGACGGTCCCTCTCGGGATCAGCGGGGACACCGCGACCGTGGGGACCCGGAGCCCGCTGAGACGGAAGTCGAACCCGTTCGGGGCGACCTTCCCGTCCGGGGAGGGCACCGGCCTCGGCGGCACGTGGTCGAACAGGCCGCCGTGCTGGTCGTAGGTGATCAGCAGCAGGGTCTTGGCGAACACGTCGGGGGTCTCCACGAGGGCGTTGTGGATCCGGCCGATGAGGGCCTCGCCCGCCGTGAAGTTGTCCCCGATGACGGTGTTGTTCCCGGGGTGCTGGTTGTCGCCGTCGCCCCTGCCGTACCCGTGGTCCGGCTCGACGAAGGAGTACTCCGGCAGCCGGTCGGTCCGGATGTGCTCGACCAGCTCCGCCGAGTCGTGGAAGCCGTCCGTCCCGCCGAGCCAGAGCCGGGGGAACGCCAGCACCTGGGCGAGCCCGTCGTGGTAGACGTGCCAGCGTCGGCCCGCCTCGCCGAGCTGCTCGAAGATCGTCTCGTTGTCGTAGAAGCGGAGGTCGATGTTCGCCGTCCCGTCCGAGGTCGCCGCGTGGGCGAAGTTGCGGTTCGGCCAGGTCTCGCCGGGCACCGAGGCGTGCCAGTTCACCAGGACGGCGTACTCCCTGGCGAGGGTGGCCAGGACCGGGACCCCGGTCTCGGCGAAGCACCGCATGATGTCCTCCGGACGCGGTCGCACCGGCTTCGGCCTGCGCCGCAGCCGGTTCCAGAGGTCGGTCAGGAACCGGATCACGGCGTTGACGGCGTCGAGCAGCGGGTCCTTCCGACGCAGCGAGCCATGGCTGATCTTCTGGGAGTACGACCGGATGAAGCCGTTCATCCGAGGGGTCGCGCCGTCCGGGACGCCCTGCTGCCCGTAGATCTGCAGCAGGACCGACTCGTTGGAGTGGTCGGGGTCGACGCTGAGCACGGGGGTGGCGTCGTCGCTCGTCGGTACCAGGTCACCGTCCGGCCGCGCCGGGTCGACGGGACAGCGGGGCGGGGCGTCGCCGAGATAGGGGTAGCTCGGGTCGTCGTGCCGCAGGTACCCGAGCAGGTGGTCGAACGACCGGTTCTCCATCATCAGCACGATGACGTGCTCGATCCGCTCCCGCCCGAGCCCCGGACCTGCCGCCGCGGCGTCCCCCGTGACTGACTTCTCGGCCATGACGCATTCCTCACTCAGAGTACCGATTTGACTACGGCGCCCAGGGTAGCGATCCACTGCGGCATTCCGGGCATCTCCCGCGCGACGGGTCCCGCCGCGACTCCTCGCACCGACGTCGTCCGGGCGGACCCGGCCCCGCGACGACGGACCGACCCGAACGGCGGACGCCACGGCGGCCTCGGATCGTGGTATACAACTGTTGCTATTACAACAGTTGTATACGGAGGTGTGCGATGAACCCGACCCTGGACACCATCCACTCGCTGCGCTCGATCCACGGCGGGTTCACCGACCGGAAGGTCACCGAGGAGGACCTGGCCACCGTGCTCACCGCGGCCACCAGAGCGGCCAACTCCTCGGCCCGCCAGGCCTACTCGATCGTCGTCGTCCAGGACACCGACCGGATGGACACCCTCATCGGCTACCGGGCCAGTCACGCCCTGGTCTTCTGTGCCGACTTCCGCCGGCAGGCCCTGCTCGCCGAGCGGCTCGGCCACCGGTTCAGCAACGACGACGTGATCGGTTTCGTGACGGCGACCGTCGACACCGTGCTGGCCGCGCAGACCGCCGTCATCGCCGCCCGGTCGCTGGGGATCGACTCGCTGATCACCAACGGCCTCCACCGGCGCCCGCTCGACCTCGTCCACCGGGAACTGGGACTGCCGGAGACGTCGGTGTTCCCGCTCATCGCGCTGATGCTCGGGTACCCGGAGGACGACGACCAGCCGGCCGGGGGACGGCTCCCCGTCGAGGCCGTCGTGCACCGGGAGACCTATCGCGACCCGGACGACGCGGAGTTGGACGGCCTCGTCGCCGCGTACGATGACCCGGCCCGGCGGCTGGGCCTGTCCGGGCTGTGGGACCGGCGGGAGTTCACCCACTACCTCGACTGGTTCTTCCTGCAGTGGTGCGGCGAGCCCGACCCCGACCGGGTGCCGACCGGCACCGTGAAGGAGTTCCAGGACAGGCTGGTCCGCAGCGGGTTCTGGTGGCCCGAGCGCTAGGAGGTGCCGTGGACGAGGGGACCCCGACAGCTCCCGAAGGGCAGGGCGGCTTCCTCCTCGGCAGGGTCCACCACGTCTCGCGCCGGGTCCTCGGCCGGATGCTGAGAGCGCACGGCATCGCCGAGTTCAACCCGGGGCAGGGCCGGATCCTGTTCGCCCTGTGGCAGGCCGACGACGTCACCGTCACCGACCTCGCCCGGCGCACCTCGCTGGAGAAGTCCACCCTCACCCGGATGCTCGACCGGCTGGAGGCGGACGGGCTGGTCCGCCGTGACCGCCCGGCCACCGACCGGCGCACGGTCCGGGTGGTGCTCACCCCGCGCACCCGCGCGTTGCTGACGACCTTCACCGAGGTCTCGGCGGAGATGTCCGCGATCTTCTACCGGGGGTTCTCCGCGGAGGAGATCCAGGCCTTCGAGGGTGCCCTGGTCCGCATCCTCGACAACCTCGCGACGCCGTCGGAAACCTGAGCCGGAGGCCCCGGGCACCGACCGGTCCGGGGTCTCCGCGGGGTGGACCGGAGGCACCGGACGCCGACCGGCCCGGTCCCCGCAGCGGTGGGCGGGGCTGCGCCCCGGCGACTTCCGCGACATTCGGGGATCATCAACGCCACCGCGTCGCGCAACGTGACCATCCCGTCACCGCGTTCCCACTATTCCGGCTCCGAACACGGCAGGATCATCCCGTGAGCTCGCTGCTGGGAGGATCCCCGACGCCCCTCGGCCGGACGGTCGCGTTCATCGAGGCGCCGCACGCCGTCGTGCTCTCCCAGCTGCTCGAGCGGAGGGAGCGGCTCGGCGAGGAGGTCGACGTCCGCAACGACCTCCCGGGATTCCCCGAGTGCCTGCAGACGCTCACCCCGCTGGAGGCGCCACGCACCGCCGAGCTCCTCGTCGTCCACGGCATCACCTGGACCGCCTACCTCGACAACACGAGGGACGACGCGGGCCACGGCGATCCCACCCCCGGCTCCGGGAGCACCTGGGCGGCGGTGTCCGAGGTCGCGCACACCCTCGACGTCCCCTGCGTGATGGTCACCTACCTGCCTCTTGACCGCGAGGGCCGCGCCGCCACCCGCTTCCGCCTCTTCCTGCCCGACGTCGACGAGCGCCCGGACCGGGAGCGCGCTCTCGACCTGTCGGCCGCGAACGGCCGGTGGCACTGGCGCACCGAGGGCGACGCCCTTCCCTTCGAGCGGACCGACAGCTACCGGTCACGCCGGACCCGGGAACGCCTCACCCGGGAGCTGCTGGTCTCCTACCTGGCCTCCCTGGAGATCTTCGTGGACGACGACAGCCTCTACGGCATGGCGACCCTGGTCCGCACCCGCGTCCCGGGCATGGACGACACCTGACGTCCCGTCCACCCGGCCCCGCGACGCCGTCGACCCTAGGGTGGGCGGACCGGGAGCCGAGGCGAGGAGCGAGGCCGTGACGGGGACGACGGGAGGGCTGCGGCCGGGGAGACCGCTCGTCGCATGGGGGGCGGTGCTGACGATCGCCGCGCTCCTCGGCGGAACGGCCTCGGTGATCGGCATCGTGGTGAGCGCTGGCCGTTCGGTGCTGAACGCGGCCACAGCCCCGGTGCACCCGACGCCGCTGGACCGGACGATGACCTTCGAGGAGGGCTCCTACGTCCTCTTCGAGCGGACGGACGACGGGACGCCGGGCCCCGGGGGCGAGACGTCGATCCTCCCCGGCCGGGTCGAGGTGACGGACACCGCGGGCAGGCGGGTGACGGTGACCGGCCCTGGGTCGAGCCGGCAGACCATCGGGCGGGGCGGCCGGACGTTCACCGGCGCCGCCCGCATCACGGTCCCCGAGGACGGTGCCTACCGGATCCGGATCACCCAGGGGGGTGCGGAGGTCGTCGTGGCCCACGACGCGGGCCACGGGTTCATCGCCGCGCTGGTGTGGGTGTTCGTCGGGCTCGGCTGCGGGCTGGTCCTGGTGCTCGGCGTCGCCCTGCTCGGCATGGGCTTCGCCCGCGGGCGGCGCCTCCAGGACGGCCGGCGCCACGGGGACGGGTCACGCCGGATCGAGAGCGGCCCTGCCGGGGGCTGACCAACTGACGGGTCGCGGTTCCGGTGCCGACCCGACCAGCGGCCGCAGCACGACCAGGGTCACAGCCCCCAGCACCGCGGCCCCGGCGACGACCTCCGTCGGCGGGATCACCGTCGCCACGGCCCCGGCCAGGACGATCGCCAGCGACTGGCCGGCGCACATGCCCGCCATCGCGAAGGAGACGGCCCGCGCCCTCCCCTCGGGCGGGGCCGCGGTGGCGAACGACGTGTTCGCCGTGACCTGGAACGCCCCCGCCGCCCCGGCGACGGCGAGCAGGACGAGGGTGACCCCCAGCCCCGGCCTGGAGACCACCAGCACCAGGGGCAGGCAGCCGGCCAGGGCGAGCGGCCACATGAGCCGCCGACGCAGCAGCGGTGGGACGAGCCGACCGAGCACGACCGCACCCAGGACGCTCCCTCCTGCCGCCGCTGCCATGATCATTCCGACACCGCCGGCGCCGGCACCGAGGGAGGCGGCGTACGGCGCGGCGACAGCCTCCGGGACGACCAGGTAGGCGGCCCCGACGATCCCGAGCAGCAGCGGCCCGGACAACCGCCGGTCCCTCGCGACGATGAGGAGACCGTCCAGGGTCTCCCGGATCAGCCGGTTCCGGCCGGTCCCGGCGACCGCGGGGCGGCTCGTCAGCCCGCGATGCAGGAAGACGGCCGAGACCGCGAACGACCCGGCGTTCAGCAGCAGGGCGGTGTTCGCGCCGAGCACGAGGACGGCCGCCCCGCCGGCGACGAACCCGACCAGCTGGGCCGCCTGGTGCAGGGCGTGGATCGCCGAGGCGCCGACGGCGTACCGGTCGCCGACGAGCACCTGCGGCAGCAGGGCCGAGGAGGTCGCCTCGAACGGGGGTGCCAGCATCGCCGCAAGGAAGACCAGCGCACCGAGGACCGGGAGGGGGACACCGGGGACGGCCGCGAGCCCGATGAGAGCGGCTCGGCCGAGGTCGCAGCCGACCAGAACCCGGCGTGGGGGCAGCCGTTCGGCCCACGCCGCGAGCAACGGGCCACCGACCAGCCACGGAAGGTAGACCGTGGCGTAGCCGAGGCCGGCGACGAACGCCGAATGGCTCCTGGCGTAGAGCAGGACCGCGAGCGAGACGGCGGCGACCTGGTCGCCGACCATCGAGACCACCTGGGCGCTGAACATGGATCGGAACTCACCGACGGCGAAGGTCTCGCGATAGGTCGTCCTGTGCCCCGGTTCCGCCAGGTGCCGTCCGCTCACGGTGCCGCCTCCCTCGTCGTCGGCGTCCCCTCCGAGTCGCCGTCCTCGTCCATCCATCTGTTCCGTCACAGCTCTCTCACCACCGCTTGCCGCGCATCTCCGTCCCTCCTCCCGTGTTCTCGCTCCGTGCGCCTCGGCCGGGCCCCGAGACGGGACAGCCCGTCCGGGGCCACCCCGGCCCGCGTCGTCCACCGGTCAGATCCAGGCGCGTCCCAGCTCCACGTCGTCCACCTCCCTCCGGATCAGGTCCCTGTCGGTCCCGCGTCGTCCACCGGTCAGACCCAGCTACGTCCCAGCTCCACGTCGTCCACCTCCCTCCGGATCAGGTCCCCCGGCCGTCCCGGGGCACGGCAGAACTGTGCCGTCGGCCGCTTTCAGGACGCTGTCCGTGCGCTGTCAGGCGTGATCCGAGTGCCGAAGGCGTTATGAAATCCGCCGGGAACCCTTAGCCTTCGGCCGTGACGAGCAGTCCTCCGGTCGCGCCGGGCGTCGACCTCCGGGTGCTCGGGCCGTTCGAGGTGCGCCTCGACGACGCCCCGGTGCCGGTCGGCGGCCCCCGGGTGCGCAGGCTGCTCACCCTGCTGGCGCTGTCACCGCGGTCGGTCGTCCCGCACCGGCGGCTCGTCGAGGTGCTCTGGGACGACACCGCCCTCCCCGACCGGCCGGAGAATGCGTTACAGGTTGTCGCATCCCGACTACGGAAAGCATTGGAACCGTCGGTCGCGGTGCAGCGGGCGCCCGGCGGGTACCTGCTCGACGTGGCCCCGGACGCGGTGGACGTGCACCGGTTCGAGCGGCTGGCCGCCTCAGGGCGCGCCCTGCTGGCCGCGGGCGACGTCGCGGCCGCGGCGGTGGACCTGAGGGCCGCGCTCGCCCTCTGGCGGGGTCCCGCCCTGACCGAGCTGGAGGGGGTTCCGGCCGCGGAGGGGATTCTGGCCAGGCTGGAGGCAGCCCGCCTGGCGACCCTGCTCGACCGGATCGACGCCGACGCGGTTCTCGGCCGGCACGAGGAGCTGCTGCCGGAGCTGGAGGAGCTGGTGCTGCTGCACCCGCTCGACGAGCGGCTGGTCGGCCAGCTCCTGCTCACCCTGTACCGCTGCGGCAGGCAGGCCGACGCGGTCGCCGCCTACACAGCGGCCGCCGGACGACTGGCCGACGAGCTCGGTGTCGACCCCGGGCCCCACCTGCGCGAGCTGCACCTGCGCCTGCTCCGGCAGGAGATCCCGCTCGCCGCCCCACCCGCGGGGACGGCGGTGGTCGGCTCCGCGACCGCCCACGACGGCCCCGCCCCTCCCGGCGATCCCGCCCCGGGCGACGCGGCGAGCGGAGGGCAGCCACCGGAACAGGACGGGACGGCCGGGGACGGTTCCCGGTGGTACCCGGCGTTCACCCGCCCGAGGACGTCGCTCGTCGGGCGGCGGCACGAACTGGCGCACGCCCTGCGCCTGGTGAGCGACCCCGAGGTCCGGCTGCTCACCGTCGTCGGCCCGGGCGGGACCGGCAAGACCCGGCTCGCCCTCGAGGTCGCGGCCAGGGTCGAGAGCGTCGTCGTGCAACTGGTGGCCGTGCGGGACGCCGCCGACATGCTGCCCGAGATCTGCCGGGCCCTGCGCACCGGGGCGGACTGGTCGGGAGAGCCGTCGTTGGAGACGGCGATCCGGGTGCTCTCCGCGCACCCGGTCCTGCTGATCCTCGACAACCTGGAACAGCTCGTGGAGCAGGGGGCCGTCCTCGACGACCTCACCACGCTGCTGGACCGGGTCGAGGGACTCACCGTGCTCGCGACCAGCCGGACCGTGCTCCACCTCCGCGGCGAGCACGTGCTCGACCTCGCACCGCTGCCGCTGCCCGAGGCCGGGACCGACACCGACCCGGAGGAGGTGCTGCGCTCGGAGGCGGTCCAGCTGTTCCGGGACCGGGCCCGCGCCGTCCTGCCCGGCTTCGAGGTCACCGCGGACAACGCGGCGGACGTCGCCGGGGTGATCCGGATGCTCGACGGCCTGCCGCTGGCGCTGGAGCTCGCCGCGGCCAGGGTGCGGACCCTGCCTCCCGGGCAGATGCTCCGGCGGGTCGACCGGCGGCTCCGGCTGCTCACCGGCGGGCCGAGGGACCTGCCGGACCGGCACCGCAGCATGCGCGCGGCCCTCGACTGGAGCGCTCAGCTCCTCGGGCCGGTGGAGCGGAGGGTGTTCGCCCAGCTCTCCGTGTTCGCCGGCGGTTGGACCATCGAGGCGGCCGAGGCGGTGTGCGACCCCGGTGACGACTCCGACGAGGAGGTCATCGACGTCCTGGAGCGCCTGGTCGACCGGAGCCTCGTCGTCTCGGACGGGTCCGCCCGGATGACCCTGCTGGAGACGGTGCGGGAGTACGCGGCGGGGCTGCCGGAGGCTGCCGACCGCCGGATCCGGGACCGCCACGCCGACCACTACGCCGCTCTCACCGAGGAGCTGGGGCCGGGGTGGCGGACCGCCGGGCTGGCCCAGCGCCTCCTGCTCGACGACGAGGCGGGGAACATCGCCGCTGCGCTGGCCCACTGCGCCGCCGTGGGTGACGGGGTGCTGCTCAGCCGGTTCGTGCTCGCGCTGCTCGACTACTGGTGGTTCTCCGGGCGATCGGCCCTCATCGAGCGCTGGCTCCCTCCGGCACGGGATGCCGTCGTCCCGCCCGATCTCCGGGCCATGCTGCTGCTCTCCGAGGCTCACCTGTGCCTCGAGCGGGGCGACCCGAGGGCGGCCTGCCGGATCTACGACACCGCGCTGCGCGAGGCGGACGACCTCCGCGATGACCTGATCAGGTCGCGGATCCTCTCCGGGCGAGGGGTGGCGCACCGCTTCACCGGAGCGATCGAGGCGGCGGTCGAGGACCTCACCGAGGCCCGCGAGGCTGCCAGGGCGGCGGGTGACGAGGCCAGGGTGTTCTGGCTGGGCAGCGAGCTGGGAGAGCTCCACGCGGAGCTGGGCATGGTCGAACGGGCCGTGCCGGCCTTCGAGGAATTCCGCCGGTGGGCGACCGGGCAGCACGCCGACGACGACCTCGGGTACGCGCTCGCCAACCTCGCCTTCGCCGCGGACGAGAGCGGGGACGCCGAGCGGGCGTCGGGACTGATGGCGGCGGCCGAGTGGGCCGCACGGGCAACGGACTCCCTGCCCGACCGGGCGGTCGTCCTCGGCTACGCGGGCCTGCTCGCCCTGCGCCAGGCCGGGGGACCGGCCGATGCCGAGCGAGCGGCAGGGCTGCTGCGCACCGCCGTCGAGCTCCACCACGACACCGGACAGCTCATCTGCATGCCCGAACTGGTCTGCCTGCTCGGGGTGGCCCAGCACCGGGCGGGCAGGAGCGAGACGGGGGCACGGATCCTCGCGACCGGGAACGGGTGGGCTGCGGCGAGGGGGATCCGGCCGGGTCGCCTCGCCCGGCAGCTCATCGACGAGACCGAGCGGGAGCTGGTGCGGGAGGTGCCGACCGCGCGGCTCACCGCGGCGAGGGCGATGGGCTCCCTGGTCCGGTTCGGCTCCCTCGGCGGGCTCGACGAGCTGACCCGCGCCGAGCCCGTCGGCCGGTCCCTCGACCTCCGCGAGCCGGAGGACCGTCACGGACCGCCGACGGTTCGCGGCGGGCTGATCCCCAGCGGCCGACACCGTGGTGACGATCCGTTACTCTCCGCAGCGAAACCCCATCAGGGTGACCCTCCGTCACAAATGTGACCTAGGACACTTTGCGCTGTCACTCTCCTCCGGGCGCGTCCCGACGGTCAGTGCCATGCTGTCTCGAGGTGATTGATCAGTCACAGGGAGGCGCAGCGTGGACCCCATCACGCTGATCATGACGGCCCTGGCGGGTGGGGCGTCTCGTGGTCTGGGGGAGCAGTCGACAGGCGTCGCCAGGGACGCCTACCACGCACTGAAGCGGACGATCGTGACCCGGTTCGCCGGTGACCAGAGGGCCGAGACCGCGCTGGACTCCTACCTGGAGGATCCCGAGGCCTGGAACGACCGGCTGGAGAGCGTGCTCGCCGAGACCGGCGCCGCGGCCGACCAGGCGGTCATCGCCGCGGCCCAGCGGCTGATGGCCCTGATCGACGCCGGCGGGGCCGTCGTCGGCAAGTACACGGTGAACCTCGGTGAGCGACTGCCGGAGCTCTGAGCGGCGCGCGGTTCGGCGACTCAGACGCTGAGCAGCGAGGTCGCCGCGTCCTCGGGCGCGGCACCGAACCGCGCGGGCTGACCCGTCGCCTCCAGCACCGACAGCCACAGCTCGCCGTTCGGGTCCACCTGGCTCCGCTCGCTGACCACCAGAGCCATGGGGATGTGCACGTACCGGCCGTGCCAGCGGCCGATGACCGTCTCCGTGCGGCCCGCCATCGCGGCGTGCACCGCCGCCTGGGCGAGCTGGATGCAGTAGACGCTGTCGAAGGAGTTGGCCGGCACGCTGCGGATCGCGTAGCTGGGGTCGAAGTACTTGATGACCGGCTCCACCCCGGCCGCGGTGAGGTCCTCGACGATGCGGTCCCGCAGCAGGGAGCCGATGTCCTTCAGCTTCCTGTTGCCGGAGGCGTCGACGGCCTCCTGCCCCCCGGTCAGGTGCTCCTGGCCCGCGCCCTCGGCGACCGCGACGACGGCGAACCCCTTCTCGCGCACCCGGGCCCCGAGGTGGGCGAGGAAGCCGTGCTCGCCGTCCAGCGCGAACGGGACCTCCGGGATGAGCACGAAGTCGGTGTCCCCCTCGGCGAGCCGGGCGTAGCAGGCGATGAAGCCCGAGTGGCGTCCCATGAGCTTGACCAGGCCGACGCCGTTGGGCACGGAGGACGCCTCGACCTGGGCTGCCCGAAGGAACCGGGCCGCCTCGGCGAACGCCGTCTGGAAGCCGAAGCTGTGGTCGATGAAGGGGATGTCGTTGTCGATGGTCTTGGGGATCCCGACCACGGCGATCCGGCAGCCCCTCGCCCGCACCTCCTGCGCGATGCGGATCGCCCCGCGCATGGACCCGTCCCCGCCGACGACGAACAGGATGTTGACGTCCATCCGCTCCAGGCAGTCGACGATCTCGCCGACGTCCTGCTGCCCGCGCGACGTGCCGAGGACGGTCCCGCCGAGCTCGTCGATCCCGTTGACCGAGGCGGGGGTCAGCTCCACCGTCGGGTCCCCGTACCGCGGGATGAAGCCCCGGTACCCGTTGCGGAAGCCGACGATCCGCCGCACCCCGTAGAGCTGGGTGAGCTGCAGCACGATGCCGCGGACGACGTCGTTGAGCCCTGGGCACAACCCGCCGCAGGTCACGATGCCGGCTCTGATCTTCGACGGGTCGAAGAAGATCCGCCGCCGGGGTCCCGCCGGCTCGAAGCCCGGGAGGTCGGCCGCCGGGACGCCGCGCTCGACCACCATCGTCGTGGTGTCGTCGAAGAGAACCCGGTCCGACTCCGCGACGTAGTGCTGCGACGTCCGCCGGGCGCCGAGTCCGCCCGCGAGCGGCGAGTCGATCCGGCACTCCCCCAGCGTCCGCACGTCGAGGTCGGCGCTCACGATGGTCATCGACGGTCCTTCGTCGCGAGGCACACGACGCGACCCCCTCGGATCACGCCGGGCCGGCGGAGATCCACAGGCCACTCGCATGGTACGGGCCGAGGCACGCCTTCGCGGACATCGGGTCGAGGGCACGGCAGCGGGGCCGGTGCGAACACCGACCCCGCTGCCGTCTCTCCCCCTGGCGCCGCTCCCTGTCGGCACCCTCCAGGAACGTCCTCGGCTCGCGCCGGCCGGGACCTGCCCGGCCACGCGAGGGATCAGCGCACGCCCTTGCCGGGGATGAGGGCGGTCTCCGCCGCAGGCCCCGTCGGCGCGCCGTCCGGGACCAGCACGGTGCGCCATGCCTCGACGCTGGCGTAGTCCTCGGCCACGGCGACCTGCGCCGCGAACACCCGGTGCCACGTGCTCTCCGGCCGGACCCGGCGCAGCATGGCGACCCAGGTCCCGAACGCGCCAGGGGCACCGGCAAGGACCAGCAGCCACACGAAGGTGTTCACCGGGTGACACCCCCCCTCGGGGTGAGCGGTTGGTCGGTGACGACGATGCCGTCGGCCATGAACCAGTCGCCGGTGCCGGGGTTCGCGGCCCCTCCCGGCCGCCAGACCGGCCGGGTCCTCGACTCCGCCGCCGTCTCCGCCGTCACCGGGACGGGCACGGCGGTCCGCAGGTCGATGGCCCGCAGGTCGAGACACTCGTCCGCGGGACCCGACGCGCCCCGCCCCTCGGCGGAGACGATCTCCACCCCGGCATCGTCGACGCCCCTGTCACCGACGAGTCCGGAGTCGAGACGCGCGACGGGGATCCGTCCCCCGCGGTCGGGGGGCGTGCCCGCTGGAGATCCGACCGACGTCACCGCTGCGCCTCCTCTGTGGAACGTGTCGCCCCGTGCCCGCCGCCTCTGCCCGGCGAGACCCGTTGCGGTCGTGTCACTTCCGATCGCGTCCGACCGAGGGCGTCCGACGATCGTGTGGCTGCTGTCACGTACTAGCGTGAGGGACAATTCAGTAGCTGAGAGTGTCTGAGCTGTCGCCCACTGTATACAGTTCTGGTGGGCGACACCGTCCACCTACAGTCCGGCGACCCCGGGACGGAGTCTGGATGCCGTGACAGGGCAGCAGCGATTCGGTGCACGCGTGCGGGAACTGCGGGTCGCACGCGGTTGGTCCCTGCGTGACCTGGGGGAACGCATCTGCTTCAACCGCGCCTACGTCGGCAAGGTGGAGCAGGGCGACAAGTTCCCCGACCGCAAGTTCGCCGAGCTGGCCGAGATCGCGCTGCAGGCGGGCGGATCGCTCACCTCGGCCTGGGACACCGAGGACGCCGAGCGGCGCCGGGTCGAGCGCACCGGCCGGCTGCTCGCCACCTCGGTCAGCGAGTCGATGCGGCTCATCGGGGACAACGAGGAGCTGGACCTCGACGAGCTGCACCGGGCGACGCAGCAGCTCGCGGTCGCCTACCTCGCGAACCCGCCGATCCCGATGCTCGCCGAGGCCGTGGAACTGCGGCGGCTCATCCTCCAGCGGCTGAAGACCCACCACTACCGGCCGCGCGACCTCTCCGACCTGTACCTCGACCTCGCCCGGGTGCAGGGCGCCCTGTCCTACGCCTCTCTGGACCTCGGCGACTCCCGGGGGGCGGCGACGCACGCCGAGGTCGCCTGGCTGTACGCGGACCTCGCGGACGACAACGAGCTGCGGGTCTGGATCAGGGGCACCCAGAGCCTCATCGCCCGCTTCGACTCGGACTACCCGCGGGCGCTGGGCCTGGTCCAGGACGGGTTCCGGTACCCGACGGCGGGCACGGGGCACCTCCGGCTGCTCGCCGGCCTCGCCCAGTGCCGGGCCAACCTCGGCGACTCCCCCGGTGCCACCGAGGCGCTCGACCAGGCGCAGCGGGAACGGGACACGCTGGCCACCGCCGACTCCGCCCCGGGACTGTTCACCTTCTCCCAGGCCAAGCAGCACTACTACGCCGGGAGCAGCATGCTGTGGCTGGAGGGCGGGGAACACGCCTCCCGCGCGGCGCGGGAGGCGTCGATCGCGATCTCGCTGTGGGAGCGCGAGCCTCCCGAGACCCGGTCCCTGGACGACGAGGCGCTCGCCCACGTCTACCAGGCGATCGCGCACGTACGGCTCGGTGACCTGGACTCGGCGACCGTCGCCGTCCGGCCGGTGCTCGACCTGCCCCCGGAGCGTCGCATCTCCTGGATCCACAAGCGCCTGCGGGACCTCGCCGAGCGGTTGACCACCGCCTCGTTGCGGAGCGCCCCGGAGGCCGTGTCCCTGCGCGAGGAGATCTGCGACGTCTTCTGCTGAGGAACCGGGAACATTCCTCGAACCACATGTCCCTTTTGTGGCTGTCACCGTCGCCCCCACCCCTGCGCGGTTACCGGCACCCATTCACCGACGGGTCGGCGAATACCTCGACCGACCCGTTCCCACCCGCCTTCCCGGCCGGGACGTCCCGCGTCCTGCGACGTCGAACGGCCGGTCCCCGGCGCGGCCCGACCCCGCCGAACGGCCGGAGCGCCGTCGCGGGACACCGTCGGACGACGAGGTGACGGCGGCACCCGGAGAGCACCCGGAACGAATACCGCGACGATTCGTGAGCCCGTTGTCGATACTCGGCCACGGTCTGTGATTCGCATCACCTGCGGTATTGCCGATGGATGTCAGTCGTGGTTCCATGTCGATACCACGGTGATAGGTATGCCTAACCGAACCTAGGAGTCACCGTCCGGCCGGCCGGACGGAACGCATTCCGTGCGGTTCGGTCGGTGCCGGCGGCCGTCACCGCAATCTCATGATCCGTACATAACGCGTGCCCGTCGACGGGTACGCGCTGGGCGGTCGTGTCCCGTCCGGACATCGGGTGATCCTCACGAAAGAGAGCACAGCATGAGCATCAAGCAGAGGGTGGCGGCGGTCGCGGCCGCGGTTCTCCTCGGGGGAGTCCTCACCCCGCTCGCCCTGGCACCGGGAGCCTCGGCCCACGGCGCCCTGCAGAAACCGGGCAGCCGCACCTACCTGTGCTGGCTGGACGGTCTCACCGGCAACGGCGCCCTCCAGCCGAAGAACCCGGCCTGTGCGGCGGCCATCGCCTCCAGCGGGCCGACCCCGCTGTACAACTGGTTCGCGGTGCTGCGATCCGACGCCGCGGGTCGGACCACCGGCTTCATCCCCGACGGCAAGCTCTGCAGCGCGGCGGCCACCGTCTACGACTTCTCCGGGTTCGACCTCGCCCGCACCGACTGGCCGGTCACCCACCTCACCGCCGGGGGCACCTTCAACTTCGAGTACAGCAACTGGGCCCACCACCCGGGCACCTTCTACCTCTACGTCACCAAGGACGGCTGGAGCCCGACGCAGCCGCTGGCCTGGTCCGATCTCGAGGACCAGCCCTTCCTCACCGTGACCAACCCGGCGCAGACCGGTTCGGTGGGGACCGACGACGGCCACTACTACTGGTCCGGGCGGCTGCCGAGCGGCAAGTCCGGCCGCCACATCATCTACTCGCGCTGGGTCCGCTCCGACAGCAACGAGAACTTCTTCGGCTGCTCCGACGTCGTGTTCGACGGCGGGAACGGCCAGGTCACCGGGCTCGGCGGCTCCTCGACCGGCACCACGACCGCCACGACGACGTCGACCCGCACCTCCACCAGCACGACGACGTCGACCCGCACCTCCACCAGCACCACCACCACGACGACCGGTGGCGGCGGGGGCACGAACGGCACCTGCAGCGCCAGCGTCCGGACCGTCAGCTCCTGGTCCGGCGGGTTCCAGGGTGAGGTGACGGTGCGCAACAACGGGTCCTCCGCCCTGAGCGGCTGGACGGTGACCATCACGCTCCCGAGCGGGGTGACCATCACCCAGCTCTGGAACGGGACGTGGACCGCCGGCTCGTCGACGGTCCGGAACGTCAGCTGGAACAGTTCGATCCCCGGCGGCGGCACCACCGCGTTCGGCTTCCTCGGGGGCGGCTCGCTCAGCGGGACCCCGACGGCCACCTGCACCAGTCCCTGACCCGCTCCCCTTGGCCGAGGGCATGACCGTTCCGTCGGACACCGTCCCCTCGGACACCGTCCCGTCGGACACCGTCCCCTCGGACGAGATCCGCTCCGCGCGGGGGCCCGCCGACCACCCGGTCGGCGGGCCCCCGCCGCGTCACCCTTCCGGACAAGGTCACCCGTTCGCGGGCACTCCCGCTCCGCTCCCGGACACCCCGTGCCCCCGCACCGGCACCACGCCCGGTGTCCCGGCTCCCCGCACCGGCACCACGCCCGGTGTCCCGGCTCCCCCGGCCGGGGGCGAGCCCACCGAGACCGGGTGGTGACGTGGAGTCATCCGGTCGCTGACTCTCCGTGCACGGAGGAACTCCACGGCTGCTCTGGCCGGGTCATTGACGAGCGCCGTCCTCAAGCTCTCCGCCGTCACACCCGAAGGGGGCCCATGACGAAGCCGCTCTACCTGCCGACCTCGATGGTCCTGTTCGGCGAGGGCCTGCCGAGACAGTGCGGTCGTCACGGGGAGCCGACCGACACGACGAGGAAGGTCACCTTCCTCTCCCGGCCACCCCTGTGGGCACGGGCGCTCCTCCTGGCCGGAGTGCTCCCCGGGGTACTGGCCTGTCTCCTCGGCCGCCGACGCCTCGTCGCGCCCGCGTGGCCGGTGTGCCACCGGTGCACCCGGCGCCGCAGGATGCTCCTGGTGGGCGCCGCGCTGACGGGAGCGGTGACGGCGGCCGTCGTCGCGGGCGCGCTCGCCGTCGACCCGGTGGCCCTCGCCCCGGTCGCGGCGGGAGCCGGAGCCGCAGGAGGCGTGGCACTGTTCGTCCTCGCCTCCCTGCGGAGCTGGCGCTCGCTCGCCTCGGCGCACCTGTCCGCCGACCGCCAGCACCTCGTCCTCCGCCGGCCCGGCAACGGCTACTCCCCCACGCAGCCGTACCCGGAGGACGAGATCCCCTGGGCTCCCGTGATGCACCGGGACGTCACGGCCCGTCCCGCCGGACGGCCGGGGACCGTCGACCTCTCCGGCCCCGACGACGGCACCGGGACGACCGAGGCCGCGTCCGGTCGTGAGGCGCTCCCCCGACGCCGTCCCGCCGAGCCCGCCGTGGTGCTCGTGGGCGGCGACTGACCGGACGCGGGTGCCGGTCAGGGGGTCACGACGGGTGCTCCGCGGAGTGGGCCCGGAGGGTGAGCAGGTCACCCGGCAGGCAGTCCAGGGCGTCGCACAGGGCCGTCAGCGTGCTGAACCGGATGGCCCTCGCCCTCCCGTTCTTGAGCACCGAGAGGTTCGCCAGGGTCAGGCCGACCTGGTCGGCGAGCTGGGTCAGGGTCAGGTCCCGTTCCGCGAGCAGCCGGTCGAGACGGACCTCCACCCGGTGCTCCTCCTCGGGCGGCATCAGACGAGTCCCTCGAGCTCGGTGCGCATCGAGCGTCCCCGGTCGACGGCCGCGGCCAGGGCGAGACAGCCGAGCCAGGCCAGCGCCCAGAAGCCGAGGGCGAGCAGCTCGGCCTCCGCCGCGGCTCCGGTGCTGGACACGGTGTCGACGAGGACGAACCGGGCGAAGAACTCGACCAGCCAGGCTCCGGAGCCTCCGGCCAGACACAGCACGCCCAGGCGGCGAAGTCCCTTGGACAGGTCGGCCTGGAACGGCTCGGCCCGCCGGCTCCTGCCGAGCGCCCTGGCGAGGACGGCGAGGACCGCGAGCACCACGACGCCGGTCGGCAGGGTGGCCAGAATCGAGAGCAGCTGCTGAGCCGGCGTCGGGTCGGAGACCCGCACCTCGACGACACCCCCGGGGTCGACGGTGACGCCGTCCAGCAGTTCGGTCGCCGTCCCGCCGGGAAGGACTCCACCCGGCAGGACGTGGTCGGCGACCACCGGGATCCGGAGCGACCCGGTGAGCGCTTGGACGATCATGGTGATGATGCCCGCCGCGACGATCACCGCGGCGAGCAGGACGGCCTGGTGCAGGTCCGCGGCGGGATCGGCGGAGCGACGGATGGCTGGTTTCGGCATGGCGACCTCGTTCGTCTCCGAGCCGCCCGGGCACCCGCGCAGGAGGGGCGCACCGGGCAGCTCTTATCGTTTTTCGATATATCGATTATCGATAAGAAGCGAGGGGTCGTCAAGTAGGGGTTCCCGGAGGGGTCCGCACAGGGTGGGTCTAGCAGAGGGTGGGTCCAGCAGAGGGTGGGTCCGGAACAGCTGGTCGGACGGGACGACGTGATGCCCGGACGGGGCTCTCAGTCGATGTCGAACCCGTGGCACACCACGCCGTCGCACCCCTCGCCGAGGCCGCGGCACACCGGGCAGACCTGCTCCCCTGCGGTGGTCCGGGTGGCTGCGACCTCGCGGGCTGCCGGGGGGTCGGCGAGCGCCGTCGTCGGCTCGGCGAGGGTGAGCATGGCGAGTTCCTCCAGCGTCATCGATGGATCGACCGCGTCGGAGCCCTCGGGCTCCACCTCAACGATCCCCCGTGGAGTCCCGCGCCGGGAACGACAGGCGTCCCGATGGCCCTGTGGTCGTTCTCACTTTCGGCCACCCGGCCCCGGTCCCTCCGACCTTGGTCCCGCATCCGCCCCGGATACGGCCGGCGCGGGCGATGCTGCCGCCCGGCCGGACGATCTGCCAGGCTGGTCCCATGAGCGCTCCCGGACCACGGTGGGGCGCGTGGATCCCGTCCCTGGTGAAGCCGCACGCCGACGCCACGTTCTTCGCCATCACGACGCTGCTCCTGGCCGCAGGCGCCCTGGCCCGGGTCGTGGGCCCCTCCCGGCAGGCCGACCTGGTGTGGACGCTGGGCGCCGGGATCGGTCTCACCCTCTCCACCGTGTGGGTGATCGGCGGCTACCTGCGCCGGCAGCCGAGCGTCGACATCGTCGCCCTGCTCGCCCTGGCGGGCTCCCTCGCCGTCGGCGAGCCGCTGGCCGGAGCCGTCATCGCGTGGATGCTCGCGACCGGGCGGGTGCTCGAGACCAGGGCTGAGGCGCGGGCCCGGCGCGAGCTGAGCCTCCTGGTCCAGCGCGCCCCGCGGACCGCGCGCCGACTGCAGGCGGACGGGCTGGTCGAGGTGCCGGTCTCCGAGGTGGCAAGGGGCAACCTGCTCCTCGTCGGCCCGGGGGAGGTCGTGCCCGTCGACGGGCACCTCGTCGACCGCGCGACGCTCGACGAGTCCGCCCTCACCGGCGAGCCCCTTCCCGTGGAGCGCCCTCCGGGCGAGGAGGTCCGCAGCGGCAGCGTCAACGCCGGGTCACCGTTCAGCCTCGTCGCCACGGCCGGAGCCGCCGACTCCACCTACGCCCGCATCGTCACCCTCGTCGAGCAGGCCCAGGCCTCCTCGGCGCCCTTCGTCCGGATCGCCGACCGCTTCGCGGTGGCCTTCGTCCCGCTGACCCTCGTCCTGGCCGGCCTGGCCTGGGCGGTGTCGGGGGACGCCGTGCGCGCCGTCGCCGTGCTCGTGGTGGCCACCCCGTGCCCGCTGCTGCTCGCCGCCCCGATCGCGGTGATGTCCGGGCTGTCCCGGGCGGCCAGGGCCGGTGTGGTCGTCAAGGGAGGTGCGGCGCTGGAGCGGCTGGCTGCCGGGCGGGTGCTGCTCTTCGACAAGACCGGAACCCTGACCGTCGGCCGCCCGACGGTCGTCGGCGTCGTCCCGGCGCAGCCCGACCCCGGCGGGCAGGGCCCCGTCCCGGTAGGTCCCGACGAGATGCTCCGCCTGGCCGCCTCGCTCGAACAGGTGTCGCCGCACGTCCTCGCGAGCGCGATCGTCGCGGCCGGCCGGGCAGCCGGCCACGACCTCGTCCTGCCGACCGACGTCGTCGAACACCCGGGGCACGGGCTGGAGGGCGTCGTGGACGGGCACCGGGTGACCCTCGGCAGGTCGGTGTCCGGGCTCGGCGGCGGGGTACCGGCCTGGGTCCGCCGGGTGCGCCGGCGCGCAGCTCTCGACGGGTCGATCACGGTGTTCGCCGTCGTGGACGGGGTCCCCGCCGGGGCGTTCCTGCTGGAGGACCCGATCCGCCCGGACGCGCCGCGCATGGTCCGCGCGCTGCGCCGGGCCGGGTTGCACCGGATCGTGCTCGTCACCGGCGACCGCGCCGACGTCGCCATGGCCGTGGGCCGCATCGTCGGGATCGACGCCGTCCAGGCGGAGCGTGACCCCGCGGCGAAGCTCTCCGTGGTGACGGCGGAGAGCGAGCACGGCCTCACCATCATGGTGGGCGACGGTGTCAACGACGCCCCCGCACTGGCCGCGGCCGGGGTCGGGGTCGCCCTGGCGGCCCGGGGCGTCACGGCCTCGTCCGAGGCGGCGGACGTCGTCCTCACCGTGGACCGGATCGACGGTCTCGTCGAGGCCATCGGGATCGCCCACCGGTCCCGCCGGATCGCCCGGCAGAGCGTGTCCGTCGGCATGGGGCTCTCGCTGGTGGCCATGGTGGTCGCGGCCCTCGGCCATCTCCCGCCCACCGCGGGGGCGCTGCTCCAGGAGGTCATCGACGTCCTGGCGATCGGCCTGGCGCTGCGGGCCGTGCTTCCCGGTCGCCGGCACCGGCCACGGCTCAGCCCCACCGACGCCGAGCTCCTGGCCAGGATGCGCGGCGAGCACCACGACGTCCTCCCGGTCGTCGAGCAGGTGCGGTCGGTCGCGGACGCGCTCGGCGTCGCCGGTCCCGACCTCGGCCCGGTGCGGAACCTGCTCGACCGGCTGGAGGGGAAGCTGCTCCCGCACGAGCGCGCCGAGGAGGAGGAGCTGTACCCGGTGATGGCCCGGCTGCTCGGCGGGGACGACCCGATCGGGGCCATGAGCCGCGCCCACGCCGAGATCGAGCACCAGGTCGCCCGGCTGCGCCGGCTGCTGGAGGACATCGGCCCGAACTCCGACGCCGTCGACGCCGAGGATGTCCTGGAACTGCAGCGGCTGCTCTACGGGCTCTACGCCGTACTCCGGCTGCACAACGCCCAGGAGGACGAGGGGATGTTCAGCCTGCTCCCTCCGGTCCAGAGTCCCGATCCCTCACCCGCCTCCTGAGCCGCAGGCCCGCCGGTCCCGAGCAGGCCGCGCTCAGGCCGCGGTTCACCACCGGTCGCGCTCAGGGCGGCGATCGGCCTGGTGGAACCGGGTCATCAGGTTCTCCTGGTGCTCGAGCCTGCTGCCCAGCCACTCCACCGTCCCGTCGGTGCGGGTCAGCGACGCGCGCAGGTCGGCGGACTCACCGGTCAGGTCGTCGACCCGCGAGGCGAGCGCGTCGACCCGGGCGGGCAGGGTGTCCTGGCCGGACGGCGGGTCCACCGTCGGACCGGTGGCCGGGGGGGCTGCCGACGGTGGGCCGGCGGACGACGCGGCGGCTCCGTCCGGGGACTCCGAGCCCTCCCGGAGGTCCGGCACGCTCCCCGGGGCGGCGTCAGGCCCGTCCGTGCCCCGGCCTCGCCCGGCCCGGCGGAGGCTCCGCAGGGCCCGGAGGACCCCACCGGCCAGGACGACGAGCCCCACCGGGACCAGCACCCACGGGAGCCACCACGGCCACCGGTCCCCCGAACCGCCCGGCTGCCCCGCCATCGGCTCGACGACCGCAGCCGAGGCGACCGCGAGCTGTTCCGGGGTCGCCCGGATCGCGGAGACGAGGCTCCCCGGCACCGGCTCCCCAGGGTGGGCCCGGAGCACCCTGACGATCTCCTCCCTCGCCTCCGCGTCCAGCCCCTCGTCGTGCAGCCGCTGCGCGACGACCCACCGTTCGCCGAGGCCGACGGACCGCCCCGCGACCCGGGTGAAGCCGGCCAACGCCACGGCGTTGCCCGTGTCGATCCCCAGAGCCTCCTCGTAGTGCCTCCGCGCCGCCGCGTCGTCCCCGGCGTCCTCCTCCGCCCGTCCCCTGGCCGTCTCGGTGAACGACTCCCGCGTGCGGTCGGCGACCTCGGCGAGTCCCTCGTCCGCGCACCGGGCGGGTCCCCGGTGCTGGATGCCCGCGTACAGCCGGGCCGCCTCGGCGAGGCGGCCCTCCCCGGCCATGGCGTCGGCCCGCGCGCAGGCGGCGTCACCCCGGGAGCAGGCCCCCAGCGTGAGCAGGATCAGCACAGCGGCGAGCACCCCGCGGAGACCGCGGACACCGACGGCACGTGGCGATCCCACCTCGATTCGCATGACTAAAGGTGAGCACGAGGTGACAGGAATGACAATTGCGGGGGTCCGAAGTGTGAGAGAGCACACTCCGTACACATTGGCTACAGTGCGCGCAGTCCATCCCGGACCCGGAACAGCGTCTCCGGGTCGTTCTCCGCGATCGACTGCTCACCCTGGTAGGCGCGGACCAGTCGCAGCGGGTGCGGCTGGCGTACCGGGAGCTCCGGCCGCCCGGCGCCGTCCGGAGCCGGCACGTCGAGCTGGCACCACACCACCTTGCCGCCCGACCCGGCCTCGTAGTGGTCCCACCCGTTGCTGACGGCGTCCACGATCCGCAGACCCCGCCCGCTCTCGGCACCGGGGGCGGGATCCTCCATGACCGGGAGATCGCTCTCCGGGTCCCACGCCTCGATCACCAGGCTGCCCTGCACCAGTCTCAGCCACACCCGCACCAGGCGGGGGTCCTGCGGATCGACGAAGGCCGCCCCGGCCGCTGCCTTGACGGCGTTGGTCACGAGCTCGGAGGTGAGCAGCTCGGCCGCGTCCGCGAGGCGCCCCACCCCCCATCGGGCGACCGTGTCCCTGGTGAACGACCGCGACCAGCCGACGGCGGCCGGGACCGCCGCGAAGGTGGCCGCCCGCACGGGACCGGGCACCCCCTCGGTGGGCGCTCTCCGGCCGGCGCCCCACCCTCCCTCGTCGACCTCGCAGGCGTCGATCCGCCGGGCCGACCCCCAACCGTTCACGCTGTTCCGCATGGCCCCCCGCTCTCACCCGTCCGTCAGGGCCGGTGACACCGGGTCCGTCCCCTCGGTCCCGGGCTCACCGGCAGCACACCCTTCACATGACGTCCAGCATGCCCGATTCGTTCCAGGATCGGGAGGGACTACCCCTACCGTTGCCCCTTCGTGTCCGGCAGGGGGATCGGCGCGGCCGCGGGGCCCGGATCCGCGGGACGGCGCCGCTGCTGGACCGGCACGGACACCGGTGCCTCGTGGCGGCGTTCCGCAGCCGAGAGCCAGTGCTCGGCCGGGCCGCTCGGCATCGGCCGGGCGAAGAGGAAGCCCTGGCCCATGGCACATCCGAGGCCGGCGAGCACGTCACGCTGGACGGCGCTCTCGATCCCCTCGGCCACCACCTCCAGCCCGAGCGTCGTGGCGAGCTCGAGCACGGCCCGGAGCAGCACCGAGGGGCTGCCGTCAGCCGTCCCCAGCGCGATGAAGGTCCGGTCCAGCTTGAGCTGGTCCACGGGGAAGCGCTCCAGGTAGGCGAGGCTGGAGTACCCGGTACCGAAGTCGTCGAGAGCGACCCCGACCCCCAGCTCCCGCAGCTCCGCCAACCGTCGGGCGCAGGTGTCCGCGTCCGACACCAGCACCTGCTCGGTCAGCTCGACGGTCAGGACCGATCCGGGCAGGCCGTGCTCCGCGAGCATCGCCCGCACCGTCGGCACGAAGTCCTCCCGTGCCAGCAGCGGTGCGGAGGTGTTGACGTTCAGCCGGACCGCCGCCGCGATCGGCAGCCGGGCCCGCCAGTCCGCCAGCTGGGTCAGCCCGTGCCGGAGCACCAACAGGTCGACGAGGTCGATCAGCCCCCTGTCCAGGGCGACGGGCAGGAAGTCCGCGGGCGACATCGCGCCCTTCCGCGGGTTGTCCCACCGGACCAGGGCCTCCAGTGCCACCGGGGCGCCGTCCCGCAGCCGGGTCAGCGGCTGGTAGACCACGTGCAGCCGGTCCGCCTCGATGGCCTCGAGCAGCTCCGCGGCCAGCTCGCCGGCCCCCAGCATCCGTTCCCGCATGGTCCTGCGGTAGACGGTCACCTGCCCCCCGCCCGACCGCTTCGCGTCGTGCAGCGCGACGTCACCGTCGGCGAACACCGATGCACAGCTGAGGTGCGACTCCCGGCCGCCGGTCCGCAGCCGCACCACGCTCGTGGACGCCCGCACCCAGATCGTGCTGCCGTTGATCTCGATCGGTCCGGTCAGCGCCTCCAGGAGCTCGCCGGCCACCTCGACCGCGTCGAGCACCCCGGTCTCCCGGAGCAGGACCGCGAACTCGTCGCCGCCCAGCCGTCCCACGAGCCCCTCGGGCGGGATGCTCGCCGCGGCCCGTCGGGCGACGGCGACCAGGATCTCGTCCCCCGCGGCGTGCCCCAGCCTGTCGTTGAGCTCGCGGAACCCGTCCAGGTCGAGGAAGACGACCGTGTGGTCCCGTTGCCCGGGATCGCCCAGCAGTTCGTCGATCACGACGGACAGGTGGTGCCGGTTCGCCAGCCCGGTCAGGGCGTCGTGGGTTGCCTGGAACCGCAGCTCGACGCCGATGCGCTCGCGCTCCTCGAGAGCCGCGGCGAGGGTCTCGGCCTGCCGGGAGACCTGGAGGAGCAACCCGGCGAGTCGGACCCCCACCAGGGCGGTGAGCACGATGGTGCCCACCGTCAGCACCACCATCTCCTCGGGGTCCTCGCCGATGACGAGGAGCAGCCCGATCGGCGCGAGGACGGCGGAGGCCGCGAGCGCCGACGCCTGCCGCCAGGTGACCCACCGGGTGGTCCGCTGCTGCCGCCCTCCGGGCCGTGACCCGACCCAGACGGCGGTCGCGAGCAGCGTGTAGTTGACCATCCAGGTCAGGTCCAGCCAGCCGCCGGAGGCGTAGGCATCGCGGATCTCCTGCAGTCCGTAGACGATGTCACCGGCGAAGCACGCGACCAGGCCCAGGATGAGCAGGCTCAGGTCCGCCCCGCGCTGGACGGTCACGGTGACGGCGAGCACGGTGACCGAGACGAGGAACAGGTCGAGCATCGGGTAGGCCGCGGCCGTCCACCGCTCGAGCAGCGAGACCGAGGTGTCGGCGAGGTACGGGGCGATGAGGAAGTGGTACTGGAGGCTCGCGACCCCCCCGGAGAACACGCAGGTGTCCAGGACGGCCCCGGAGCCACGGACCCCGCGCCGCCGCACGAGCAGCACCACCCCGACCGCCCACAGCGGGTACCCGGAGAGGTACAGCAGGTCGGCGACCGACGGGAAGGAGACCTCCTGGTGGCGGAGGGACTCCACGGAGAACCACATGGCGTCCCCGGCTGCCTGGGCGATCATCCCGAGGGCCAGCAGCAGCCAGGCGAACCGGTCACCTCGGGGCCGCCGGACCACCCCGGCCATGGCGAACCCGGACATGACGATCCCGAAGACGGAGTACACCGCTTCCGGTGCCAATGTCCCCGGCACGACGAGGAACACCACCGAGGACACGACGCCGACGGCCATGATCAGGCCGGGGACGCCGGAGCACCACCCGGGCAGCCGCGGGCCCCGGGGACGCCGCAGCGTCCTGCTCTCGGTCCTCGACATCCGGAACCGGGTCCTCCGTCCGTGCGCGCCGTGACGACGACACCCGCTGTCGGCCACCGGCGGCGACAGCTGGCCTCGCCCCCTCTATCGGCGGGCCGGCTCCTCGGGAACACCCCCCCGACGTCCCTGATCGGTCACCGTGGATCGTCTCGGTCCCGCCCCGCCGTCCCGCCGGGTGCCCGGCCGGACGTCACTCGCTCGGCCGCAGCCCCTCCAGCAGGTTCTGCGCCTTCTCCTGCAGCCGGACCAGCAGCGGACCGAGGTCCGTCGCGGTGAGTCGGCCCTCGCTGATCCAGGCGATGCTGTGGTCCGTGCCCAGCCCGGCGGGATCGTCGGTGAGGATCCGGTCCGCCAGCGCCCTTGCGGTGTGCAGCGACCGCTCGAGCGGCGGCGCGTCCGGCAGCAGCGGCTCGTGGTGCCGGGAGATGAGCTCGCAGACGTGGTGGGGGAACTGCCAGGCACCGAGCACCCGGGCCCCGGCGTCCGAGTGCGTGATGCCGTAGAGGTCGTGCTCGATCCGCAGCAGCTCCCCCGGGTCGAACGGCTCCGGGAGGCACACCGACGGCACCGGGGCGTGCTGGTGGAGCAGGGCCGAGCCGAGGGTGTGCAGCAGCCCGAGCGAGAAGGCGTCGCCCGGATGCGCGCCGAGCAGCGGCGCCACCAGCTCCGCCGCCGTGGCACAGGTCGCCGACGCCTCCCAGAACCCCGTCGGGACGGCGTCGGGCCGGTCGAGACCCGCTGCGGCCGCCACGGCAAGGCTGCGCACGGTCTGGAAGCCGACGACGGACACCGCGAAGGTCAGGCTGCTGACCCGACCGCCGAGCCCGTAGTAGGGGCTGTTCGCCACCCGGAACAGTCGCGCGGCGAAGACCGGGTCCGGGCTGATCGCGTCGGCGAGCTGCTGAGCCGAGGTGTCCGGATCGTCGGCGAGGCGGACAACCCGGGCAGCGGCGCTGGCCCGGGCAGGCATGTCCTCGTGCCTGGCCAGCAGCCGCTCCACGTTCTCCACACTCACGACGGCGCCCCACCACCGTTCGCCCCGAGCAGGTACTGCCCTGGTCCCCCGGTCTTGGCGAGGTACATGAGGCGGTCGGCCTGTCTCAGCAGGTTCTCCGCCGTGTCCTCCGGCTCGGGGAAGGCGATGCCGAGGCTCGCGGAGACGGTGATGTCCGTCTCGCCGACGAAGACCGGCTTGGACAGGGCGGCGAGCTGGCGCCGTCCCGCGGTCTCGGCCTGGTCCGGGGTGACGATGTCGCGCAGGACGACGATGAACTCGTCCCCCGCCATCCGCCCCACGACATCGTGTTCCCTGGCGGTCCTGGTCAGCCTGCGGCCGACCTCGACGAGCACGCGGTCACCGAGGTCGTGCCCGTACGTGTCGTTGACCTGCTTGAACCCGTCGAGATCGCAGAAGACCACCGCGAACTGGTGGTCCCGCGCCCGCCTGCTGTCGAGCAACGCCGAGATCGTCTCGGTGAGCTTGCGCCGGTTCACCAGACCGGTGAGCGCGTCGTGGTTGGCCTGGTAGGCGAGCTGCTCCTCCCAGGCCCTGCGCGCGGTGATGTCCTCGGCGACGCCGAGGAAGCCCGCCGCCCGCTTCGCCGTCGTCATCGGGGTCAGCCGGAGCCGCACCCACCGCTGGGTGCCCGCCACCGGCTGCAGCCGCACCGTGAGGTCCCGGGCGGTCCCGCCGAGGACCAGTTGCAGCGCGTCGTAGAGCTCGGGCAGGTCCTGACGGTGCACGATGTCCAGCCAGCCGGTGCCGAGCAGCCGGCTGGTGTCCAGCCCGGCCAGCTGGGCGAAGCACTCGTTGACGTAGCCGAGCCGAAGGCCGACGTCCGACATCAGGATGCCGACCGGCGAGTTGGAGGCCAGGGCGGCGAACCTCTGCTCGGCCTGGCTCGCCTCCGCCCTCGCGGTCAGGACCTCGTCGGCGACCGGCTGCAGGGTGACCAGCCAGGCCTCGGCACTCCCCCCGGGGGTGCCCGCCACCGGAACGGCGAGGACCTCGACCGGCTGCGGGGAGCCGTCGGCCATCGGGAGCGCGGCCCTGGCCTCACCGCCGCCGTCCTCGATCAGTCGCTCGACGGCGACGGACCAGTCGGGGGGCGCGTCCGAGGTCCCCGGGTCGGGGGTCCTGCCAAGGCGCCGGCCGAGGATGTCCTCCTCGACCGGTGAGAGCAGCTTCCGGGCGGCGTCGTTGGCCCAGGTGATCGTCGGGGTGCCGTCCGGGGCCACCGTGACGGCCAGTTTCGGGTCACCGCGTTCCGCCGCCATCCGGAAGACGACGTCGAGGATCGCCGGCGCCTCGCGGGTCGCGACGGACGCAGCCCTGCCGTTGGCGCGACCGTCACCCCGTCCAGCCATGGACACCTCCCGAGGCGCCACGTTCCGAGCGCCTTCGTCGATATCGGATGCCGAACGGGTGATCTGTAGCCGGTGCCGGGAACCCCGCGTCGCCCGGGATCCGCCGCGGGTGGGCCGATCGGGTCCCGGTTCACCGGACCGAGCACCGGTCCCGGCGCCGATCAGGGGGGACGGACCCACCCTGGCGGCACGAACAAACCGAAAACACCCGTCACGCCCGGTGACGGCTCCCTCCCTCCGGGACTGCGAACCCCCCTCGCGGACACGGGAGCCCTGGCGGGGCCAGGGCACGCCACGCCGTCCCCCTGCCTGCCCGGGCTCCTGGCCGACACAGGGGGCGGTACGGGGTCGGCACAGGGTCGACACGGGGACGGCACAGGGTCGACGCAGGGCCGACACGCCCGCTCAGTCGTTGCGCCCCCTGGAGCAGACGACCCGGGTCACGGCGGCGGCCAGCGCGGTGGCGACCAGCGGCAGGCCGACCCACCACGGCACGGCGTCGATCGCCGGCCAGAGGACCGGCAGACCGAGCTGGTCCACCCAGGCCAGCAGCAGCAGTCCGGCGACGGTCGCGAACGCGACGATCCCGGGGGAGAGCACCTTGGCGATCCGCAGGATCTGCCAGAGGAACAACCCCGCGAACGGGGGGATCCCGAACACCGACATGACCAGCGGCGGCAGGCAGCCCAGCTCGCCCTTGAACTCACAGCTGTCGGTGGGGAGGACCATGACCAGGTACGCGGCGAGGGCGGCGAGGGCGGAGACCAGCAACGCCGCGATCGCCGTGATCAGGACGTGCTTCCAGGTCGACCGATGCCACCAGACCCAGACGACCTCACCCTCGGTCTCCTCCTCGGCCCGGCTCCCGGCCGGGGGCAGGTCCGCGAGGGCAGCCCGGTCCACCGGACCGCGGGGCAGCCAGGACGGGTGCGCGCCCGGCCGCTCCCGTTCCTCGCCGGCGTCGTCCGGGTCGGTGCGTCCCCGGGACGCCTCGGCGTCCCGGGCGGGAGCGTCGACCGGGGCGGCCGACGACGCCGCGGCCTCGGGTACCGGTGCCTCGTCCGTGGGATGGGTCATCGCCGTCGCTCCTCGAGATCCGCCTGCGCCCTCCTCGCGCAGGGCCCGGTGTCACCGTACGGGCACCGACGACACCACCGGCCGGAGGTACCCGTGGGACACCCGGACAGAACCCGGGTCACGAACCCGCGCCACCCCGACCGGCCCGGCGTACGGCCCGGCCGCGAGACGGTCGAGAGTGGCCAGGGCGCCCCTGCGGACGAAACGCTCCCGCCCGTGCACGGCGGCGAAGGACAGCGAGTCCATCGTCTCCAGACCGATCCCGCTGGCGTGGGTCGCCATGGCGGCCATCTTCGCGAGCAGTTCCGGGACGCTCGCCTCGACGGTCAGGACGTCGTCGGCGCCCGGCGGGGCCGGGACGGCACCCTCCGGCGCGGTGACCTCGTACCCGGTCACGCCCAGCATCCGGACCACCTCCGCACCCACCCGGTGCGCCTGGATCCGGTCCGCCCGCCCGTCAACCCCGCCCCGGTCGACGTGGACGAGGCCGTCAGCCCCCTCGTCCTCGACGATCCCCGCGACGATCCGGGCCAGCGCGGGCACGGACGCCGCCCGGAACGGGGCCCCGGTACCCGTCGCGGAGGCCCTCGTCGAGGACAGGGCCCCGGAGTCGCGGTACCCGAGCGCCACCAGCCGCGCGACGCCGAGGAGCTCGCAGGCGCGCTCCAGTTCGCGCAGCCGTCGCTCGTGGAGGGTCTCCCCCTGTCGGAGCCGAACCAGGGGTGCCGCCGTCTCGCCGGTGGTCGCCGTGACGAGCACGACCCGCTCGCCGGCATCCGCGAGCCGGCGCAGGGTCGCACCGGTCAGGACGGTCTCGTCGTCCGGGTAGGCGTGCAGGACGACGGTCGAACGTGTGGCCATGGGATGTCCTCGCTGTGGTGCCGGGCGACGGACCGACGGGCCCGCGCTCCGGGCGGTGGAACGGGCAGGGGTCAGGCCACGGGACGACAGCGCGCGCCCGCGGCCGACGGACACCGCCGTGCCGGGACGGACACCTGCCGGGAGGACATGCCGCAAACTGTGCCACAGGCCCCCGATCCCGCGACAGCCCCGACCGGGGATCGAGGGGGTGATGACCGGCACGTCGGGGCAGAGCGGGGCGGACCGCCGGGACGCGACGACGACGACCCGCCCCGGCGGCCACGACGACCGACCCCGGCGAACCCCCACGGCGACCACGACGACGGAGGGACGGCACGGTCACCGCGGGCAGCGATCGGACCCCCGTACATGACGGGCAGTGATGTTATCTTTTCGTGACCTGGGTCGATGCGCGGCGACGGTTACGAAAAGTAGTGGGACTTTGCATTTGCGCGATGATGTGGCAGTCTCATACGTGCACCGGCGCCCGAGGCGCCGGTGCACCAGTCTTTGCGGCCCCCGCCGCGGGTGGGCCCACACCCGGTTCACGCGGCCCCGAGGTAGGCCTCCCATGCGGGGTCACGGACGTCGGCCCCCCGGACCGCCCAGGCAGGCCCCCAGGGGGTGTGGGGCCGGATCCGCAGGACCCACCCCTTCTCCTCCGGGGTGCGGTTGCCCTTGAGGTTGTTGCAGCGCAGGCAGCAGGCCACGAGGTTCTCCCAGGTGTCGCGACCGCCCCGGCTGCGCGGGAGCACGTGGTCGACCGTGGTGGCGTGCCCCGAGCAGTAGGCGCAGCGGTGGCCGTCCCTGCGCAGCACCCCGCGGCGGCTCACCGGAGCCGTCCTGCCGTGGGGTGCCCTGACGTAGCGGGCCAGCAGGATCACCGACGGGCGCGGCAGGGTGATCGAGCCGCCGACGACAGGCGTGCCGCCCTGGGCGACGACGGTCGCCTTGCCCGCGAGGACCAGGACGAGTGCCCGGCGGAACGACACGACGGTGAGGGGTTCGTACCCCGCGTTGAGGACCAGCGTGCGCATGCCGTCACCTCCTCCCGGACCCTGTCCCCGACGGCACCTGGACGCAGGTGAAGGCGCCGTCCGCGGCGGGGACAGCGCCTTCGTCACGGTTCCGGCACGCCACGGGTACCGGGCCGCTCGCACTCGCGAGCGCTCCGTCAACACTGCGAATCGCGTCGCTCACGGCCACCTCCCTGCTCTGCCGGCCGCCGGGTCGCTCCCCGCGGAGGACGTCATCTGGAAGGAAGACTAAAAGAGGGAGGCTCCCGAGAGCACGCCTTTTCGGCCACGGATCGGACACGGATCAAGCCACCGGCCCCGGTCACCCGAGGGTGACCAGGGCCGGTGGGCACGCTGTCCGTGTGACGTTCGGCTCAAACCCGGTGGAAGGAGACGCTGCTGGTCCAGATCTCGCGCTCCTGGACGACCTGACCCGGCTTGGGCGAATCGATGATCATGTTGCCGCCCACGTAGATGCCGACGTGGTAGGCGTTGCCGCTGGAGTCGACGAAGAACACGAGGTCACCTGCCCTGGCCTCGGACCGCGCGATCCGGGTGGTCGCGCCCATCTGTCCGTCGGAGGTGCGCGGCAGGTTGATCCCGAACTGCGCGAACACGTACATGACCAGACCCGAGCAGTCGAACCCGTCCGGGGAGGCTCCCCCGGCCAGGTACGGAACCCCCAGGTAGCGCTCCGCGACGGCGACGACCTCGGACCCGGTGTAGCTGCCGGAGGCCGAGGTGACGGCGGAGCTGGAGGAGTCGGAACGGGTGGTGGACCGCGAGACGCGCTGCGTGCTCGTCGCCGTCGTCTTGACGATCCGCTTGGCCTTGAACGTGCCCTTGTCGAAGGAGACCTTGGCCTTCGCCGGGGCCGTCAGCGGGGCCTGCTGCGCCTGGAGTGCCGCGTCGGCGGTCTCCGAGACGGGGTTCGGCACCGTCTTGGCGGTGGATCCCTGCGCCTGGGCGGGCAGGGTGAAGGTGGCGACGAGGCCGGAGGACATCGCGATGACGACACCACCGCGACCGATCGTCCCGACATGATCGGTAACGGCGGACGTCAGCTGGGACAACGGGGTTACCGCCCGCTGCTCCGCACGATGGCGCGACGTAGGTCGTGAAGTCACGGTCTACCTCTCCGACGCCTGCGAGGTGAGCTGTCGGGTTCGAGTGGGAGAAGTCACTCGGCCTTCGGACGCCGTCACAGTGACGGGACGCCGTCGGGCTTCACCCCAAGGAGCCGCCCAGTGGTGCGGACAGCCCCGAAATGGGTCCCCCGCCCCTGCCATGCGGTGTCGTCCGGGCCCTGGGGCGGTGGCAGAGCTTGGCGCCCGCCTCAGGGTCTTCCCAGGTGATGGAAAGCGCCCCCGAAGCTACCGGATCAGGCTGTCCTGTGTCACATCTCCGCACCGATCCGCCCCGGAGAACTTCGCTGGGTCGTCCATCGATCACCGGTGGTCGCCGTCACCACCCGTCAGGCGGATTCGACGAAGACGTGGGTCGCGACCGCGCGGCGCACCTCCAGCGTCCCCTCCCCGGTGCGCAGCAGCACGAGGTCGTCGTCCAGCTCCGCCTCGATCTCCGCGCCGGGCCGCAGGCCGATCCGGCCGAAGCCCTCCATGAGGTCGATGTCGATCTGCAGCACCTCGCCGAGCCGGCGGACCCGGTACCGCCCGGTTCCCCCGCGCGGCAACCGACCGACCTCGATGAGCAGAGCGCTCAGCCCCGCCCGGTAGCCGTCCGGACCGGTCGCGGTCCCGCCGAGCTCGTCCAGCCCGGGGATCGGGTTCCCGTACGGCGACTCCGCGGGGCCGTCCAGCAGCGGCAGCAGCTTGCGCTCGACACGCTCGCTGATGACGTGCTCCCAGCGGCACGCCTCGTCGTGCACGTAGGGCCACTCGAGTCCGATGACGTCGAGCAGCAGCCGTTCGGCCAGCCGGTGCTTGCGCATGACCCGGGTCGCCCTGGCCCGCCCGTCGTCGGTGAGCTCCAGGTGACGGTCGTCCGACAGGTGCAGCAGGCCGTCACGCTCCATCCGGGCGACGGTCTGGGAGACCGTCGGTCCCGAGTGGCCGAGCCGCTCGGCGATCCGTGCCCGGAGCGGGACGATCCCCTCCTCCTCGAGCTCGTAGATCGTGCGCAGGTACATCTCGGTGGTATCGATCAGGTCGCTCACCGCTGTCGAGCCTCCCGTCGCCCGTAGGGTGCCCTATTCTCCGCGCCTGCAGGGGGGCTCGTGCAACTGACGTCGCCGTGTCCTGCCCGGTCTCCGGCCTGATCCTCGCCGATTCCCCGCCCCGGCCCACCGCCGGCACCCCTTCCGCGCCCCGGCGTGCCTGGGCGCGGAAACCCGATTGCCGGTGCCGGACGGTCGACATACGGTCGTCGCACACGAGGAAAGGAGGTGATCCGAGGTAATGATCGACCATCGGACGCGTGAGGTGACCGTCGGCTAGTCGCCGTCGACCGGACGGATCACCCGGATCACCTCCGGGTACCCGGTCGCCAGGCGACCGGCCAAGACCACGACAGTCACCGCGGTCCGCGGGCGCCGTGCACCGTCCAGCACGGCATGTCGCCGTCCGGCGACAGCCCGCGGACCGTTCCGTCTCCAGGACCGTTCCGTCTCCGGCCGGTCACAGACCGTTCCGTATCCAGCCCGTCACAGAACGTTCCCCCGCCCGCCCTCCTCCCGGGCCGTTCCCTCGCCAGCCCTCCCCTGACCAGCAGTTTCGCCGTCCGGCGCGGTTCGGCTGACACATCGCCCCCACCGGTCTGGCGGACCGGTACGCGAAGCTCCTGCGGGTCGGGCATCATCTAGCGAGTGCGCGAGAGGGCCTTCCAGGTCGACCTGCGAGGGGTCGTCGATCTGCTCAGCCATCACCTCTACTCCAGCCCCCGGGTGTTCGTCCGCGAGTTGCTGCAGAACGCCGCGGACGCCCTCACCGCGAGGGCGGCGGAGCAGCCCGACAGCCGTGCCCGGATCCTCCTGGTTCCCGCGGACGTCTCGGGGGACGGGCGGCTGCACTGCCTCGACTCCGGCATCGGGCTGACCCCGGAGGAGGTCGAGAGGTTCCTCGCCACCATCGGCTCCTCGTCCAAGCGGGACGACCTGGGGTTCGCCCGGTCCGACTACCTCGGCCAGTTCGGGATCGGCCTGCTGTCGTGCTTCCTCGTCTGTGACGAGATCGAACTGGTCACCCGCTCGGCGACAGGCGGACCGACGGTGCGCTGGTGCGGGCGCAGCGACGGGGCCTACACGGTCGAGATCCTCGCGGGGGACCTGCCGCCCGGCGTCCCGGCGCCGCTGGGCGAGGACCTGGACCCGGACGAGGTCCCCGGGCCGGCGAGCGACACCGAGACCTGCGGGACCTGGGTGAGCCTCACCCCGCGGCCGGGGTCGGAGGAGTGGACGACGAGCGGGCAGCTGCGCGAGCTCGCCACCGAGTTCGGTCAGATGCTGCCGTGGGACGTACGGGTCGCCCTGCCCGGCGAGCCGGTCCCGGTCCGGGTGACCTCACCGCCGCCGTGGGACACCACGCCGCCCTCGGCGGACGCGGCCGAGGCCCTGCTCGGCGTCCGGGCGCTCACCCTGCTCCCGGTCACGGTCCCGGAGGCGGGGCTGCGCGGGCTCGCGGCCGTCATCGGCCAGCCCACCTCGCCGTCGGCCCGCCAGGCGCACCGGGTCTACGTCAAGGGCATGCTCGTCGGGGACACCGTCGAGAACCTCGTGCCCGAGTGGGCCTTCTTCGTCCGCTGCCTCGTCGACTCCGACCAGCTCCGGCTGACCGCGTCCCGGGAGTCCCTCTACGACGACGACCTGCTGGAGCACGTGCGCACCGGGATCGGCGAGCAGATCCGGCGCTGGATGCTGCGCACGGCGGACGTCGACCCGCGCCGCTTCGAGGCCTTCCTCGACCTGCACGCCCTCGCCGTGAAGTCGGTGGCCTGCACGGACGACGAACTTCTGCGCGCCGTCCTGCCGTGGCTGCGGTTCGAGACGACGGTCGGCACGATGACCCTTCCCGAGGTGGCGACCCGGATGGGCGTCGTCCGGTACGCCTCGACCGTCGACGAGTACCGCCAGATCGCCCCCGTCGCCGGGGCCCAGGGCATCGGCGTCGTCAACGCCGGGTACGCCTTCGACACCGCCCTCATCGGCCGGCTGCCGCTGGTCGACCCCGGCATCCAGATCGAACCGATCGTGCCGGGCGACCTGGACGCGCACGTGCGGACCGTGAGCGAGGACGTCGCCCTCGCGCTGCGGTCCTTCCTCACCACCGCGCGCGAGGTGCTCGACCGGGTGGACGTCGACATCGAACTGCGCGAGTTCGACCCGGTGACGCTGCCCGCGCTGGTCCTCGACGACCGCGAGTCCCGGCACCGCAGGGCAAGCAGGGAGGCCGCCGAGGCGGACGACGTGTGGGGCCGGCTGCTCCGCTCCCTCGACGACGGGCAGAGCGGCAGGCGGCGGCTGCTGCTCAACCACCGCAACGCCGTCGTCCACCGGATCGCCCGACTCACCGACCCGGAGCTGCTCGGCCTGGCCGTCGAGGCGCTGTACTGCCAGGCCCTGCTCCTCGGTCAGCACCCGATGGCCCCCGCGGACAACGCGGCGCTGCAGCGGTCGTTCATCGGGTTGCTCGACCGCGCGGTGACCCGCTCGTGACCCGTACCGCCGAGGAGCTCCGGGCAGCGATCACCGCTGCGGAGGCCATGCCCTACGGCACGGCCCGCTCGGCCGTGCTGGAGCGGATCGTCGCGGAGAGCGACACCCTCGGCGACGAGGAGACCGGCGCCAGGGCCCGGCTGAGCCTGATCACCGCCTACTGCTACGGCGGCGAGCCGCTCAAGCGCTTCACGCCCTTCGCCTGGGTGCTCGCCCGGCACGACGAGCGGCCGTCCTGGTTCGACGCCGACATGCGGCACAGCCTGCTCTGGTACTTCAAGTGGGTGACGGTCGGGATGCTCGCCCACCCCGCGGTACCGCTGGAGCGGATCGAGGACGGGCTCGCCGACATGGCCGACCGGTACGCCGCCGCGGGCGAGGGCAATGCCCCCTATCTCGGGTGCCGGTTCGTGGTCACCCAGCACGTGCACGGCGCCGAAGCCGCGCACGAGGACTACCTGTCCTGGGTCCGCGCCCCGCGGACGGCGCTGTCGGACTGCCGGGCCTGCGAGCCGACGGCACGGGCCGAGCACCTCAACCGGCTGAGCCGGTTCGACGACGTGGTGCGGGAGGCCGAGCCGGTCCTGGCCAACGGCGGGTGTGCCGAGCAGCCGCAGTCCATGATCTCCGTGGCACTGGAGGCCCTGCTCCGGACCGGTCGGGTGGAGCAGGCCGCCCGGGAACACCTCCGCGGCACCAGGATCCAGCGCACCGACCCCAGCGCGACCCGCATGCACTCCCGACACATCTTCGTCTGCGCCCGCTCCGGTCGGCTGCTCCGAGGGCTCGACCTGCTGGAGGAGCGGCTGCACGAGATCGAGGCGCCGCCGAGCCCCGAGGAGGGCATGTGGCTGGCCGCCGCGGGAGCGCGGCTGCTGCGCGGCCTCGACGAGGCCGGCCGCGGGGACCTCGAGGTCTCCGGCCGCCAGGCGTCGGGCGGCCAGCCGACCGCCACCTCCTGCGCCGACCTGCTGGACCGGCTGACCGACGCCGCACGGACGACCGCGGCCCTCTTCGACACCCGCAACGGGACCGCAGCCGTCGGCACCCGGGTGGAACGGTGGCTCGACGCCTCCCCGCTCCCCGACCTCCCGGTGGACGCCGTCCAGGTGCGGCGGCGTCCCGGTGGGCGGCCCGTCGCCGTCCCCCACCGGAGCGCGGCGGACCGGTCGGGACCCGACGCGGTCGGCCCCGGCCAGCCGGTACCCCGGCTCGACGCGGTCTCGTCGTTGGCCGACCTGACCGCGGCGCTGGCCGCCAGCGGCACGACCGGCGTTCCCACCGAGCGAGCGCGGGTGATCACCGCCTGGCGTGCTGCGCGTGACCGCTACCTGGACCTGCCCCCGGACCACCCGGACGCCGCGGAGACCGCCCGGCTCGAGGCAGCCCTCGCCCTGGACACCCTCCGGGAGACCCTCGACGACGACCCGGCGGACGCGGAACAGGCCGTGGACACCGCCTGCCGGGCTGCGGAGCGGCTGCGGGCGGTCGGCGAGCCGGGGGCCGCCGCGCTGCACGAGCAACTGTGCCTCGCCGAGCGGGCACGGGCCTCGCTCGACGGGACGGTCCCGCTCCCGCTGGACGGGGTCACCCGGCTGGTGCGCCGGTCGGGGACGCTCACCGACGAGGTCGAGCGCTTCGGCAGCCGGGCCGAGGCCGGATGCGCCCACCTGCGGCACTACGGGCTGCTGCGCTGGCTGGGCGAGCGCAGACGGACCCCGGACCGACCGGACGGCGGCCCGGGGACACCGGCGGATCCCGCGGTCGAGGACGGGTGGATCGAGCCGGGGCTCGCCGCCGAGGCTGCGGTCGCCCTGGAACGAGGGCTCGCGGCCTTCGAGGCGGCAGCCTCCGAACTGCTCACCGGCTACCAGCGGGCGTGTTGGGCCATGCTGCTCATGGCTCGCGGCGAGGGACTCGACGAGGACCATCGGGTCGCTGCCCTGCGCGCGGCCATGGAGGTGCTGCCCGCGGGGACCCGCAGGGGTGAGCGTGCCGTCATCGGCCGGGAGCTCGGCGGTGCCCTGGCCGGAGCCGGCGCTCCCGTCGACGCGGCCGAGGCACTCGGTCAGGCGGCCGAGGACGCGGCGGCGGCCGAGGACACCCGGCTGCTCGCCTCGACGCTGTCCCAGCTCGGGGTGCTGCGCCGCCACCTCGGTCTCCAGGCCGAGGCCGTCGACGCGCTGACCCGCGCCGTCCCGTTGTGGGAGCGGCTCGACGAGCCCCACCTCGCCGATCGGGCACGGTTCGACCTGGCGTGGGCGCTCGTGGACGACGACCGGCCGCTGGAGGCTGCGGAGGTCGCGGAGTCGGCACTCGCCGCCGTCGAGGCGACCCTCGCCGAGGACGACCCTGCCCCGGGCGACTCCCCGGCCGGCTCCCCTGCCCCTGGCGGCTCCCCGCCAGCGGGCGCCCCCCCGTCGGCGGAGGACCGGGCACGACCGGCGGTGACGGCGATCGCCGCGCAACGCGCGGTCCTCGCCGGGATGCTCGCCTACTGCGCCGCGACGGCGGCCCGCGACATCGGGGACGAGGCGTACGCCGCCACCCTCGCCGAACGCAGCGCCTGCTGGCACCAGCGGGCAGGCAACGGGCTGGCCCGCGCGGAGTCGTTGCAGCTCGCGGCCGAGTGCCAGAGCGACAGGGCGAGTGCGACCGACCAGTACGCGCTGGCGGCGACCCTGTACCGGGAGTCCGGCGAGGTGTTGCGCTCGCTCACCTGCCTGAGGGCACGGGCCATGGCGGTCGTGCACGCCGACGGCCTGGCGGCGGCACGGCTGGCCCTGACCGAGATCTCCGCCGTGCTGGACGCGGCGGTCGAGGCCGCGGCCGAGCGGGACGACGAGCGGGAACGGCTCGCCCTGGAGTGGCATCGGGTAGCGCTCGCCGACCAGACGGTCCGGGTCCTGGCCACCGGAGGGGCGACCGAGGAGGCGCTCCGGACGGTCGAGGGCATCGCCGGCAGGTACCGGGAGCTGGGCGACGCCTGGTCGGCCCGGGACGTCACCGGCCTGCGCGGCCTGCTGCTGGAGGAGCTCGGGCGCGTCGAGGAGGCCCTCGACGAGCTCAGGGCGTCCGCCGAGGAGGCCCTCGACGCCGGTGACACCGAGCAGATGCGCAGTCTCGGCACCCAGCTCGCCGCGGCCCTCGACGAGCTGGGCCGTCCCGACCAGGCCGACGCGGCCTGGTCGCGGTACTCCCATCGCTGACCGCCGTCGCGCGCCGGGGAGCCCTCACCGGGGTGCGCCCGGGGGAAGGCGCACCGGCCGGTGTTCGTCCCGAGGCCGACTGGGGCCACAATGCCTGGACGACGTGCAGGGGGCTGTCGCCGCACCACGGGCGGCGGCATGCTCCCGGGTTCCGCAGTTGGTGGTCACACGCGGGCCGGGATTTGGGGGTTGACCTGGGAAGACGCGGGTGGACCCGGACGGGGGCGTGTGTCTACGCGCTGCCGGGGGTGGTGTGGGGTCGTTCAGGTG
>JAAYAH010000136.1 GCA_012719445.1 Actinomycetales bacterium | reverse complement strand
GAAAGACCGAATACCGGCGGTGAACGGCGTCGGAGAGCCGTGTGAGGGAGAACCTCATGCACGGATCGAAGTGGCGGGGGCTGGAAACGGAGCAACCTACGCAACCGCGCCAGCCCCCGACCCTACATACGTTCCGGCCACGTGCCTCACGCAACAGGGCAGGGGTGAACTTCACCCGGTTCCTGCCAGCGATCAGCAAAGAAGCCCTGAAGAAGATCAGTCGCGAGGTCCGCTCCTGGCGGATCCACCGGCGAACCGGATCGACCTTCGTCCAGTTGGCGCGCGCCATCAACCCTGCCGTGCGCGGCTGGATGAACTACTACGGTGCGTTCTACCGCAGTGAACTTCACGGCCTTCTGCGGCGCATCAACGCCTACCTGGTGCGATGGATCCGACGGAAATGCAAGCGGCTGACGGGGCTCCGAAAAGCCTTGGCGTGCCTGCGGGGAGTCGCTTCACGCTACCCCCGGATGTTCGCCCACTGGCAATGGACCTCGCTGGCTTGGTGACCAGAACAGCAAGAGCCCGGTGACGGGAGACTGTCACGCCGGGATCCGTGGGAGCCGGGGGCTGAAATGCCCCCGGCTACCCGACCAGGAGTAGACCTGCCCGGGGCCGGTGGCGACCAGCTCCGGGCGGACCCGGGCCGGGTGCCGCGCGAGCCGGCGCCGCTCGGTGACCTGGGCGTGCTCGTGCAGGATCCGGTACATCGTGGAGATCGACCCCACGTAGATGCCCTGGTCCAGCAGTGCCGCGTACGCCTGCGCTGGGGCGGCGTCGACGAAGTCCGGGCCATCCAGGATCGCCAGCACCCGGGCCCGCTCCTCGTCGGTGAGGGCGTTGGCGGGCCGGCGCCGTTGCGGCACGACCGGCGTCGGACGCTGGGCGTCCCGGTCGATGGTTGAGCGGGCGATCCCGGTCAGCGCCGACGCCACCCGGGTCGTGGTCCCGGCCGCGGTCAACGCCCGGTGGGCCTCGATCAGGACCGTCCGCGCCGAAACGCGTCCGGCACCTCCGGCGCGCTCTTGGAGATCTCCTCCAAGAGCGCGTGCGCTTTTCCCATGATCTCCAGTGCCGTCTGCGTGCGGGACAGCTTGGCGCGGGTCACCTCCAACTCCCGCGTCAACCGGGCGATCTCGGCCTGCTCCACGCTGGGACGCCCCACCGACTCACCCGCCGCCTTGCCGGTCAGCAGGCCGGCGTCCCGGGCCCGGCGCCACTCGCTCATCAACGAGGAGTACAGGCCTTCCCGGCGCAGGAACCCGCCGCCGTCACCGATCTCGACGGCCTGCTCGTACCGGGTCAGCAGGTCCAGCTTCTGCGCCGGGGTGAACGACCGGCGCGGGCGCGGCCCGTCCGAGCGCGGGCCCTTCTTGCGACTCATGACCCCATCCTGGGGCGCTACGACAACAACGGGGATGCTCAACGCTTCTCAGTCCTGATCTCGCCCTGTCAGACGGGGTTGCTATGAGCCGCTGGCCTCAACTCACCCTGACAGACAGGGGAGCGCCGCCGCCGGGGCACCCGCAAGAACACCCGCCTGGCGACCTGCTGGAAGCAGGCAGTGTTCGTGCTGGCATGGTTCCGCAAGAAGGAGGACATCACCCTGCTCGGTGCCGGGTTCGGGCTCTCGCGCGCCACCGCCTACCGGTACCACGCCGAAGGCGTGCGGGTGCTCGCCGATGAAGCTCCGGACCTGACCGAAGCACTGGAACGAGTCAAGGACGAGGGCTGGGCGTATGTGATCCTGGACGGCACCGTCGTGGCCGGCGACCGCGACGCTGCGCCCAAGACCAGCAAGAAGGGCCAGGCCATCGACCTGTGGTTCTCCGGCAAGGCGCACCATCACGGTGGGAACCTGCAGGCCGTGATGCGCCCGGACGGCCTGCCGGTCTGGATCTCCGCGGTCCAGGCCGGCTCGGTTCACGACCTGAGCGCCGCCCGCGGCAACTGCCTGGCCGCCTTGTACGCGGCCGCAACTGCCGGCCTGCCGACGCTGGCCGACGGCGGCTACACCGGCGCCGGAATCGGCATCCACGTCCCGATCAAGCAACCCGGAGGCACCCAGGTCCTGCACGTCGACAACCGCACCTACAACGCCCTGCTTCGCGGGCTACGCGCTCAGGGCGAACGAGGCTTCGCGTTGCTGAAGACCCGCTGGGCCGCGCTCCGCCATGTCACCGCCTGCCCACACAAGATCAGCGATATCGGCAAAGCAGCACTGGTCCTCACCCACATCGAGCACAAGTACATTCCTTGCTGAGATCACCTCACTTGACAATCCTTCGGGTGTGATCTTGTGTTCGAGGCGCAGCGGTGCAGGATCGTGCACAGAGCCTGCACCGCTGCGCCTCGAACCACTACGCACCCACGGGTAACGAGCAGGGCACAGGCTGGGGTTTGGGCCCTGCACCTCGTGGTTAGGTGTCGGCGTCCTCGCCAGTGCGGGTATCGGCGAGTGCGCCGGTGGCCAGGCGCACCGCGGGGGGTACCGGGTGGTCCAGGAGTCCGGCGGTCCCGGCGCGGCGGATGAACTCGATCTGCCGGAGGCTGAAGCCGTGCGCGGTGGCCAGGCGGGTGGCGGTGGCGCGGTCCCCGGGTGCGGTACGGAGTGCGGCCCAGGTGGTGCGCCACCGTTGGTAGGGGCCTTCTTGGACGGGGATGCGGCGCATGAGGTCCACCGGCAGGTTCCGGGTCCGCGGATCGGTGACCTGGCCCGGGCCGGCTGCCGGGTGGGGGTCCTGCACGTCGGTGTCGGCCTCGCCGGTCGTGGTGTCCCGGCCGGCATGGTGGTGACGCAGGGCGGTGGCCACGCGCAGGGATCCGTCGGGGCACAGCCGGTGGTAGGTGCTGATCGCGTCGGTGACGGTGTCGATGTCCAGCAGCAGCGCGGTGCGCCAGGCGCCGTAGGTGTCGCGGAAGGACCCCAGGCCGGGGATCCACCGTCGCCATCCGAATACCGGCAGGCCGCGGTGGCGGCGTCCGTGGTCGCGTTGGGCCCAGCGGCGGAACCGGCCCAGGACGGTCTCCAGCAGGGCCGGTCCGGCCAGGGACATGGCGGGGAAGAACCACACCGCGTCCGGCGCCGCGCCGGGGGCGGTGGAGTGCCGCCAGTTGGCGAAGGCCGAGGCGCCGGCGAAGCACCACACCAGGACGGCGAAGGCGCCGGGGGCCTCGCCGCGCCAGGCGCAGTAGACGGTGAGTAGCACGCAGACCCCGGCGGCGGCGTCCAGGGCGAGGAAGACCAGCAGCGGCCACGGGGCGGGCAGTCCCAGGCCGGTGGGGGCGCCGGCCCAGCCGATGAGGTCCTGGGAGCTGAGCGCGATGGGGGTGCAGATCACGATGGTGACGCCGAGGGCGACCAGGCCCAGGAGCAGTCCGGTACCGGCGCGGGCCCACCGCGAGGGCCCGGGGGTGGGGTTCGCCGTGGCCGGCGCCGAACTGACCGGCGTGGTGGTGGGCGGTGGTGTCGGGGTGGAGGCCGGGGCCTGGGTCGCCGGTGGGTCCTGTGCCGCGGGGGTGCGCGGGTCGGTCCCGGCATCGGTCGCCGGTCCCGTCCCCGGCGTGGCGGTGGTGGCTGTCGGGTTGCTCGGGTCGGTCGGTGTCTCGGGGAGGTGGTTGCCCTCGGCGGGTGTGGGGCCTCGGGGTGGCAGGTCGATGGGTGTCGTCATGGTGGTGTCGTCCTCCGTTTCGTTGTCGGCGGCGTGGGGGTGCGGTGCGCAGGAAGAGGCCCCGCCATCGGGGTCGGTCAGGGACGTCCGGTGGCGGGGCGCTCGGGTGTCGCGGGTGTGCTGTTCAGGTGGGTGGCCGGTCGGGGCTGGTGGGCGGGTTGTCGTGGTCGCCGCTGCGGGGCCGGATGGGCCGGCGACGTGTGGTCGGGACCTGGTGGGTCTCCTGGCTGGCGTTGTCCTGTCGGGCGGGCAGCGACGTGGGGTCGGTGCCGGTGAGGTCGAGGTGGAGTCGGGCGGCGTGGCCGGTGGTGAAGACCAGTCGTAGGCCCTCGCCTGCGTCGAGGAGGGTGACCTCGTGCAGGCCGTGGACGTCGCGCAGGTGGTCGCTGGCGTCGATCAGGTTGCGCAGGTGCGCGGTCAGATCGGCCGCGGTGGGTGCCCGGGTGGGCAGGGGGTCCAGGCCGAGGTCGCGGCGGGTGTCGGGGCGGGTGATGTCGCCGGTGGTGGCCCACCTTCCCTCGATGGTGCGGTAGACCGCGGTGGCCGGGGCGTTCTCGGTGCGGGCCTGGGTGATCTGGGCGCGGGTGTGGGTCTCGCTGCTGCCCATGAGTTGTCCCCAGGCACGGATGTAGGGGTAGGACGGCTGCGGTGGATCGGTGGGCTGGTGGGGAGGCCGGGTGGTCGGGGTGTCGTCCATGCGGGTGCTCCTGTCGTGAAGGGACCCCGTGGCCGCGGGAGGCGGGCAACGGGGTCAGGGGTGGCGATGGCCGACTCGCGGACGGGTCGGTGACGGTCCGGGTCGGTGACGGTCCGGGTGATCGCGGGTCGGGGGCGGTGACGGCAGGGTCGAGGTGAGTTGGTCCGTTGCGGTGCACGCCCGCTGCCGGCGGGGCACCCGGGTGGTCCCGGTTGCCACCGACGGGATGTCACACGGTGGTGACGTCCTGGATCGTCACGTCATGGGTGTCGCTGTCGACGACGTCATCGAGGCCGTCCAGGTCCGGGCGCAGGTAGCCGCGGGCGTCGTCTTCGGCGGCCTCGGGGGTGCCGGTTACCTCGTAGCTGCCGGTGATGGCGTAGGTCACGCGCACCCGCGGCTCGTAGGGGGCCAGGTCGAAGGCGGACAGGAAGTCGGCCAACCCCGGACGGCAGATCTGGCCCTCGGTGTGGCGCTGAACGGCGGAGCCGCGGATGTCGTCCAGGACCCGCTGGTGATGGGCCTGGTGGTGGGTGCGCTGGTCTCGTTCGGCGCGCAGGGCCACTGCCAGGTGGGTCAGCGCGGCGGCCAGGACCGGATCGCACCCGGCGGGGTCGGTGACCGGCACTGCGCGGGTGTGGGCGGGCAGCGTGGTGGTCTTCCCGTTGCCGAAGACCTCCACGTCGTTGCCGTGGCGGGCCAGGACGACGAAGGTCTCGGTGGTCTCGGTGCCGGGGCGCTGGGTCAGGACCGCACCGGCAGCGCAGTCGCCGACCGTCACCTCCACGGCGGGGGCCGGCGGCGGGCCGACCAGGACCGGCAGGTCCCGGTCGTGGGCAGCACCGGCGTCCGCCGGGGTGGTGTCGGTGGCACCGGCGGGTGGTGGGCTGGTCAGGGGCTGGGTGGTGGTGTCCATGGGATCTCCTCCTTCGGGGTGGGGCGGGTGTCGCGGCGGCGACGCCCACCGGGACCGGGGTGGGGGGTGGGGCGGGTGGTCAGGTGGACCTGGCGTCCGGTGGCCCGCGCGGTGTACAGGGCGGCATCGGCCGCGGCCAGCAGCGCGGTCCCGCGCAGGCCTGTGCCGGCCACGGCCGCCCCGGCGGTGGCGACCGGGACCAACTGGGGGCCGTGGGGCAGCCGGATCGGGCGGGCCAGTTCGCTCACCACGGCCTCGATCGCTGCGAGGGCGTCGGGTGGTGGGTGGGGCCAGGTGAGGGCGAACTCGTCGCCGCCCAGGCGGATCGCCGTGCCGGTGTCGTCCAGCACAGCGGTGAGCCGGTGGGCGATGTGGCGTAGGACGTGGTCGCCGGCCAGGTGACCGTGGGTGTCGTTGACCTGTTTGAAGCCGTCCAGGTCGACCAGGGCCAGCAGGTCGACGGAGTCGGCGTCGAGCTGGTCGTTGAGCACGGCGCGGTTGCCCAGACCGGTCAGGACGTCGTGACGGGCGGCGTGACGAGATCGGGCCAGCTCCCGTCGCAGGACGCGGATACGGGCCCGGTGACCCAGGTGGGCCAGGCCCGCCCCGGCCACGGCGGCCACCAGCGCGGCGGTGACGGCCCGCCAGCGGGTGGTAGGTCGGGCCGAGACTGGGTGCCCGGGGTGAACGGGCGGGTGGGGCGGGGCGTTGATGGAGGTCATGTCGGGGGTTCCTTCCTTGACGAGGGCCGCGGCGCTACGGCTCCCCGGGCGAGACCGGCGTGCGCGACCGGGCTCGGGGTTCTTCCCGCCGGCGGCCACAGGCGTCGTTATCTGCACCTCGCCGGGGTCCGGCGGGCTCGCGGTGAACCGGTGGGCTGTGGCGTGTGGGTCGTCAGTACGCCTGGCGGGTGATGGCCCCGTGCGGGCCTGTTCGGTTCAGGCGCCACAGGGGGTCGCCGTAGCCGGTGCCGTCCCAGTCGTCGGCGCGATAGAGATCCGCCCAGGCGGCGGTGTCTCCGACGCCGTGGTCGTGGCCGGTGTCGGTCAGCCAGTGGGCGAAGGCACGTTCGGCGGCGGACAGGGAAGTGACCACCTCGGCGACACCGCCGTGGGTCCGCGGTGCCCGCGGTCCATCCCCACCAGGCTCGGACGCGGCGTGGATGACCACCGCGTAGCGGGTGCGTCCGAGCGGCACCGCGGGCGAGTGGTGGTCCAGGACCAGCACCGGATCACCGGTCTCCTCGGGCGCCAGTGCCCACGGCGCGAGGTCCTCGGCGCGGGCATCCCGCCAGGCGAGCTGACGGGAGGTATAGGAGACGAAGTAGTCGGCGTCGGTGTCCCCGGGGCGCAGGGACAGGAAGACCAGGAGACCACGTACGGACTCGGCGCCGTCGACGGAATGCAGGACCGAGGGGTGCCAGTCAGGGCCGGTGAACACGGGCCGGGCGCGCCAGTCGGGGGACAGGTCCCAGAACCGGTAAGCCACCGCGGTGATGTCCGCCGGCCCGGCGGGGCGCATCGGGTACAGCTCCAAGCGGAACCTCTCCACCTCGGCGTACCAGGTGACCATCGGTGGCTGGGCGAAGCAGTCCCGGGCCGGCCCGGTGACCTCACGCGGAGTGCGGAGGCCGGCGTGATGCCGGCCGGCGTTCGGGCCGCGCGGGTGTCTCCCCTCCCGCAGGGCAGGAGACATCGGGGGGTGTTCGGTGGTGGAGGTGTCGTCCACGACGGTGAGGGTCCTTTCTCGTGGAAGGACCCCGCCGGCCGCGGGGTCGCGGGGGCGGGGTCGACGGTGTCGTTGGTGTGCGTCTGGCGCGCCGGGGCCGGTGAACCGGTCGGTGGCCTGTGCGAGGGATGGTCGGCCCATGGGGGCGTTCAGGTGGTGATGTCGATGGCCAGGGTGTGGAAGGTGCTGTCGGGGACCAGGTCGGGGATGCCGGTCAGGTCCAGGCGCAGGTGGGCGCGCAGGTCGGGCGCGGCATGGTCGGGGTGGCCGGTGGTCTGGTAGCCGCCGTGGATGGTGAAGGAGACCTGGACCCGGTCGTAGGGCGCCAGGCCGAACGCGGACAGGAACTGCGCCAGGCCCTCCTTGTCGATGCGGTCCTCGTGGTAGCAGTCGATGGCGTAGGCGCGGATGTCGTCCATGACCCGTCGGTGGCGGGCCTGGGCCTGGTCGCGCTGGACGCGCAGGTCGCGTAGGTGTTCACCCAGGTGGGCCACCGCCCGGGTCAGGGCCGTCTCGCGGTCGGCGGCCACCGGGATCGGCGTGGCGCGGGTGTGGGCGGGCAGCAGGACGAGGTCGCCGCGCAGGAGAACCTCCGTCTGGTCGTCGTGGCGGCCCAGCACGATCATCGGGCGTCCGCGGTGGGTCAGGACCGTCCCTGGGGCGCAGTCCCCGAGCGGCCTGAACACGGGCGGGTCCTGTTGCGGGGCGGTGTTCTCGACGTCGTCCTCGGTCTCCGCGGCGCCGTCCGGCTCTCCGACCGCGGTGACACCGGTGTCGGTGCCGGTGCCGTCCACAGAGGCGGTGTCGGTGCTGGTGGGCTCGTCGGTCACGGGTGGCGGGGTGGGCTTCATGGGGTTCCTCCCGGTGGGTGGGGCGGCCGGCGACGTGCCGGGGACGGGCACGCCATGGGGTCGGTGAGACGGGACGTCACCGCCGTGGCGGTGCGGCGGTGACGCCCGTGGCGGGTCGATGGTCAAGTGGGGCCGGGGCTGGTGGTGGTCCACGGCGGGGGCACGGCGGCCTGGATCAGGCGGGTGACCAGGGCGGCCAGGGAACAGGTCGGGTCGTCGTCGGTGGCGGCCCGGGCCAGCAGCCGGGCCTTGACACCGCGCCCGGACTGCCAGGCCAGGAACGCCGCCGCGGCCAGGGGCTGGGCCCGCCACCGCTGCGGTGCCCGGGCGGCCAGGGCCGCCAGCAGGGCCAGGTTCGTCGAGGTGTTCTCGACGTCGGGGCAGCGGGAGAGCAGGTGGTCGGTCAACTCGGGTGCGGCGTCGTAGGCGGCGACGGGGTCGAGTTCGCCGGCCAGGGCGGCGGTCATGACCGCGTCGCGGTAGCGGATGCGGTTGATGCCGGCGATGGCCCGGGCCCAGTCCACCCGGTCGGGGTGGGCCAGCCACGTGGTCCAGGCGGCCAGCCAGGCGTGGGCGTCGCCGGGGTCGGTGCCGAGGATGGTCTCGACGGGCAGGACGTCGCGGGGCCGGGTCTCGGCCAGGAGGTCGGCCTCGGTGGCCGCGCAGGTGGTCCCGGCGGCGACCTCGGTGGCGGCCACGAGGGAGTCGGTCAACGCCTCGGCCACCTGCCGGCCCGCCGGAGGGCAGCAGGCGGGGTCGGGGCAGGACTGGGACCGGTACCGGGTGGGGCCGACCCAGATCAGGTCGTGCACCCTCAGACCGGCCTGGCCCAGGACCGTCGCCGCGCCCAGTACCCCCGCCGCGTCCTGGGCGGTCACGGGCGGGTCGGTGGGGGTGAACAGGACCGCGACGACACCGGTGACGTGTTCACGCAGCAGTGGTGAGCACACGCCGGTCAGGGCGTCGATGAGGTCGGCGGGGGCGGGCAGGTCGATGCGGGCCACCAGGGTGGATCGGTCTTCGCGGACCCCGACCAGGGCCAGGCTGTCTTGGGGCCGGTAGCCCAGGGAGTAGCAGACCAGGGCGAGGATCTCCCGCGGCTCGCCGACGGCCACCCGGGTGCGGTCCGGGCCGGTCACGACCTTTCACCACCCTCGCCGTTGCCGGGGATGTCGACCTCGTCGGTCGTGGTGGGGTCGTTGCCGGGTCCGGGCGTCCGGTCGCGCCGGGTCGAGGCGGCCGCGGTGCCCTCGCCTGGTCCGGGGTCGGTGAGGGTGTCGGCGTGGACCGCGGCCGGTGAGCCGGTCGAGGCCTGGGGGTCGGTGTCGTCGGTGGTCTGGGTGGTGGACCGGTGGCCGGGCAGGATGGTGTAGGCCCGGGGGTCCGCCAGGGGTAGCCAGTCGGTGGTGGTGCAGGCCAGCACGTGACGACGTCCCTCGGGCGCCTGGATGATCACGGCGTCTCCGACGCAGAGGCTGCGTACGCCCCAGGATCGGTAGACCTGGACCAGGCCAGGTTCGCCGGCGCCGTTGCCGATGGCGTAGGTCGTCTCGGCGGCGTCGGCCAGCGAGGTGGCGGGCACGGTCAGGATCCCGAGGACCTGCAGGGTGTCGCCGGGCAGCAGGCGGTTGGCGGTGAAGCGGGCGAGGACGGCCAGGCGACCGTCGGCTCGTGTGATGTTGTGCATCACGGTCACGGTGAACAACACGGTGTTCTCCTTCGGGTGGGTACGACGAACGCCCCGACCCGGGAGTGGGTTGGGGCGTGAGAGGGGTGGGGCGGACACCGGCGGTGTCTGGCCGTTCAGGTGCGGTGTGACGGGGTGGATCGCCCGGTTGAGGTCAGCCGCCCTGGCGGGCAGGGGCCGCGCTGGTGGCGGTGTGGATGGTCATGGCGGTGATCGCGGCGTGGGCTGCGGCGATCGGTGTCGGGTAGGTCCGGGCGTGGCCGTGGGGGTCGAAGACCGCGCTGGCGACGCCGGTGCGGTGGTCGTGGATGTGCACGTTCCAGTGCGTGCCGTGGGCGGCGGGGATCAGCCGCACCCGGACATCGGCGCTCTGGGTGGGGGCGGTGACCTCGATGGCGTAGGTGGCCCGGGGTAGTTGCTGGACCGGGCCCGCCGTCCACCCGGTGGGCAGCACGGGGGTGATCTCGTCCAGGGATTCGGTGACGGTGCGGCGGGAGGTCTCGATGGTGATCGCGGCGAGCAGTTCGCGGCGGCGCCGTGCCCGCCAGGCCGCCGACTGTGACCAGCGGGGTGTGGCGCTGGTGGCGTGCTGGGCCCAGGTGGTGAAGGTCTCGGCGTGGGTGTGCCACCAGGCGGGTTCGAGGAACTCCACTGCCTGCCGACCCCGGGTGCGGGCGGGGTGGACGGCGAGGTCCGCTGCCAATGCCTGGCAGCAGCGCGCCGCCGCGGCGTACAGCCCGGCCCGCCCGCTGATCTGTGAGGACAGCGCCCCGAGCAACGGATGCTCCCGTGCACCGGTGATCGTGATGCCCAGGCGCAGGCCGTCCTCCCCGGAGTCGTTGTCCCAGGAACCGTCGCCGTCAGCGCCGTGACCGCCAGAGCCGTGGCCCGCGGGGTCGGCTCCGGACGGGACGACATCACCGAGGTGCACCCGACGCGGGTCGACACCGGGGATCGGACACGGCGGCAGCGGCCGGGTCGGGGGCTGGAACCGGTAGGTGTAGGTCACACCGGTCGTGCGGGCTGGTGCGGTGCAGGTGGACAGGTCGGTCTCGGGCAGAGCGCCGGGATGTGCTCGGGTGTAGGCGCGGTAGGCGTCGACGTCCACCAGGGCGCGGTACTCGTCGTGGTGGTGTACGAGGTCGGCCAGGTGCGGTAGGACGAACAGCGGGTCCCCGTGCGGGGTGTAGAAGCACGGGGCGCGGCCGTCGGCCTGAAGGATCAGCAGGGCGCGGGTCATGGTCGACATCAGGGGTTCCTTTCCAACGAAGAAGGCCGGACGAGGCGAGGCATGCTCAGGCGGCCCGGGGTGCGTCGCGCGTCCCGGACGCGGGTGTCGCAAGGGGCCGGGTCGGCGCCCCGGGCCATCAGGGCGCCGACCCGACACGGCAACGGCACCCGACCCGGGTGGGGTGGGTGCCGCGAAGGCAGGACCGGCGTCGCCGGCGGGACGGCTCGCGCGGATGCCCGTAGGGCGGGGCGGGTCAGGCCGCCAGGGCCAGGGCCTTGGTCAGGGACTGGGCGACGGCGGTGGTCTCACGACCGGTGACGCCCGTGATGGCGTTGAGCATGTTGCGGTCCTCGCGGGTCATGCCGCGGGCGGTCTGCTCGTGGTGGGACCAGGTGTTCACGGCCTGGATGACACCGAACGCGGTGCCCTTCCATGGGGCGACGCGGACGTCGTGGGTCCACAACCGGCGTAGCGCGTCCTGCTTGCCGACCGCGCTGGTCAGGGACCGGCCCGTCTTGCGGGTCCCGTCGTCCTCGACCAGGGGGACGTAGTCGTCGAGGAACGCCTGCCATGTCGGTTCCGGGACGTCGGTGGCGCACAGCGTGGCCAGGGTGGCGGTGAAGTCCTCTGTTGTGGCGGTGATGACGTTGAGGGCGTCGCGGGCGGCGTCCAGGGCGAACCCGGAGTTGCGGGTGTGCTTGACCTTGTAGATCTGCCCGGACTCGGCCATCGCGGCGTCCATGGTGTTGTCGCACACCACGATGCCGACCACGCGTTTCCAGAAGGTCGCGATGGATCCGTCGAAGCTGGTGCCCCCCAGCAGGCGGGGGCGGAACTCCACGCCCTGCGGGGTGGACACGGTGGTGGGGATCTCGATCTGGACCCAGGCCACCGCCCCACCGCGCAACAGCCCGGCGGAGGAGATCACCAGGTCGTCGTCCAGGATCGCCGCGACCGTGTTGAGCAGCCACTGCTCGTACTGGTGGGCGGTGTATCCGGTCTTGAAGATCCCCAGGACGGCGTCGGTGTCGGAGCGGCAGATGGCCTGCCGGTCGTCCTGGATCGCCCAGCGGATCGCCCGCCCGTGGGCATCGACGTCGGTGGCGGTCTCGGCGGTGGCCGGAAGTTGCACGGCGACCGGGCGCGGCACGGCCTGCCAGGAGAACAGGCGGCGACGCACGTCCTCGATCGGCACTGCACCCGGGTAGTGGTTCGACTCTGCGCCTTGCAGGGCGGGGTCGTAATGCCAGGCGTGCCCGGTGGTGGCGGTGAAGCCCTTCAGGACGTTGGTGTTGAGGTCTTCCAGGGACTCCCGCGACATGGCGAGATCACCTCCAAGGGTGTGGACGGGTGTGGGCGGGCATGGCGAGACGGCCTCCACCACGAGGGCGGAAGCCAGAAGGAAAGACAGATCAAGGGGCTGGGTGTGCGCGGAACGCAACCAGCGGTCGAGACGGGTGGCTTTCCCGGAGCCGACGACGGCCGGCGGGACAAGCGGGTGCGTCCCGCGTGGATGGTCCGGGTGGACCGGACAGCGGCGAGGACCGCACTCGGGCTGGCAGCGGTGGGCACCGGCGGATCCCGGTGGACATCACCTGGGCGAGGGCCGATGTGGGACCACAGCGGTGGTGACCGGACAGGTCGTGCGTGCCGGTGCCGGCGACACCTCCGGGAAGAAGGTGACGGGGATGGGGATCGGTGCGGGACTGACACCACGGAGGCGGGGGCGCTGGATGCGTCGGTGGTGGTGAGGGACCTGGTGGTGCGAGGGCGTTGGTACGCCGGGGAGATCTCCGCGCCGACCGGCCGGGACGGCGGGTGGGCAGGGTGCGGATCCTCCGCGGGGTACCGGGCGCGCCCGGCGTGGTGCTGGTGGGGGTCTTCGAAGGAAGGCTTCCACCGTAACGGGCCCACCCCACCAGGGCACCGGAGGCGATCCGGCGCCGGACGGCGGCACCCCACCACGGTCTGATCTGCGGTTTCCCGGCCTACGCCGGGGCTGGTGGGGTACGGAGACAGGGACGGGCGTGGGTCCTGGTGGGGTGAACGTTCCGCCTACCGGGGCGTCTGGGGCTCCGGTGGGGTAGCGCCTCGTGGTGGTGGGGTAGCCCAGGGTGCTGATGATGTCCCGGGGCGCGTCGACGGGTACTGGAGGTGGTCTGGTCTCACCCAGCTGGATGGCCTCGCCGGCGCGGTGCCGGGCCGGGGGGAGCCGAGGTGATCATCGTGGGCTGTCCGACGCGGCTCCTACGCTGGTCTTGTGATCGCCCGGTTGCCCAGCCCCGTTGATCTGTCGTCGTTGTTGGTGCGGACGGACTACGCCAGTGAGCGGGCCTGGCGCAAGGCCCTGCGCCGGGTGTCGGCGCCGGTGCGCGTGGACGGGGAGGTGTTCCAGGCCTACTTCACCGAGGTCGAGGACCCGTCGCTGGCCGGGATCGATCCTGCTGCCCTGGTCACGATGCCGGCCGAGGGAACCCTCGACCACCTGTTCGTGGCCGATTCGATCACCATGCGGGATCCGCGGTGCACCCTGCTGGTCCTGGACCGGGGGACACCCTGCGGTGTACCAGGCTTCTTCCGGGTCACTGCCCGGTGTGCCTGGTCGGTGCAGAACAACCTGGAGCTGGCGAACATGGACTTCGACGACTTCGCCCGTGTGGTGGACGCCGACGGGGTCTTCGACGGGTTCGCCAGGTAGCGGCCGGTCGGTGGACCCCGGCCGGCAGGAACTGTCAGGTGGGTTCAGCCGCTGGCGTGCAGCAGGTGCAGGGGGTTCTCGCCGGGGGCAGGCGGGCAGGGGTGGTAGGGCCCGGGGCACCCGGGGACGCTGGGCAGGTCGATCAGCCGCCGCGGCGTCTCGTCGGGGCCGACCAGGCGCCAGATGGGCCCGGCCGGCTCGGTCTCGCGGCAGCGGTCACGGGTGGTGGTGGCCACCACCACATCGACTCCTGCGTCGGTTGCCGGGCTGGGTGTCGCCGTGCCCGGCGGGCTGATGAGCGTGGGTGTCGTGGTGGCCAGGTGGTGGTGCAGGTTGTTCTCGCGGGCCCGGCCCGGCAGGAAGAACAGCACCGGCCAGGCCGGGCCGCCGTCGCCGCGCAACCGCCGGTAGCCGGCGATCTTGGCGGCCAGGTGGGTCAGTGTCTCGGTACCGGTGTCGTACTCCAGCATCCACGCGGTCTGTCGGTCGTTCTCGCGCCAGCTGCCGTGGGCGTCGGGGCGCACGCGTCGCCCGAGGGCGGCGGCTATCCGCGTCGAGGGCCACCAGCGGTCCACGCGGGCCTCGGGGTGGGTGCGGGTGTGGGCCAGGAGGTCGACGCCGAACTGGTTGACCCCGAGGGTGTGGGCCAGGTGGGCGCTGGCGGCGATGGTGTCCTGGCGTTCCCGCACGGCGTGGGCGGTCGGTGGCCGCTGCTCGTGGGCGAGGGCGACGTAGCGGGCGCCGAGGAGTCCGAGGACCCAGCAGGTGTGGGCGGCGGGACACCTCAGGGTGGCGACCACGGTGGGGGTGGGCAGGAAGCGGTCGGTGACGCCCAGGCGCCGCAGTTGGTACAGGCGGTTGGAGGCGGCGGAGGTGGAGGTGAACAGCACCTGGGTGAGCTGGGCGGTGGTCAGAACCTTGTGGTCGGCCAGTAGGTGGGCGATGACCAGGTCGCGGGGCTGGAGTCGGGTGGTCAGGTCGATGAGCCCGGGACGGGAGCGGGTTTGACCCGGGCGCCCAAGCCTCGTCGCGGGGGTAGGGGTCGGTGTTTCCCCCGATCGGGATGTACCCCTTTCAGGGGTATTTCGGGGTGGTCCCCCGTGAGCGGTGGGGGCGTTCACTGTTGCCTGACCTGCGGGATCGACCCCACCGGGACCCGACCGGCCCGACGGGCGGGCACTTGGGGTTCCACGGGGGGTTCACCTGGAGCCCCACGGGGTCTGCACGGGGGGCGAAGCCGGCACGGGAGGGTGCTCACGGTCGGCTCCACGGCGGCCCGGACCGCCTCGGGTCCGCGCCGGGGGTCGGTATCGGGGCTGGTGGGTTGGTGCGCATGGTGAACGCCGCGGTTTCCCGGTTGCCGACGACCAGGCGGGTCGCGGCGACGTAGGCGTCCAGGTTGGTGAGGTCGTGGTCGTCCAGGTGCGGGGCGGTGTGCTTGGCCAGGTGGACGGCGTCCTCCGGCGAACACGTGAAGTAGATCTTGTTGCGGGCGTTGGCGGATAACGCGAGTTGGGTCTCCCGGGGTAGTTGGGTGAGGTTCTGGTGGGCCAGGACGAGACCGAGGTGGTAGCCGCGGGCCTCGGCGAGCATGTCGGTGACCGACCCGGCGAGGTTGAGCACGTTGTGGGCCTCGTCGATGACCACGGTCGCGTCGCGCCGGGTGTGCTCGGGGACATTGGCGCGGGCGGTGGCGGCCTGCCAGATCGCAGCGAACACGAACGACCCCAGGAGTTTGGCGGTCTCCTCCCCGAGCTGTCCCTTGGGCAGGCGGGCGATGAGGATCCCCCCGTCCAGCACATGGCCCATGTCGAAGGAGGACGTGGGGACGCCGATGGTGGCGCGCACGAAGTCGCGCAGCAGGAACGACCGCAGCCGGGCGAGGACGGGGGCGATGACCTGGGCGCGCAGTCCGGCCGGGGCGGTGTCGTACCACTCCCAGAACCCGCGTAGCCCGGCTGGGTCGTCGAGTTCGACGGTGAACGGGGCCCGGAACTGCTTGTCGTTCAGCAGCGGCGGGATCAGCGCGAGGGTGGGGTTGGGGTGGCGCATGACGGTCAGGCACGCCACCCGCAGGACGTCGTCGATCCGCGGCCCCCAGTGCTTGGTGAAGATCTTGGAGAAGATGGAGATGACGTTGTCCACGACCAGGTCCGCGTCCGCACCCGCGAGAGGGTTGAACGTGGCGCCGCCGGGGGTGTCGGGGTCGATGAGCACCAGACGTTTGCGGGCGCGGTCGTCCAGGCGGGCCAGGATGTCGCTGGCGAGGTCGCCCTTGGGGTCGATGAGCGCCAGGCCGCGTCCGGCGCGGATGTCGCCCAGGATCAGGTGCGACAGCAGGGTGGACTTCCCGGATCCGGTGGAGCCGAGCAGGTGCAGGTGGGCGCGGGCGTCGGCCACGGGGAGCGCGACGGCGTGGCCGCCGACCTCGGCCCGCCCCAGCACCTTCATGCCTCTGCCCCCGGTGGGGACGGTGACGGGGGCGGGGACGGCCTTGGCCCTCGCGCGGTCCAGCCCGGGTACGGCCAGGTCGGTGGGCAGGGTCGCCAAGGCGGCGAGCTCGGCGGCCGAGACCAGGAATCCCCGGTGCAGGCGCCGGGCGCCCAGGACTGTCACCGGCCGGTACAGGTGGACCCGCCGCAGGTGGTTCGCGGCGGTGTGGACACCGAAGGCCGACGCCAGGGCGTGGGCCAGGACGGTGGCCCGTCGACGCGCCGGGTCGGTGCTGCGGCTACCACCGGGGTGCATAGATCGGCGCCGGCGACGGACAGAACCGGTTGCGGGGGGCTCGCCGCGGCCGGTGGCTGCGCCTGGGGTGCGGGGGGTGACGGAGGCGGCGTAGCGGATGGCGATCTCGTGGTGGGGGCCGGTGAGCTTGTCCACCCCGACGCGGATCTGCCGGTCCCGTACGGCGGCGGCGGGTGAGTGTCGTCCGGTCGCGGTGGGGCCGGGGCGCCGGTGGGTGGTGTGGGGGGTGAGCAGGTCGCTGACCGCCCCCAGCAATCCCCGGACCCAGGTCAGCGGGTCCAGCAGCCCACCGGTGCGGCCGCTCGCCGGGTTCGTGCCGGTGGTGGCGTGGCCGGCAGCGGCACGGGCCCGGGCCAGTCGCGCCCGGGAGGCGGGCCGGACGAGGACCTGCACGCAGGTGGCCTCGTTCGCGTGCATTCCGGAGGCCAGGGTCATCAGGGCGCGGGTCGGGTCGGTGTCGTGGCGGTCGGCCAGGGGGTACCAGGTGGGACGGGCCGCGACCAGCGCCCCACCCTCGACCACCGTGGTGTGCCCTTCCCCTGCGGTCGGGATCGGGGGCGGGGCGTCGGTGGCGGGGACGATGGTGGTGGTGGCACCGGGCCACGCGGCCCGGGCGGCGGCGGCGACCGTGGCGGCGGGCACGGTGCCCGGCACCCACACGCCGATGGTGGCCTGGCGTCCGGCCCAGGCGTACTCGAACGCCACGTGCGCCGCACCGAAGATGGCCCGCCGCCACGGCGCGGGGGTCAGGATCGCCGCGAGGGTGGCCCACCACGTCAGTGCCCCGGCGGGGTCGACCTCGGGTGGGGGCAGGATCCGCACCAGGTGGGCGTGGCTGGTCAGGTGGGCGTGACGCCACCGCCGGATGAGGACGGTCACGGTGACCGCGATCCCGGCACCGACCAGGACCCCTACGACCGCGGTGGTCGGGTGGCCCAGGACCCAGGAGGCCAGTCGCCCCGGTCCGGCGGGGACCACGGGGGCAACCGAGACGAGGACGCGGGGGGTCATGCCGGCCACCCGCCCTCATCGCCCTGGTCGTGGGGCTCGTCGAGGTCACGCGCACTGTCCGGCCCGGCGACATCGTGCTCGGCCTGCGACGCCACGACCGTGAACGCGATCTTGTGGGTGCCCGTCAGCAGCAGCGCGGTGCCCTGCGGGGCGACGGTCAACAACTGGGCCTCGGCGCGGGTCAGGGCAAAGGCCTGGGTGACCTGGTCGATGGCCTGGGGGGCCTGGCGCATGAGGATCTGGGTGGCGGCGTTGGCGATGACCGCCTGCCCCAACTCGGTGCCGAGGACGTCGGCGGCGTCCTGGGTGACCACGGCCAGGCCGGCGCGGCGTTTGCGGGAGGCCTTGGCCATCCGGTACAGGAACCGGGCTCCGGCGTCCTGGTGCAGCAGCATCCAGGCCTCATCGACGACCACCAGCCGCCGAGGTGCGGTCCTGCCTGTCGCGGTGGGGGTGTCGACGTCGCGCCAGATCGCGTCCAACGCCAGCAGCATCCCGGCGGGGCGCAGCTCGTCGGACAGGTGACGCAACGACCAGGTGACCAGGCGCCCGGTGGGCCGGTAGGTGGTGGGGCCGTTGAACAGGGCGGCGTGGGTGCCGGTGGTCCACGGCGCCAGGCGCTCGGCCAACGCCGTGCCCGCCTCGCCGTCCTGGGCGGCCAGCGCCGTCGCGAGGTCACCCAGCAGGGGCGCGGGCCGGGTCCAGGTGGACCGGTCACCGGTGATGCTGGCGGCGGTGTAGGCGGCGGTGATCGCGGTGTCCAGGGCCGAGCGTTCGGCCGGTGTCGGTGGCTGGCCGAGGAGGACGGCGATCAGGGTGTGGCAGAACATCGCCCGCCGGGCCAGGGCATCCGGGCGGACCTCGCCGGGCGGGAGATCCAGGGGGTTCAAGCACACCCCTGGTGCACCCAGAGCGATCCGGATCCCACCCACCGTCTCGGTCAGGGGCGCGTACTCGTCCTCGGGGTCGATGACCGCCACGCGCACGCCGTCGAACAGGGAGCGGAGGATCTCCAGCTTGACCAGGTAGGACTTCCCGGCGCCGGAGCGGGCCAGGGTCACGCTGTTGTGGTTCTCGCAGGCCCACCGGTCCCACCACAGGACACCGGTGTCGCTGAGGCCGTAGAGGACCCCGCCGGGGGTAGGTGCCTCACCCGGCAGCGGTGCGGGCAGGTCGCTGGAGGCCAGGGGGAAGGCCACGGCGAGGGTGTCGGTGTCCACGATCCTGCTCATCGCGATGCCGTCGGTGCCCAGGGGCAGGGTGGTGGTCCAGCCCTGGAGGTGTCGCCAGGTGGCGGGGTGGACGTCGAGCAGGGCCCCGGCCGCACAGGCACGGACCACGGCGACGGCGTCGGTGAGTTCGGCTTCGGTGGGGGCGTGGACGGTCAGGTACAGGCCGAGCCGGAACAACCGGGCCTCACCCCGCGCGAGGCGGTCGGCGAGGTCGGCGGCGTCGCCGGCGGCGGCCTCGATGGCGGGGTCCTCCAGGCGGCCGTGGTCGGCGCCCAGCCGCCGGGTGGACTCCAACCGGGCGCGTTGACGGCGCAGCCCGGCAGCGGCGGCCGGCGCGGGCAGGGGGTCGATGAACATCGCGACGTCGACCCGGGCGGGGGCGGCGAGGACGGGTTCGAGCCAGGCGGCGCCGACCTCGCTGGGGTAGCCGGTCACCACCAGGGTCGCGGTGTAGGCGTCGCCGACGCGCACATGGTCCCGCGCCGTCGCGATCGCTGCCGGGCCGGTCACCGCCGTCAGTCCTCCGCCGGCGGTGTCGCCGCGACGCAGACGACGGTGACGCCGGGTGCCCCGCCGGGAGGCCGCAGTGCCGGAACTCCTGTCGGGGGTGGGTTCGGGCAGAGCCCGGGGCCAGGAGGCGTCGGTCGGGGCGTAGGGGTCGACGGCCGTGACCAGCGCCGCCAGCGCGGTCGGGCCGTCCAGGACCCGGGTCCGGGCCCCGAGAGCGGCCAGCGCCGCGGAGGCGTGCTCGCCGTGACGCAGCACCTGCCGCGCACCCGCCGAAGCCGCAGAACCGCTCGGTGACGGTGTGGTGGGGCCGGCGGGGTGGGGTGTGGTGCAGGTGATGGTCACCGTGCGGGCAAGCGGGTCCAGGTGCGCGGCCAGGTCGGCCAAGAACGCGGCGTGCTCCATCCCCGCCTGGGCCAGGGCAGGGGTATCCAGGTGCTCGCACCGCGCGGCCAGGTGCGCGGCACGGCCAACCAGATCGACCCGGGTGGCCGAGAGGCGGATCTGCACCGGCGTGGTGAGGGAGTTCAGCCAGCGGGCGTAGGTGGCGATCAGCCCCGCCTGCTCGCTCGGGGTGCGCAGGGCGATGTTGACCGTCTCGCACGCGACCATGACCGCGGCGCGGTCGCCGAGGTCGAAGACACCGTCGTCGCTGATCGCCGTCGCGGGCAGCCGCAGCGGCCCTATCCGCGGTGAAGCCGCCGTGGCCTGCGGCGCCCAGGCGGGAACCGTCGCGGGGACGCCGGGGGGCGTGGGGCTGCGGTGGTGGGGGGTGGTGCGGTGGGTCCAGGCGGCGCGCAGCCAGGTCTCCAGGCTCACCCCGTCCCTGCGCCCCAGGGTGATCAGGACGACCAGGACAGTGGGCGGACCGAGGATCCCGGCCAGCACCGGCAGCGGGACCCTCGCACCGAGGGCCTGCCAGGTGAGGTAGTCGAGGACCGCGGTGACCGCGAGGAATGCGACCTGCCGGGCGGTGAACGACAGCAGCACTGTGTCGGCGGTGCCGACGTCGGCGGGAATCCGGGCGGTGACCTCAGCGTCCACGGCGCACCCCCCGCCCGTTCACGGTCCCGGGCGAGGGGACCACACGCGGACCGATCGACCGTGGGGGTGTCGGGGCCGGGCGTGCAAGCATGGGGGCGCGGTAGGGATTGACGCCCGGTGGGGCCGGGACGCGCGTGGGGGCCACGCTCGCCCGCGCGGGTGTTCGCCCGGGCTGTGGGCCGCGGGGCGGGACCGGGGCACCCAGGGGGCGCTTCGCCCCGGCTGGACCGGCGACTGCCCGAGTGGTGGTGGGTCTCGGGCGGGCGTTGGGTCGAGGCGATCCGATCGAGCCGGGGGTGCCGCCGGTCCGCGACGCGGGCGGGGCGGGCCAGCCGGTGCCGCTGGGAGCAGCGCCCGGGGTGCGCCGGGCGCGGGTGTGGGGGCCGGTGGGCCAGCCGGTGCCGGTGCGCCACCGGGCCCCGGACCCCCCGGGCTGGGTGGCACCGGTGGTCTGCGGCGACGGCGCGGCCGAGCGTTGACCCGTGGAACCGGGCGCGGTGGAACCGGGTGCGGTGGGACCGGGTCGGGGACCTCGCGGGCCCGTGGGGCGCATCGGACCATCACGACCGCCAAGGCCATTCGGCCCGCGTGGCCCGGCGGGTCCACCCGGTCCACGCACACCCACGGGTGAACGCCGGGCGCCGGTAGCGAACCCGCGCACGCGGGTGGCCAGGCCGCGGGTGAGCTGCTGGAGGATCACGAACCGCAGGATCGACCCCAGCGCGGAGCGCTGTCGGTTCCCGCCGGTGACGTAGCGGCGGACCAGACCCGGGATGCGCACCGTCATCCACAGCAGGCACAAGACGATGAACAGGTTGAACGTCGCCGACGGCTCGTGCGGCAACCCCAGGGCCGGCAGGTTCGCGGTCGGATTCAGCAGGATCGACAACCCGGTGTGCAACGCGAGGGCCTGGGCGGTGACGGTGGCCAGGCAGGCCAGCAGAGTCCGCCACCACAGCGCCGCCGCGGCTTGGGTCCAGGGCAGGCCGTGGCAGGCCAGGGCCAGCGGCCCGATGCCGGCCAGGAGGATCAATGTGACCAGCCGCATGATCCACAGGATGAGGAGGGAGGCGACCAGGACGGCGATGACCAGCACGATGATCACCGTGAGGAGGGCCTGGGTGTCGTCGCCCAGGGCGGCGGTGACGATGCGGCGCAGCTGGGTGAACGACCCCGTCGCGGTGATGGTGTCGCCGGTCAGGGCCCGGGTGAGGGCGTTGACCACGGTGATGGCCTCACTCACGATCGGGGTGGCGAAGTTCGCCGCGACGAACCCGATCACCAGGCGGGGCGCGAGCTCACCCAGGCCGTAGCGGGCCTGCAGGGACTCCCGGGCCATGACCGCGATCCCCGCGGCGATGACGGCCAGCACGTAGACCACGTCCACGATCACCACCGAGCGGGCGGTGATGGCCTGCACCTGGGGCAGGGCGGTGACGTCGGGGGTGGTCAGGATGGTCGAGGCCAGCAGCGCCCACAACGTGTTGATCGCGTTCTCGACGAAGCCCGTGAGCCAGTCGATGATCGGGCCGATCAGCCAGTCGCCCATGGCCGCTCACACCCCGAGGATCTGCCGCAGGACGGTCATGAACACCGGGGCGAGCATCGCCAACGCGTAGCCCACGGCGGCGGACTTCAACGCGCCCTTGGCCCGCTCGACCTCTCCGGGGTCACCACCGGCCATCAGGTACCGGGCGCCGCCGATGGTCAGGAACAGCGTCGCGACCCCGGCGAGGATCCCCACCACCCACGTGGTCAGGTTGTCGATCACGGTGGGCAGGTCGTTGACCGCGAGCATCCCCGGCGCCACGACCAGAGCGGCCAGGTGCCGGCCACCGGGCGCGGGCTGCGTCGTCGCGCCGGTCAGGGCCCGTCGCGGCGTCCGCGCCGCACCGACGACCGCGTACGCCGCGGCGCGCACGGCAACGAGTAACTGCCTCGCGGCGCGTCGCCGCGGGACGGCCCGATCTCGACCCCGGGCACCGTGGCGGGAACGAACCGGTGTGGTGGCGGCCTCCTGCGGCCTCGTCCCCTCCGGGGCCGCGGCACTGGCTGTCCAGCCTGGGCCAAGGGCGCCGGCGGCGGTGTGGCGGGCCGCACCGCCCGGGTGCACGGGTGTCTCGTCGGTCGGGTACGCGGGTGTGTCGCCGGCCGGGTCGCGAGGGTCGGTGCGGTGCGGGCCGGAGCCATGGGGGTGGATCGGGTGGTGGTTCATGGGGTGCTCACCTCCCACCCCGCCCGCTGGACCGAGAGGCGCCGGGTGCGGGGTGTCGTGTCGGATCGGTCACCATCCCCAAGGCCCCGGTGGGGTGCCCCACACGACACCCCACCCCGTGGTTCCACCCCACCAGGACCCCACTGGTGGGCCCGGTGGGGCCGGTGGGGTTCCACCTGGCCGTCGCGGACGCTGTCCTGCTCCGGGCACGGGTCGGACAGGGCGGCGTCCAGGGCCCGCATCGCGGCCAGCTCCGCGCGGGTCCGCGGGATGGCCGGGTCACCCCCGGTGCGGCGGTGACGGGTGCGGATCCAGTCCACGTCCCCATCGGCGATCGCCCGGGCAAGCCGCGCCTCGCACCGGGATCTCCACGTCGACGCGTAGGAGCAGGTGACCTCCAGACGGGCGGCGACCTCGGCCAGGGGGACGTCCTCCAGGCGGGTCGCGCCGATCAGCAGGTGCTCCTCCGCCGAGATCACCGCCGCCGCCTGGGCGCGGGCCAGCACCCAGTCCGGGTGGTCCCACGGGCGCACCGGCGCCAACGACGTCGCGCCCAGGGCCCGGATGACCTCGGCCTGCCCGCACTCGGCCTCCCGCGCGGCGCGCGCCGCGCGGACGCCGGCATCGATCAGGCGCCCGCACACCCGCGGCCCGTCGAGGTCCATCCCGTGGAGTCGCTCCAGGAACCCGGTCAACAGCTCGGCGTCCAGATCGGCGACCTGCCCCGGCCAGCCCGGGGCCAGGCGGGCAGCGGCCCGGCGCAGCCCGGGCATCGCCACCCCCACACACCCGATCACCCACGCCGGACCGTCCCGACGCGCCCGCTCGATCAGGTACCGCCAGGTCGCGTCGCGCACCGGGCGCGGCGTCGCCGCGGACAACAGGTGGGCCCGCAGGACGTCCAGCGACCAGGCCCGCCGCGGCAGGCCACCAACCTCCCGGCCGTGGATCACCAACGACGACGGAGAGGCCGTCAACACCGCGAAGGCCCGTCCGGCCGCGTCCAGAGGACCCGGCGCCGTGCTCGGATCCGCCGAGACCCGCGACGAGATGGGTGTCGCGGTGCGGGACCGGTGAGCTGCCGGGGCCGCACGGTCACCGCGGCCCGACACAGCAGGGCGGACAGGGGATGGGATGCGGGTGGGAGACGACATGGCGGTGGTCCTTCCGGTCGAGGACTCCCCGCTCCACCGCCCCCGGAACGCCCGGAAACGGCGCGGATGCGGGAGGTACCGGAATGCACTCACACCAACCCCACCAGTGGGGTACCCCACGAAACCCCACCAGAGAAGAAACGTCGACGACTACCCCACCAGACGATCACGACGCCAGTGGGGCAACGGTCGGCGGCGGTGGGGTAGCACTCCGCGGTCATCCCGGTGGCGCCACCGGCCCGGTGGGGTGGGGCGTCCGCCCTGGTGTCTGACTGCCCGGCCATGGCCTTCAAGGACGCCCGCCCTCGCCCGCCACCGACCTCCATCGCTCGGATGCCCTCACGTCCACAAGGACACAGGTGGCCGCGCCGCGCGCTCCCCGGTAGGGCACGCCGGCGGTTCACCGGAGGACGGGCCGCCGGTGGGGTTCTGGTGGGGTCTCGCGCGGCGGGTGGGTGTGCTCTGTGGGGTCCTGGTGGGGCCTTGGGCAGACATGAACACCCCCATCCCCGAACCGGACCCGGCCCACGGGCCGCCGCCAGTTCCCCTCCCGCCCTCCGCGCCAGTCGCACACGCCCCGGACGCCATCAGCGTGGAACACCTGGTGGCCACCGGGCTCCTGGACGCCGTCGACGGCCATCCCCCAGCCCCGATCACCGTGTGGCGCCTGACCGGCAGCCCAGAACAGCGTGCCGGCGGCCAGGACCCTGACGTCCCGGTCTCGGCCCAGGCCCGACTGGCCCTACTGCTGCTGGCGACCTTCACCCGCGCCGGCGAACTGGTCGTGGACCTGGTCGGTGACCCGGTCCTGGCCGGGGTCGCCGGATCCGGAGCTCGCCGCTACCTCCACCTGGCCGGCGACCGAACCGGAGCGCGCGCCACGCACCTGCACGGGTGCGCGCACCTGGTCTACGCCCGCTGGCCCGAGCCCATCGAAGCCACCAGCGCCACCCCATCCCGGCACAGCGCCCGGCGCCCCCGGACCACTCGAGCGGACACCGTCGACCCCGACATGGTCGACCCGGGCGCCGCCCCCGGGCCCCGGGCAGCGCGGCTGCTCGGGCTGTGCGCGGACCTGCTCACCAGCGGCGGGACCACCGTCATCGCCGTCCACCCCGAGACCAGCGCGGTCTACATGGACCACGCCGCGTTGCTGATCCCCGCCGCCCACGCCGCCGGCCTGGGCTACCTCCAACACCTCATCGCCATCACCACCCCCACCACCGGCCCTGGTGCCCCAGACCCCGGCGGCAGCCCTCTTGCCCCCCGAGGCGTCGAGGAGCGGACCGCCTTCACCGGCCTGGACCTCCTGGCCTTCGTCCTGAAGAAAGAAGACCCCCGATGAGCAACGCTTCCCCCACCATCACCACGACCCGCAACCACGTCCCAGGCCCAACCGGCCTTCCCGCGATCACCTCGCCGGGCAGGACGGGACTATCGGTGTGGCCGGTCGGCCAACGCTCCCCGGCCGCCCAACGCCGCGGCCGGTTCGTACCCGGCTCCGCCGCCCACCCCGCGCGCATGTGGCCCGACCTCGCGGCCAGGATCATCGCCGAGTACTCCCGCCCCGGAGACCTCGTCCTGGACCCGCTGTGCGGGATCGGCACCACCCTGGTCGAGGCCGTGCATGCCGGCCGCGACGCCATCGGCGTCGAGTGCGAACAGCGGTGGGCCACCCTGGCCGCCGCCAACACCACCCTCGCGCGCTCCCAGGGCGGCACCGGGCAGGCCGCCGTCCACCGCGGCGACGCCACCGCGTTGAGTGAGGTCCTGCCTGCGGTCCTTGTCGGCCGCGTCGACCTGGTCGTGACCTCGCCGCCGTACGGCAAGACCATGCACGGCCGCGTCGAACACCGCCACGGACCCCTGCAGCGCTTCCACGACACCTACACCCCCGACCACCCCACCGGCGCTCCGCGCAACGACACCACCAGCCCCAGGTCGCAGCGGACGGTGAACCTGGCCCGCCGCAACCGACTCGGCCTCACCGAGGGCATCACCGCCGTCCTGGCCGGGTGCGTGCCCTTCCTCAAGCCCGGCGGCCTCGTCGTCGTCACCGTTCGGCCCTGGCGGCGCGGCGGCTACCTCGTCGACCTGCCCGGCGCCGTCCACACCGCCGCGATGGCAGCGGGGCTGCGCCCGGTGGAGCGGTGCGTGGCGCTGCTGGCTGCCGTCCACGACGACCACCTCCTCCCGCGTCACTCCTTCTTCCAACTCGTCCACACCCGCCGTGCCCGCTCCACTGGCCTTCCGGTCCACCTCTTGTCCCATGAGGAGGTCCTGGTCTACGAGCGATGCCAACGGGGGGAGTTGCCGTGACGGACCCTGCACCCGACGCGGCGAGCGCACCGCTCGGCGTGGACGTCGGAGAGGAGGAACTCATGACAGTCCAGGAGGTGTGCGGCCTGCTGAAGGTCACCAAGGACTGGCTGTACGACCAGGTCGAGGCCCGACAGATCCCACACGTCCGTCTGGGACGCCACGTGCGATTCCACCCTGCGCAACTACGCGCCTACCTCCAGGAGTGCTCCGTGCCCGGACCGCAGGGGCCTGCACTGCCGTGAACCCCAGCCGGAACGGATCAGGCACCGCACCACTTCGCCGGGGAGACTGCGACGCCTACGCATCCCATGACCCGTCGGGCGACGAGCGGCAGATCTCACTCGGACAGCCCCTTGACCCGGACATATCCGGGGCTATCGTCGTCGCCACAGCGCGGCGCGGGTTCCCCCCACCCGCCGCCGCGGCGGCCCCGTCCTGGTTCTCCCCCCAACCAGGACGGGGCTTTCTTGGTGTGGTGCTCCCGTGGACCTCCGAGCAACCCGGGGCGTTGATCGGCTGAGGCAGGCACGGACACCGGGGCACCAAGCGGGAGAGTGCGATACCGTCCGTAATGATCTAGCTACGGAGGGATCGTGTATCTGAGCCGTCTGGTGGTCGCCGGTCTTCGAGCGAGCGCAACCGAGGAACTCGAGCTCCGGCTGCCGGGCCGGTTCAGTGTGTTGGTCGGCGCCAACGCTGCGGGCAAAACGACCATCTCGGATGCGTTGTACCTGGCGCACCAGCATTCCTTCCCGGCCCTGCCGCGCATCTCATCTGCGGCCCTCGGCCCGACACCCCGATACATCGACGTCGAGTACCGGCTTGAGGAGGACCCGGCCGCCGAGGGAGCACTCGGTACCAGTCTCGCCACGAACGCCTACACCCCGGCCGGCGGCGTGGCCTTCTCGTGGCGGCGGCGCATGTACCGCTACCTGGGGGCGATCCGTATGGAGAACGACGGGTCGATGCCCGATCAGCACAAGAACGTTCACCTGGTGTACCTGCCGGCCTGGCGCAACCCGATCGATGAACTGGCCCGCCGGGAGACCCAGATCCTGCTGCAACTGCTGCGCTCCCAGCGGCAGATGCAGGCAGGCGTCCGTGATCTGACTGACCTTCGCGTTCAAGCGTCACGACTGCTGGACTCGCTTGCCAAGGACGGGCTGATCGCCGAGGTTGAGGAGCGGATCGCCCAGCATCTGTCGGCGCTCAGCGGCGGGGTCAGTCACCAGTGGGCCTATGTGCGGGGTCAGGTCGCCGACGACACGTTCCTGGCCCGGGTTCTGCAGTTCATGCTCGCCACCATGGAGGGCCGGGAGAACGCGCTCCCTCTGGATGTGTCAGGGCTCGGGTACGTCAACCTCCTGCACATCGCCATCACTCTCGCCGGGATCCCTGACATGGCCGCGGGTCCCGCCGCAGCTGGTGCGGCGACCGGCTTGGGGGCCGCCGCTACGGCGGACACTGGCCTGGTGCTGCCTCAGCATCAGACGGGGGAGACGCACGACGCGGAGGACGACGAGGTGGCCCGACGCCGCCTGCAGCAGGCCAGCGCTGAGCGGGACTCGGCAGAAGATTCCTTCTACACCGCCGGACCGCTGCACGTCACGGTCGTCATCGAGGAGCCCGAGGCGCATCTGCACCCCCAGCTCCAGCACGCGCTCGTCCGGTACCTGCGAAAGGTCACCCAGGACCGGCCCGAGATCCAGATCGTGATCTCCAGTCACGCCACGGATGTGATCACTTCGTGCCACCCGAAGCACATCGTCGTCGTCCGCCGTGACGCCACCGGTCGCCGCATATGCCGCCCCGTAGCGCACATCCCGATGTCCAAGCGCGACCGGGTGCTGCGGATGGCCCGCCTGCACCTGGACAGCAGCCGGTCGACGTCCCTGTTCGCCGAACGACTCGTACTCGTCGAGGGCGTCACCGACGCGGCCGTCGTCCGCGAGTTCGGGTACATCTGGGCCGCAGGAGAGCCTCGCAAGACGTCCTTCGTCGACGCACTGTCGATCGTTCCGATGGGCGTCAAAGTCGGCCAGTGGCCGGTCACCTTGCTGGCCACACGTAACCACGAGTTGTGCCGAAAACTCGCGATCCTGCGTGACTCCGACCTGCCCTTCGAGCGAGTGCCTGCAGTGGCCAGCTGGATGGACGAGTACGACCCGGACGTCGCTCGTATGTTTCTTAGCCACCCGACATTGGAGCCCTCGCTAGCGACGAGCAATCCCAATCAGCTCACCGCCGCGCTCGACGACCTCGGCCAAGAGGTTCCGGACCCGATCACGCCCGAGACCATCGAAGCCCTCTTCCGCAGTGCGAGAGTCGCCACCCCCACCCATCCGGCCAGCCCTGCCGGCCCGATGAACAAGCGGAAGGCGGAGTTCGCGCTGGCTCTCGCCGAGCAGCTCATGCTCGCGCGGAAGGCCCAGGCGACGGCCGATGATCCGGACCAGCCGCAGGTGACGGTCGCCGTCCCGGACCACATCCGGCAACTGCTGGATTTCGTCTACGACGGCATGGAACCGTCACCTGAGACTGCAGCGTCGGCAGAGCCCCACCCGGACGCCACCGAGGCGGAATTGGCTGGCGAGGTCGTGACGCCGGCGGCAGCGTCCAACGCGGATGCCGCGACCGCAGCCACGCCGGGGACCAACCTGTTTAACGGTCTACCGTTGCCCATGAGTGACCACGACGGGAACGGTGCCTGAGCTCCCGTCATGACGCTCGACCATCCCCCCAGCGCTGCGGCCACCGGCACCGAGGCCGTCAGCAGTGGCAGCCCCTTCGACGGACTCACCACCGAGCAGTTGCGTGCCGCCGGATCGCCCACCCGCGGCGTCTACATCGAGGCCGCTCCTGGCTCCGGCAAGACGACCGTCTCAGCGCACCGCTTCGGGACGTTGCGATTCAGCCCCAGTACCCCCCCGCTGAACACCGGCCGGGCGGTCGTGGCTACCAGCTTCACCCGGGCAGCGACCACCGAGCTGAGGCAGAGGGTGGCACGCCTATGGGGACCCGAGGCGCTGTCATGGCCACACCGAGTCGTCACCATCGACACCATCATTGCCGACCTGCTCACTCACCTACTCATCGAGGGGGTCGTCACCTGGCCTGGAGGGCACACCCGGCTGAACGTCCTCGACACGTGGAAGGTCGTCACACCCTGCCGCCACACCACCGCTCAGCCGCACCTTGCGATCGACGGCGCCAACCGGATCTACACCACCCAGACCATCACCCGCCGGAGCTTGTGTCCCGGGCAACAGGCATATGCCCACCACATCGGTAGAGGAGCGTGCACTCACGACGACGTCCGACAGGCGATGAACCTGCTACTGCAACAGAACGCAGTGCAGGAGGCCGTATCGGACCGGCTGGAGCGGACCATCCGGGCACTGATCGTTGACGAGGTCTTCGACGCCAACGAACTCGACTTGGCCATCGTCCGTGCTGCCGCCCGAGCTGACGTGGACATAACACTGGTAGGTGATCCCTGGCAGGCGATCTACGAGTTCCGCGGTGCCCGGTCAGCCCTCATCGAACCCTTCGTGCAGGAGCTACGCCTGAAGACCTATCCGCTCACCGAGTCCTTCCGCTGGGAGAGCACCGAGCAGCAGGCCCTGGCTGACACCCTGCGGGCAGGCCGGCCAGTCCTCCTCACCCCGCTGCCTGACACGATCGAGGAGCCAGCCGACGTAATCCTCGGCGCCCGCTGGGACACGCTATGGACCCTCGGAGACCACGTGCTGCCACTCGCCTTCCTCTCCAGCACAACCACTCCCGAGGAGGCCGCGGTCACCCTCCTACTCAACCGAATGACCCGCCGTGCCTTCACCCGGCAAGCCACCTTCGTCGGGGACGCCCTGGTGACGCTGGCCACAGCGGACACCTTCCGCGTCGAGGACCTGGACGACCCACTCGCGCAGATCCTCGAACAGCTCGCGTCCGCCACCGACACGCAGACGACCGAAAGTGTCTGGCCCGCACTCACGGAGATCGTCGCCGCCGTCAGCCACCGCCGGCCCCGCGTTGAAAACCTGTCCTGCGTCCGTTACCTCCGGCTGTTACATGACAGGCTCGGCAAGCCGTCGAGCGCGCTCATCCCCGCCCTGACGGTGCATCAGGCCAAGGGTGGAGAGTGGCCCGTCGTTGCGGTGCATCTAGCCGTCACGGAACGACGACAGCTCGCCGCGGGCCTCAGCGTGAATACCGCGGATGACCGCCTGATCTACGTCGCCTGCACCCGGGCCCGGCGGCGGACCTACCAAGCCTGAGCAGCAACTCCGCGGTTGGGCATTTCCGGATGTTGTGTCCGTCTCTCGCTCACACCGCCAGATCCAGGTCTGTCAAGACAGGGCTCTTGCCTGGACTCTCACGGAGCGGACGTCGCCCTCGACGAGGGGTTCCCGACCCGTGTGCCAGAGGGATCGTCTCTGTCCAGCCCTATCGTTGATCTGCTGCGCACTCACGCGATCGAGGGGCTCAGCAGTTCAACAGGAGCCTCGAACCGACTCTGAGTGCCTGTCGTCCATTCGCCCGGACGGATCTCCACCGGGCGGTACAGCCCATGATCACTGGACGGATCCTGGACGGATGACCTTGACCGGACACCGTCAAGGGCCTGAGAATAGGCCCCTGACCTGCACGTTTACTGGGTCGGGGTGGCGGGATTTGAACCCACGGCCTCTTCGTCCCGAACGAAGCGCGCTACCAAGCTGCGCCACACCCCGGTGGAGCCTGGTCAGGATAGCCGAGACGATCCCGTGCGACGAAACCGGTATCCCCGTCGGCTGGATCGGCGCCGCGGGACGGTCAGGCACCGGGACGGTCAGGCCGGGGCGCGATCGGTGGTGGGGCGCAGCGTGAGCAGGGTCGCCTCCGGCCGGCAGGCGAACCGGACGGGGGTGAACGGCGAGGTGCCGAGGCCGGCGGAGACGTGCAGCCAGGACTCCTCGCCGCCCGGCGCCGTCCACCGGGAGAGGCCCCGGGCCTGCTGCCGGGGGAGGTCGCAGTTCGTCACCAGCGTGCCGACCCAGGGCAGGCAGAGCTGTCCGCCGTGGGTGTGCCCGGCCATGAGCAGCGGGACGCCGTCCGCCGTCATCGCGTCGAGCGTGCGCCGGTACGGGGCGTGGGTGACTCCGATGGTGAGTACCGCGGTCGGGTCCACGGGACCGGACACCTGGGCGTAGCGGTCCCGGCCCAGGTGCGGGTCGTCCACCCCCCGGACGTCGATCGCGAGACCGGCGACGTCCAGCCGGGCTCGTCGGTTCGTGAGGTCCGACCAGCCCGCCGAGACGAACCCACGGACCAGATCCTCCGTCGGCAGCCGGGTGCCTAGGCCTCCGTCGGCCCGGCGGCTCGGCACGAGGTACCTCGCCGGGTTCTTGGGCAGCGGGCCGTAGTAGTCGTTGGAGCCCAGGACGAAGACCCCCGGACGGTCCAGCAGCGCACCGTGGGCGGCGAGAGCGTCGGGGACGGCGTCCGGCGCGGCCAGGTTGTCGCCCGTGGACACGACGAGGTCCGGTCGCAGGGCGGCGAGGCCGCGTAACCAGTCGGCCTTCCTCCGCTGCCGGGGCACCAGGTGCAGGTCGCTCACGTGGAGCACGCGCAACTCCGGGCTCCCGGCGGGGAGGACCGGCACGTCCACGCGCCGCAGCGTGAACGACCGGGCCTCGGCCAGGCTCCAGCCGAGACCCGCTGCGCCGGTGGCGAGGGCGGCGAGCGCAAGGGTTACGGGCACGCTCTACCCCAGCGACCGGAGGTCAGCCGTTGTTCCTGCCTCCGCCGTTCCCCGGAGGAGCACCGGGATCGCCCGGTTCTCCTCCGCCCCCGCCACCGCCCGCGCTGATGTGGATGGTGATGGTCGCGGTCTCGGGATCGGCGCGTTCACCTTCCTTGGGGGTGGTGAAGGCGACCGTTCCGGGGAACTCCCGCGACGGGACCTGCTCGGGGGCGATCTCTACCTTGAAGCCCATGCGTTCCAGGAACTGCTTGGCCATCTCGACGGGCTGACCGTTCAACCTGGGGATCTTGATGCCCTGCTCCTCGAGCATCTTCCCCGGCGGCTGGGCGAAGCTCATGATGGGCATTCCCGCGGACGCGGCCACCATGATCCGCTTCCAGGTCGGGGCGGCGAGGGTGCCGCCGTAGAGCGTGCCGTAGGGCTGCCCGTTGACCGTGATGTTCCGCAGCGAGCGTCGCTGTCCGTTGCGGAGGTCGGGGTCGGCGATCCACACCGCGGTCGCGAGTTGCCGGGTGTATCCGACGAACCAGGTGTCGACGCTGTTGTCCGTCGTCCCGGTCTTGCCGGCTGACGGCCGGCCGATGCTGCCGACGGCACGTGCCGCCGTCCCGTGCGAGATGACCTGGCTGAGCGCGTAGCTCATGCCGGCGGCGACCTCCTTGCTGACCACCTGGGTGCACTTGGTCTTCTGGACCGGGAGCTCCTTGGCGTGATCCATGATCCGGGTCGCGAAGACCGGGGTGCAGAAGGAGCCCTCGTTGGCGAAGCCCGCGTAGGCGGCGGCCATGGACAGCGGCGAGACCTCCTGCGCACCGAGCACCATGGACGGATACGGCTGGATCTTGATGCTGGTCTTGCCTCCCCCGATCGCGATCGGGGTCATGCGCCGGAGGCCGAAGGCCGTCGCCATGTCGGCGATGTCGCAGAGGTCGAGCTGCTGGGACATGCTGATGTACGCCGTGTTGACGGAGTTCATCGTCGCGTTGAGCACGCTCATCGAGCCGTTGGCACCACCGCTGTCACCGGCGTTGTGCGGGTTCCAGGACAGGCTGGTCGGTCGCTGGCAGGACTTGGCGTACTGGCTCGGGGTCGGGTTCAGCGCACTCGGTGCGTGGACCGTCGCCTTCAGCGACTTCCCTGCGGTCAGCCAGGTGGCGAGGGTGAACGGCTTGAAGGTCGACCCGGGCTGGAATCCGGACGGCGGCCCGCTGTGGGCGGTGTCCACCATGTAGTTGAACGTGGTCTGGCCTCGTTTGCCCGCGGGGTTGAAGATCCGGTTCTGCGCCATCGCCAGCACCTGGCCGGTCCCGGGCTCCACCGTGACCGCGGCGGCTGCCAGCCGGCTCGGATCCTTGATCGGGATGGTCTTCCGCACCTCCCGGGACGCGATCCGCTGGATCCGGGGGTCGAGGGTGGTCGTGATCCTCAACCCACCGCGCTCCAGGGTCTTGTTCCGCGCTGCGGCGGTCTTGCCGAGGAAGGCGTACTTCGCGTCGTTGAGCAGTGACCTTCGCACGTACTCGCAGAAGTAGGCGTTGTACGCGGGCTTGGCGTTGGCGCAGCCGTTCTTGCTCGACGAGTGCTTGAGGCCGAGCTTCTGCTTGACGGCGGTCTGGAAGTCCTTCTCCGAGATGGCGTTGAGCTTGCGCATCTGGGCCAGGACGACGTTGCGTCGCTGCAGTGCCCGGTCGGGGTGCTTCAACGGGTTGTAGTGGGTCGGGAGCTGCACCAGCCCGGCGAGGGTCGCCGCCTGGGTGACGGTCAGCTTGTTCGCGTGGGTGCTGAAGTAGAACCGGGCCGCGGACTCCACCCCGTACACGTTGTTCCCGAACAGGGCGACGTTGAGGTACCCCTCGAGGATCTCGTCCTTGCTCATGTTCTTCTCGACCGAGATCGCGTACTTCATCTCGCGGAGCTTGCGGGCGTAGGACTGCTCCGTCGCCTGCTTCATCGCGCCCTCGTCGCCGGCCGCGTACGCCTGCTCCAGCAGCACGTTCTTCACGTACTGCTGAGTGATCGTCGAGGCGCCCTGCTCCGTGCGGCCGCTGATGAGGTTCTTCAGTGCCGCGCGGCTGACCGCCTGGATGTCGAGGCCGCCGTGCTCGTAGAACCGCTCGTCCTCGATGGCGATCAGCGCGTTGCGCATGACGGGGGCGACGGAGCCGAGCGGCACCAGTACCCGGTTCTCGTGGAAGAACCTGGCGATGACGGTCTTCCCGTCCTTGGCGTACAGGACCGATGCCTCGGACAGCGGCTGCTTCCGCAGGTCCTCGGGCATCGAGTCGAAGTAGTCCGCCGAGCCCTTGGCGAACGAGCCCGCGGCGTCGGCTGCCGGCATGAACAGCCCGGCGGCGACGAAGCCGGCGACGAGGCTGGTCGCGACGAACCCGGCCAGGAGGGCCACGGCCCGTCCGGCGGAGGCGGTTCCCAGGTAGTTGCTGCTGGACACCCGGCAAGCGTACGTCCAGTCGCGGCCGGGCGGATCCCCCGACGCCCCGCCTCCCTCACCCCCCCGGGGGAGTCGGGGGTCATCCTTTCGGATGATTCCCCGCACTGATCGGCTGTAAGCCACGAACTGATCGGCCCCGACAAAAGCGGACGTGACCTGCAGGGATCCAACAGAGGTCCGCAGAACGTCACACAGTCGGCGACGCCTCGGACACGCTCGTCACCGAGAGGGACGTAACGCTTCGGAGGGGTCCCGCGATATCAACCATGGGTCACTGCTCGTCAGGTCGGCCCAGCCCGCGAATCACCCGTCCGGCTCGTATCGCCAAGGCCGGCGGTCACATAACGTCACAGCGTGAGTCCGCTCGGGGGCGGTGCGGACTTGAGGGGGAACCCATGGGAGGGCTCTCGATGATCAGCAAGACGCACGACTGGGCAGCACGCGGCGCCTGCCGTACGAGCGACCCCGACGCGCTCTTCGTCCAGGGGGCAGCTCAGAACCGGGCGAAGGCCGTGTGCATGGGGTGCCCGGTGCGTACCGAATGCCTTGCTGACGCTCTGGACAACCGAACCGAGTTCGGGGTGTGGGGGGGCATGACCGAGCGCGAGCGTCGGGCGCTGCTCCGGCGTCGCCCCAACATCCGCTCCTGGGCCGGTCTGCTGGAGACCGCCCGTGCCGAGCACGAGCGGATGATCAGCTCCGTGATGGCGAGGACCGAGCCCGTCATCGCCCGTCGCGCTGGCTGACCGGTCACCTCCGGCGCTCTCCTTCGCGGTCTCTCTGTCGCCGACCTCTCGGCGCTGTCGTCCGGCGAAGGGATGTGCCGGGTCCAGGTGATCGTGCCGTCCAGGTATTGGGGTCGCGGTATGTGATCGGGCGACCTCGCGCAGTTGTCACACGGGCACGCGGTCTCCAGCCGTTTCGGCAGCCGCCCCGTCGCTGCTCTCTGCTGACGACCTCCTGCCAGGGAGTGATCCCCTATTCGCCTGCGTTCACCAGGGTGCACCACCGTGATGGGGCGTAAGTCGTGCACCGCGAGCCGGGGCCACGGCAGGTCGGGCGGCGGGACGGAGAATCCCTAGTTTTCGAGAACCGGGTCGATGAGCCCCTCGCGGGTGCGACGAGTTCGCGGCAATACTCACCTCCACGCTCTGCCGAGGCTGGGTATCGCGGTGCACCGCGCCCCCGATGTCCCCGGTGGTCATGCCCTTCGCATACAGGCTGATCACCGTCTCGTCGAAACCTGCGGGCCGGCGGGTGTGCTTGGGCACCAGCACCGGCTCGAAGGAACCCTCCCGATCCCGCGGGACCTGGATGCGCACGTCTCCGATCTCGGTACGCACCGTTTTGGCCGAGTGCCCGTTACGCACGTTGCCGCCCGGCCCGGGCATCCCACCATGCTCGTGTCCCAGGTGCTCGGTCATCTCCGCTTCCAACGCGGTCTGCAACACCTGCCGGGTCAACCCGGTCAGCAGCCCGTCCGGCCCGGTCAACGCGATGCCCTGTTCGCGGGCCGAGACCACCAACTGCTCAGCCAGCTCCTGCGTCGCCTCCAGGTCCCTGCCAGCGAGGACCTGCGTCTGGGCATCGGACATACCGTCACTCTTGGTGCTCATACGTGATCTT
>JAAYAH010000135.1 GCA_012719445.1 Actinomycetales bacterium | reverse complement strand
CACCTGAACGACCCCACACCACCCCCGGCAGCGCGTAGACACACGCCCCCGTCCGGGTCCACCCGCGTCTTCCCAGGTCAACCCCCAAATCCCGGCCCGCGTGTGACCACCAACTGCGGAACCCGGGGATCCAGGCGAACACCAAACGAGAACGCGTGTTTGCTCCCTCAGGCTCCACGACGAACCGGCGGCGTCCACAGGACAGCCCGGGTGGTGTCCCATGAGGCACCGCTGACCGGGATGTTCACCAGTGCCTGCCCCGCGGCGGTGATCGTCACCGGCTGGGCCCCGTCCCCGGACGCCGGCAGTACGTGGACGCCGGAGCGCGGGTCCCACACGAAGGCGCCGTTCAAGGCCGGGTTCGAGCTCAGCATCTCCCCCAGCACCTGGCCGCGGTCGTTCACCGCCATGGCGTACGCCGCGTGGGCGAAGAACCCCTCTGTTCCGGTGGTCAACACGTGCAGGCCCCGACGCCGGTCCCAGACGAAGGCGGCGTCGATATCCATTTCGGGGTCCTGCCACCCCCCGGCGATCCAGCCATGGCGGTTGATGTCGGCTACCTCGCAGGTCATACCGCCCAGGCAGCCGATCTCCTCCAGACCCCGAGCCTGGCTCCATCGATACATGCCGGAACCCGCGTTGCCGACCACCACGCCGTCCTCGGTGAGGTCGGCGACTGCGGGCCCCCGACCGGACAGCATGCCCAGGCCAACTTCCGGCAGGTCACCGAGGGAGACCATGCCGGTACGCGACTCCCACAGGTAGGGCCGCTCGTGCCCGCCGGCTGTCAGAGACGTCCCGGCGACCTGACCACGGTTGTTGACCCGCACGGCGGTGGACGTCGTGCCACCGAGGTCGCCCAGGTTGTGCAAGGTGCCCCGCGGCGTTCGAAGCCAGGCCATGGTGGAGCCGTCGGGCATGTAGGTCGATCCGACCACCGCGCCGCGATCGTTCAGGTCGCCCCCGGTGGTGTAGCGACCCTCGGCCGGTCCCACGACGAGACGCCCGTGACCAGGACGCCACAGAAAGAGGTGGGGGAAGACGGGGTAGTCAAGGCGGATCAGCACCTCACCGCAGTCGTTGACGTCGACCGCCTCACCCGGCCCGAGGTCCCGCATCCCCACGCGGCGCGACCAGAGGAAGACATGGGTGTCACCGTCGACGGTGGTGGAGGCACCGACCACCTGGCCGTGACGGTTAACCGCCACCGCCCGGGCGGAGTCACCGCCGAGAGTCCCGAGATCGAGCACAGACCCCGCCGGCGCCGCAACGGTTGCCGGGACCGCGTCCGCAGCACCCCCCGGTGCGCCGAACGCCGGCGCACCCAACCCCAAGGCCACCGCCACCACGATCATCACCACGGTCACTCGTCGGCTCACACTGGTCATGGCACGCCCCCGTCATCCACAGAGATCGCCGCAATAAGCACACTAGCTCCGCTTATCCGCTATCAGGGCAGATGTCATGTACAAGACAGACATCACCCCCTGCCAGGTGCCTGTTGTGACGCCGTATGTTCACTCGCCCCGTCGTGCGAGCAGGCTGAGCAGGGCCCGGTGGTAGGTGGCCTGGACGGCGGGGATGGTGGCCAGGTCGATGGCCTCGTCGGTGGCGTGCAGGGCCCGATAGCGGACGCCGAACCCGGCGGTGGCGGGGATGCCGCGGCCGGCGAGCAGGTTGCCGATGTTGCTGGGGCCGGCCACCACGGGGATCGGGTCGAACCCGCAGGACCGCGCGGCCTCTAGCAGGGCCTTGGGCAGCGGGTGGTCGTGGGCCAGCTTGAACGGCGGCCAGGGTTCGGCGACCTGCTCGATGGTGCTGCGCCGGGGAGCCGGCGCGGCCTTGTCGACCTCGGCGAGGGTGCGGCGTAGCAGCGTCCGGGCGGCGTCGGCGTCGAAGTCGGGGGTCAACCGGATGTCGACCTCGACCTCGCAGCGGTCGGGGACCACGGAGAACGCCCCCGACGCCCCGCCGTTGATCGAGGTCACGGTCAGCTTGGGCGGCACCCCGAACGGGCCGGGTTCGCGGCGGGCCAGAGCGTGATCGTCCAGGGCCGCGACCAGACGGGCGGCCTTGACCGCGGCGTTGGAGACCTTGAGCTTGCGCGAGGCGGAGTGGTCGGCCTGCCCGAACACGGTGATCCGGGCGCGTAGGAACCCGCGGCCGCCGATGACGACGGTGTCCGGCCCCGGGTAGCCGATGAACACCCCGGCGAGGTCGGTGGTGTCGACCTCGTCGAGGTAGCTGCGGATGCCGGCGAAGCCGCCGGTGTGCTCGTCGAGGTCGAACAGGGTCGTCACCGTGCCACCGAAGGTCTCCGGTGCGGCGGCCAGGCGGGCGGCGATGTGGCAGAAGATCGCCACCGCGACCTTGGAGTCGCTGGTGCCCCGCCCGTACATCCAGCCCTCGTCGTCGACCTCCGCCGAGACCGGGTCGTGGGTCCACGCGCTCACGTCGCCGTAGCCGGCGGTGTCCAGGCAGGCGTCCAGGACGTAGCGCGGACCTGGGCTGGCGCCGGCGACGTCGCACACCACGGCCACCGGCCCGTCCGGTCCGGTCAGCACCCGCGGGGACAGCCCGGCCTCGCGCAGCCAGGAGGTGACGACGTCCACCACCGGGGCGTAGTCGTCGAGGCCGCCGCGGCTGGGAGCGCGCACCAGCCGGCGCAGCAGCGTCACCACCGAGGCCTGGTCGGCTGAGGCCCCGGCCGTCACCGTCTCGGCCAGTCCGTCGGCCAGCGTCGTCACCTCAGCACCTCCAGGGCCTCCAGCGCGGCCCGTGTCGTCAGGTGTTGCGAACCCAGGTAAGCCTGCCGGACATGTTCCAGGTACCGCGCGGCGACGTCGGGATCGGTGACGACCAGGCCGCTGTCGAAGTTGCTCGTCGAGGTCAGCGAGGGCAGGACGACGACCGCGGCCTTCTCGGAAACACACAGGAACCGCTCCGGGTCCCGGTACAGGTCGTCGAAGACACCGATGCGCACCTGGTCCTGACGGTCGGGCAACTCCATCAACCGGATCAGGTGATCCTTGAGCATGCTGGTCCGCGGCGGCCCGTACATCACCCGGTAGTGCGTCAGGCCCGGGTGGCCCGCGACGGCCTTCTCGATCCGGGTCAGGTAGTCCGGGTCGCGAGACCGTGACCCGGTGGTGGCCAACGTCTCCCGAGCGCCGTCGATGACCTCGGCGAACGCCGCCTGCAGGTCGCTGTAGTCCGCAACCAGGTGCAGCCCGTCACCCGTCACCGGGACGACGCTGCGCGGCGCCGGCACCTCCACCGCCTGGGACGCCGGACACCCCGGGTCGCCCGGGCTGCACGGCTCGAACAACTCCGCCACCGTCCACCCCGGGAACATCTGCTCCAGCACCCGACTGTGGTCGGCGAACGGCAAGCCCTTCAGCGACCCCGACATCCACCGGTGCAGTTGCGGACGGCTGGGCCTGTCCCGACGTGCTGAGGCGTCCTCACACTCAGCGGGATATCAGCATCCACGCTGGCCTACGGCGTCAGGTTGCTCGCCGGCGCCGAGGGTGCTCGTCGGCACCAGCAGGCTCAACAATGCCCGGTGGTACGTGGCTTGGACGGCAGAGATGGTGGCCAGGGCTCGGCGACCTGCTCGATGGTGCTGCGCTGGGGAGTGGCGCAGCCTTATCGACCTCGGCGAGGGTGCGTCGCAGCAGCGCCCGGGCGGCGTCGGCGTCGAAGTCAGGGGTCAACCGGACGTCGACCTCGACCTCGCAGCGGTCTGGGACCACGGAGAACGCCCCCGACGCCCCGCCGTTGATGGAGGTCACCGTCACCTTGGGTGGGCACCGGCACCCGGTGCCCACCCAAGGTGACCGACCCGTCCTCGCTGCCGTACCGGGTCGCGGTCCGCTGCGGATCGTGGCGACCCCGCGGCCCGCACAACGCCTCGACATCGGCGGCCATCATCGCCGCCATCACCTGCAGGCCCGCACCCACAGCGATGGCCAGCAGCCCTTCGCGGACATCCGCGGCGATCTCGCTCATCGCCACGGTGACCGCATCCGGCACAACCACCGGCTCCGGCTCCGGCTCCGGCTCCGGCTCCGGCTCCGGCTCCGGCTCCGGCTCTGGCTCCGGAGGAGGTGTCCTGGCGGGTCGGGCGGGCGGTCTCACTCTCCCTGGATCAGCCCTGCGGCGTACACCACCGACCCGGGCACGACGACACCGAGTTGCCCGTCGGTGTTGTCACCCCAGCAGTACACCGTGCCCGAGGTCCGCAGAACACAGCTGTGGCCCCAGCCGGCTGTCGGGACCGCCCAGCCGGTGGCGGTTCCGACCCGGGTGGGCACGTAGACGTAGCCGGAGGTGTCGCTGCCCACCTGCCCACGTCTGTTGGAGCCCCAGCAGTACACGGTGCCGGTCGTCCGCGTCGCGCAGGCGTGACCATCACCCACGGCGACAGCGACCCAGCCGGTGGCGGTCCCGATCCGCACCGGCATCGTCGGGGCCGTGCCCCCACTGGTGCGGGGGGCGAGTCCGTCCCCCCAGCAGTACAGGGTCCCCGTCGTGCGGACGGCGCAGGTGTCCGAGATCCCGGCGGCCACGGCCTTCCATCCCGTGGCGGTCCCGACGCGTGTCGGCGCGGGCCGGGCCGTCGTCGTGCCATTCCCCAGCTGCCCGGCGAAGTTGGAGCCCCAGCAGTACAGGGTCCCCGTCGTGCGGACGGCGCAGTTGTACGAGTACCCGGCGGCCACGGCCGACCACCCTGTGGCGGTCCCGACCCTCACCGGCGTGGAATGGGGCTTGTTGTCAGTCGTGCCGACCCCCAGCTGCCCGTCGGCGTTGGAGCCCCAGCAGTACAGGGTCCCCGTCGTGCGGACGGCGCAGGTGTGGTCGTACCCGCCGGTCACTCTCAGCCACCCCGTGGCGGTCCCGACGCGTGTCGGAGTGGACCGGTCCGTCGTCGTGCCATTCCCCAGCTGCCCGGCCGTGTTGTCACCCCAGCAGTACAGGGCGCCGGAGGTCCGCACGCCGCAGGTGTGCTCGAACCCGGCGAAGACCTGGGCCCAGTTCGTGGCGGCACCCACCCGCACCGGTGCCATCGCGAGGGGGACGTTCCCTCCGACCCCGAGGACCCCGGCGTAGTTGTTCCCCCAGCACCACAGGGTGTGATCCGCGCGCACACCACAGCTGTGGCCATTTCCGCCGGAGACGGACAGCCACCGGGTGGTCCCGGCGACCCGCCCCGGCGTGGCCGTCTCGAAGGACGACCGCTCGGTGCCGTTGCCGAACTCCCCGGAGTCATTGCGGCCCCAGCAGTGCAGCGCACCGCCGGACCGCACGCCACAGGCGTGCGTGAACCCCGTGCTCACGGCCACCCAGTCCGTGGCCCCGGCGTTCCCGTCGACCCGCACCGGCGTCGTCCGGAGGGCCACCGAGCCACCCCCCAGCCGTCCCCAGCTGCCGTCCCCCCAGCACCACAGGGTGCCAGCGGAGCGCGTCGCGCAGGCGTACCCATCGCTGGCGGAGACCTCCCTCCAGTCCGTGGCCCCGGCGCTCCCGTCGACCCGCACCGGCCTGGGGCTGTCGCCCACCGTGGTCCCCGAGGTCACCAGGGTCCCGGACCCCCAGCACCACAGGGTGCCGGGCGTGCGGACCCCGCAGGCGTGGACCCCCCCGGCGGAGACGCGGGCCCAGTCGGTGGCGGTGCCCACCTGGACCGGCGCGGTACGGTCCGTCGTCGTGCCGTCCCCGACCTGTCCGAGGCCGTTGGTCCCCCAGCACCACAGGGTCCCTGTCGCCTTGACGGCGCAGGTGTTCCGGCTCCCGGCGGAGACGGACTTCCAGGTCGTGGCGGTCCCGACCTGGACCGGCGCGGAACGAGCCGTCGTCGTGCCGTCCCCCAGCTGCCCGTCGGTGTTGGAGCCCCAACACCACAGGGCCCCACCGGTGGTCACCGCGCAGGTGTGGGCATACCCGGCCGAGACCGCGGCCCAGTCCGCCGCCGTGCCGACCCGCACGGGCGCCGTCCGGTTCGTCGTCGTGCCATCCCCGACCTGACCGACGGCGTTGTTCCCCCAGCACCACAGGGTCCCGCCGGTCGTCACGGCACAGACATGGCGGCTGCCGGCTGAGACCGCGGCCCAGTCCGCCGCCGTGCCGACCCGCGCCGGACGCGACCCGCCAGCCCCGACCCCGTAGTAGTTGGACCCCCAGCACCACAGGGTGTGGTCGGGTCGGATGCCGCAGCTGAAATCGGACCCGGCGGAGACCTGGAGCCACGTGGTCGTGGTGGCCGCGGTGGCCGGAGCACTCGTCACGGCGACCGGAACCAGGGCCGTGGCGGCCACCAGCAGGGCCGTCACCACGGCCGCGGGAGCCGGACGGAACCGGCGCCCCCATCGTCCGTCACGTGGGAGAGAGCGCATGGTCAGACACCGCCCAGGGACTCGGAGGGACAGCTGAGATCCGGAAAGGGGGAGGTCCGGACGCACGATGACCCATGACAGCTACCGAACAACCGTGGCACCCGGGTCCACGGGCCGCCACGGCACTGGTCTCGCCACCGCACGGAGGGGAGTTTGGCAGGCATGGCGGCCCCTGTCCGGCGTTTCCCGATCTCGGCTGAGGACCCACTCCGGGTTCGGCCCATTCCGGCCGACCCGCGCCTCGTGGATGAACCTGGTCGAGTGCTGGTTCTCGATGGCCGAACGCCAGGCCCGTCGCCGCGGTGTGCCGGGCGTCGTGCAGCCGGGCGTCGCGGACCCCGGCTCGGGTCAGAGGAGGTGTCGCGTCATCAACCGACCTCCACGGGCGGGGGGAGCACGGTGTCCGCCCACGGGATGCCGATCGACACCGAGAGTGCCCGGTCCTGGTCCAGGGTCAGGGTGCAGGTGTCGTTGGTGAACGCCTGGGAACTGACCTGCCCGCTCGAGCAACCAGTCCAGGTCCCGTATCCCATGAAATCAGAGAGCGAGGAGACAGCACGGACAGTCACCTGTTGTCCCAGGGAGTAGGTCAGCACGCAGGTCACGTCGTTCCCGCAGGAGCCTCCCTCCGGAGCCGAGGGGTCCACGTGGAGCGTGACCTGGGACGACTCAAAGGCGTTCAGATGGACAGAGAGCGAGACCTTCGGAGTGGTCGTCGTCGTGGTCGTCGTGGTGGTGGTTGTGATCGTCGTCGGGGTGGTCGTCGTCGGGGTCGTGACCGTCACGGCACCGGTCAGGGTCGGGCTGGTGGTGGGGGCCGTGGACACGGCGCCGTCGGTCGGGTCCGCGGGCACCACGGACAGCGTCACGGTGGAGTACGCCGTGGCACCGGCCCGGGTCGTGGCACGGACTCTCACGATGTAGCTGCCCGCCGACTCCCAGGTGTGGGTGACGGTCACGCCGTCCACGGGACTGGTGGCGTCCCCGAAGGTCCAGGTGGCCTCACGAGGGCTCGTCCCGTCGGGCTCGAGCACGCGGAGTCCGAGGACCTCTCCCTCGATGGCGGGTTGGCGGGACACCTGTACCCGCAGCGCCGGGTCGTGGCCGTCCGGTGATGTCTGCGGCGTCAGGATCCCGGTCTTCGAGGGGTGCGTCGCCGGCGAGGAGGCGGGGTTCTCAGGGGCGCGCCCGGTGCCCCTCGTGCCGGCGTTCCACGAGGGGCCCTGATCGGTGTTCACGGGGTTCGCGGCATCGGCGTTGTCTCCCGGGACCCCGGTCAGACCCACCGTGGGGTTGTTCGGGTCGTACTTGCGGAGCGGCACGATGGTGCCGTCCAGGTTGATGATCCCCGCCCGCTGGCTCAGAGGGTCGTTGTAGACCGCGACCCCACCGCAGGCCTGGAGCTCGAAGGACGACAGACCGGCGGGCAGCACCCGCGGTGAGGCGACGAGCCGGTTGGTGTCCACGTCGACGACGTGGACCAGTCCCCGGTCGTACTCGGGGACGTACACCCGGCCGTCGGTGTACACCGGCCTGCCCAGGATCCGACCGGCCGGGCCGAGGGAGACCATCCGGGCACACCCACCGCCATCGAGATCGGTGACGAGCAGCGCCCCCCGGGTGGCGGAGACTGTGAACACCAGGTCACGATCACTGGCCCCGGTCACCGTGACCTCTTCACCGGCCCGGATCCCCAGGCACGCCCGGGAACGGACTCCGCCGGTTCCTGGATCGAAGACGGTAACGGTGCGACGTCCGGTGTCCACGACAGTCGGGCGCCCCCGGACCAGGGTCAGCTGGCTGTCACCCGGTGTTCCGGCCGACCCCTAGGTGCGCTGGACAGTCCCGGTCAGGCGCAGGAGGTCGCCGGTGCGGGTATCCAGAGCCCACAACCTGCCACTCGGGTCCACCGTGACACCGGCGGTGGGATCCGCTGACACGGCGAACGACATGGCCTGGCCCCGGAACCGCATCGAGTCCGGGTCCAGCGTGACGACCGCGCCCTTGGCCGTGTCCACGGCATAGGCCACCCCGGGACCGGCGAACACCGACAGTCCGCGGGCGGCGTCGGGCAGGGGCCGGACGGGACCGGGGAGGGCGCGTTCGGATGCGCCGTCGACCCTGGTCACCGAACCGGTGGAGCGGTCCACGACCAGGGCGTCACCACCGGACTGGGTGACGGCGAGATCCGCGGGTGCCTGGCCGACACCGACCCGGGCGGACATGTCCCCGGTCGAGGCGTAGACCAGCGAGACCTGCCCCACCGACGAGGAGCCCAGCCACAGCTGGCCCGCGGTCAGCTGCGCCCAGGTCGACGGATAAGCCCCCGGCCTGGGAGACCACCACACAGAGCCCCACCCCGCACGCCACAGACACGCCCAGGGCGACTATCCGGCGCACCGCACCGGGCGCCCCGAGAAGTTGACGGAACCCTGCCCGGGCGTTCCTGCGCATCGTGGTGCCTTCCTGGATCCCTCACCTACCGGTCACCGTGTCCGGCCATCGGCCGCCACCGAGACACGGTGCACCACACCAGGACGGGAGCGACGCCAGGATTATGACAACGCCCAGGGCGGCATACCGTTCCTCCGGCCACTGACGAGACTCATCTCACAGGAGTGCTCTGTGGGCCGGTATGCGCTGGCGGTGTTTCCAGTTCTGCGCCTGGCTGCCTCGCACGTCAGCTCTACCGTCAGCTCGACGCAGCCGCACTCGCCGTTGCCCCCTCCCGGGGCCGCGCGCCGGTGCTAGCGTCCGTCCGTGCCGTCGCACCCGCCCGTGAGCCCACCCGGCGGCGTCCTCGCCGTGGCGGATGACGTGTCGGGGGTGGTGTCCGTCGTCGCTCCGTGCCTCGTGGTCGTCGTGCTCGTCGTGGTCCTCCGGGTGGTGTTGGGTTCGAGTGTCCGCGAGCGGTGGCGGGCACACCGGATGAGGGAGCCGGTGTCCGGAGAGGCCTACGTCGTGTCGGTCACCGAGCCGCCCGACGACGCGCGGACCGGCTTCTACGCGATGCAGCTCGTGGTGCGGGTCGTCGGCATGGCTCCGGCGACGGTGCGGCACCAGGGGGTGGCCCGGGTGTCGGCCTGGCCCGAGCCCGGCATGACGCTCCCGGTGACGGTCGACCGGGCCGACCCGACCAGGCTCCGGGTCGAGTGGGACCGCGTGCCCACCACACGTCAACGGGCCAAGGAGGCGGCGCAGCGGATCGCGGCGGCGATGGGCGGGGAGCCTGTCGACCCGGCAGCTCCCGGCGGGTGGGGCCGTTTCACGTCGAACACGGTGGTCGTCAACGGGCGCACCATCGACGCGGGCGACCATCCGGGGTTGCGGGAGGAGATCCTGCGCCTGGTCGGGAGCGGGGACGTCGACGGTCTGCACGAGGACATCCTCGCGGCATTGCGCGCACGGGGGATCGACCCCGGTGCCGAGCCGGAGGCGGCCCGACCCGCCGCCGAGGACCCGGCGCACCGGCTGCGCCGGCTGGCCCAGCTGCACGCCGAGGGGCTGATCGACGACGCCGAGTACCAGACGCGGCGGCGCCGGATCGTCGACGGTCTGTAGGCGGGTGGCTCCGCGAGGGGGTGGTACCGGGACCGGTCCATCCGCCGGAGGCCTCCCTGCAGGAGCCGCGGCTGCGCGGCGGAGCCAGGCTGCTCAGTGAGCCCAGGCTGTTCGGTGGATCGGCGGCGTCCACAGCACGGCCCGGCCGGTCCGCGAGGGGGCGTCACCGACCGGAACGTTCACCAGGGCCTGCCCCGTGGCGGTGAGTGCCACCGGCTGGGTCGTGGCATCAAGGGGTACCCGCAGCACGTGGACACCGGTGCGCGGATCCCACACGAAGGCACCGTTCAAGGCCGGGTTCGAGCTCAGCATCTCCCCCAGCACCTGGCCGCGGTCGTTCACCGCGATGGCGTACGCCGCGTGGGCGAAGAAACCCCTCTGTCCCGGTGGTCAGCACGTGCAGGCCCCGGGCGCTACTCCAACGGAAGATGCCGAACCTTGCGTTGCCGACCACCACGCCGTCCTCGGTGAGGTCGGCGACCGCCGTCCCCCGACCAGACAGGGTGCCCGGAGCGGCCTCCGACAGGTCACCGAGGGAGACCATGCCGGTTCGCGACTCCCACAGACAGGCCTGCTCGCGCCCGTCGGTGGTCCGCGGCGTCCCGGCGACCTGACCGCGGTTGTTCACCCGCACCGCGGTCGACCAGGAGCCGCCGAGACTGCCCAGGTCGTGCAGAATGCCTCGCGTCGTCCGGAGCCACGCCGTGACGGAACCGTCGGGCATCTCGGTGGAAACGACGACCGCACCGCGATCGTTCAGGTCGCCCCCGTAGGTGTCGCTACCACCAGCCGGTCCCACGCCGACTCGCCCACGCCCCGGACGCCACAGCCCGGGAGGAGTCACCGCCGTGCTGCGGTTCACCTCGTGTTCGGCAGCGCGGTGACGACGCGGATCGGGCCGTCGAACGGCGTTCCCACGCCGGATGGTCGAGACTCGGGACCCTGCCGGCGCGATGGGAGTTGCCGGCGCGATGGGATCGGTGCGGTGCGCCGGAGCGCGGCCGTCTCGGAGGTGTCGTGAACGAGCGAGACGTGGTGGATCTGCGCGAGGTCGACGGGACGCAGACCGCCCTCGTCGGCGGCAAGGCCGCGCGCCTGGGAGAGCTGTCCCGGATCGACGGGCTCCGGGTGCCGGCCGGCTTCTGCGTGACGACGAGCGCCTACCGGCGGGTCACAGCGGAGGCGCCGGCGATCGACGACCAGCTCGATCGGCTCTCGCACCTGGACCCGGGAGACCGGGAGGCGATCCGCACCGTCGGCGCGGAGCTCCGCCGGACCGTCGAGGGGATCGCCATCCCCGACGACCTCGCGGCGGCGGTCACCACGGCACTCGCCCGGCTCGGCGAGGACACCGCCTGCACCGTCCGGTCCAGCGCGACGGCGGAGGATCTGCCGACGGCCTCCTTCGCCGGCCAGCAGGACAGCTACCTCAACGTCGTGGGACCGGCCGCGGTCCTCCGGCACATCGGCAGGTGCTGGACATCGCTGTTCACCGAGCGGGCCGTGACCTACCGCCTGCGCAACGGCATCGACCACCGGGCGGTCCACATGGCCGTGGTGGTGCAGCGTCTGGTCGTGCCGCAGGCGGCCGGCGTCCTGTTCACGGCAGACCCCGTCACGGGCGACCGGAGGGTCGCCACCGTGGAGGCCGGCCTCGGCCTGGGTGAGGCCCTGGTCTCCGGTCTGGTGAACCCGGACGTCTCCACGGTGCGGGACGACGAGGTGGTCGCCACGACGGTCGGGGCCAAGCAGCTCGCCGTCCACGCCCTGCCGACGGGCGGTACGCAGGCGCTGCCGGTCGACCCGCAGCGGCAGGCCCGACCCGCCCTGACCGATGCGCAGGTCGTGCAACTGGTGCGCCTCGGGCGACGGATCGAGGCGCACTTCGGCTGCCCGCAGGACGTCGAGTGGTGCCTGGTCGACGACGGCTTCCAGATCGTCCAGAGCCGTCCGATCACCACGCTGTTCCCGGTCCCCGAGACCGGCGACCGGGCCGGCCACGTCTACGTCTCGGTCGGACACGGGCAGATGATGACCGACGCCATGAAGCCTCTCGGTATCTCGGTGTGGCAGCTGACCGCCCTCGCGGTGATGCACGAGGCCGGCGGGCGGCTGTGGGTCGACGTCACCCCGCGGCTGGCCTCGCCGACGAGCCGGGACGCCCTCCTGGAGCTCATGGGCAGATCCGATCCGCTGATCAGGGACGCGCTGCAGACCGTTCTCGACCGCGACGGCTTCGTCCCGACGCTGCCGGACCAGGACCGGGCTGCCGGCACCCCGCCGGCCGGCGGCGCCCCCGCGCCGATCGAGACCGACCCGGCCGTCGTCACCGAGCTGATCGAGCGCAGCCAGGCGTCCCTTGCCGCCCTGCGCCGCGATCTCGCGACGGTGACCGGACCACCGCTGTTCGACGTCCTGCGGACGGCGTTCGAGGAGCACCGGCGCCTCCTGGGCGACCCGCTGAGCATGCGAGTGATCATGGCGGGGATGGAGGCCACCTGGTGGCTCAACGACCGGTTGCACGAGTGGCTCGGCGAGCGGAACGCGGCCGACACGCTCACCCTGTCGGCTCCCCACAACGTCACCTCGGAGATGGGCCTGGCGCTGCTCGACGTCGCGGACGTGATCCGCCCGCATCCGCAGGTGGTGGAGTTCCTGCAGCGCCTGGTGGACGAGAGCTCCCGGGACGACGCTCCCCGGAACGCCGGTTCCCCGGACGAGAGCTCCAGGGACGAGAGCTTCCTGGCGGAGCTGCCGCGGCTCGCGGGCGGGGCCGAGGCACGCGTCGCGATCGAGGCGTGGCTCACCCGGTACGGCATGCGCTGCGTCGGCGAGATCGACATCACCAGACCGCGGTGGAGCGAACGCCCCACCACGCTCGTGCCGCTGATCCTGGACGACATCAGGCTCTTCGAGCCGGGCGCCGCCGCCCGGCGCTTCGAGCAGGGGCTGCAGCGGGCGGAGGCGAAGGAGCGGGACGTGCTGGAACGCCTGCGGCCCCTGCCGGACGGGGAGCGGAAGGCCGACGAGACCAAGCGGATGATCGATCGGGTCCGGACCTTCATCGGGTACCGGGAGTACCCGAAGTACGACCTCGTCAACCGCTACCACCTCTACCGGCAGGCCCTGCTGGCCGAGGCCGAGCGCCTCGTGCAGGCCCAGGTGCTCGCCCGGCCGGAGGACGTCTTCTACCTCACCGTCGCCGAGCTCCACGAGGTCGCACGCACCCGCCAGGTGGACGAGGCACTCGTCGCCCGGCGCAGGGACGCGTTCCGGTTCCACCGGACGCTCACGCCGCCACGGGTGCTCACCTCCGACGGGGAGGCCCTCACCGGCGCCTACCGGCGCGACGACGCGCCGGCCGGAGCCCTGATCGGCCTGCCGGTCTCCGCCGGGACCGTCGAGGGCAGGGCCCGGGTGATCCTCGACCTGACCAGGGCTGAGCTCGACGCGGGCGACATCCTGGTCACGACCCACACCGACCCCAGCTGGTCACCGCTGTTCGTCGCGGTCACGGGCCTGGTGACGGAGGTGGGCGGCCTGATGACCCACGGCGCGGTGATCGCCCGGGAGTACGGCCTGCCGGCCGTCGTCGGTGTCGTGGACGCCACCCGACTCATCCGCGACGGACAGCGGATCCGCGTGCACGGAACGGACGGGTACGTCGAGCTCCTGTCCTGACCGCCCGGTGGTCAGCCGTCGCCCTGCGCCCGGTCACGCTTCGCCCCGGCGACGTCGACCCACACCTGGGAGTCGAAACTCACGTTGCCCAGGACCGACACCTGGTTGTGCATGACGATGACGATGTCGGGCTGCAGGGTCCGCACCAGGTCGCGGATCTCCTTGCCGCCGTAGTGCCGCTCGTCGATCGTCACGAGGTTCCTGACCCGCTCGGCGAAGTAGGTGCTGAAGGCGTCCCCGAAGGAGTCCTTGATCAGCAGAACCGTGCCCCTGGCGGCCGGATCGTTGTTCAGGATGCGCTGGTAACCGAAGTCCCCGCCCATGAAGGCGGCGTAGCGGTTGGCGTACTTCTCCGGGTTCGCGGCCTTCTCCTCGACGAAGGTCGGGGTGTCGCACACCGCCTTGACGCAGGAGTTGGCGCGCCACTGATCCGGCGCGGGGATCGCGAAGTGGTCCGGACGACGGGTGGCGCCCGCGGTGACCTTGCGACCGGTGCTGCCGTAGAAGTCGGGGAAGGACCTGGTCGGGTAGGGGCGGGTGTCCTGGGGGATGTCCACCCCGAGGGACGCCGCCCGCTCCACGACGGCGTCGATGCCCGCGAGGGCACCGGCGGGCGTCCAGTGGTGGTCGGTGCGCCAGTAGTAACCGTCCCGGCGGTCGGGGGCGGACAGCGTCGGGGTGAGATCGAGGACGGGACCGCCCTGCTCCATGGCGGAGATCAGCTTCGGACGGGTCGCGCCCAGGTTGTCCGGCCAGGCGGAGGGCAGCCGGTCCGCGAAGACCTCCTCCTTGCGGGGCACGTACACCCACAGGATCGGGACGCCGGCCGCGCGCACGTCCTCGCCGAGACGCCGAGCGTGGTCGGGCATCGCCCGGGGCACCTTCAGCCGCTTGACCTTCTCCAGTTGCATGCCCTGCGGATCGTCGACCAGCACGTTCTCGATGACCGGAACGGAGAGGCCGCGTGAGGCGAGGGTGCCGTGCAGGGTGAGCCACTGGGTGCGGGCTGCGACATGGTCGTCCATCCACGCCTCGACGCCCTGCATCCACGATCCGTCGCGCACCGCCCCGACACTCGGCTCGGGAAAGGCGACCGGGGAACGGCCGTCCAGAGCGGAGAACTCCTCGTGGTCGCCGACGACCGGACCGGCGGCCACGACACACACGAACAGGACCAGCGCCGCCCCGGCGGCGGCGGGCGGCAACACCCGCCGTGCCCACGACGCCCGTCCCGCGGGGATCGACGGGACCTCCGACCGCGCGTTCCCGTGCGGGTCCTCCGGCGGGAGTGCCTCGGCGGGGGCGTTCCGTTCCGACCCGTCCTCGGGGACACCCGGCTCCGTCGTGACGACGGACACCCCGAGCGAGGCGGACGCCTCCGACGGCTCGTCGAACTCCGCGAGGGCCGGCCTTCCGCGGGACGACAGAGGCCCCAGGGGACGGGTCGGGTCCCCGTGGGCGGACCCCGGTGCTCCGAGGGACATGGACGCTCCTTCAGAACCTGAAGTAGATGAAGGGAGAGTACGTAGTCGCGACCACGAAGGCAGTCGAAACGGTGAGCAGAGCGATCACCGCGAGGGTGACGAACACGGACATGGCGGGGCTCACGGTGCTCTCCGGCGGAGGATCCACCACCTCCGCGGGGCGGGTCGCCGTGAGAACGCCGGACGCCGCCGGGGCTCCCGCAGCACCTCGGGACGCCGCCGGAGTTCCCACCGAGCCTCGGGGCGCCGGGGCACCCGCCACGCCGCCGGACACCGCAGGCGAACCCGCCGCACCCACCGGAACCGGTTGCCCGGACGGGCGGGCCGGTGCCGGGACGGTGGCGGGACGCGTGTGGTCCCGCTCCGGGGCGAAGGCCTTCTCGATCCGGTCCATGAGAGGCCGGGCGGCCCCCGCGGCGAGGGCGCACGCCAGGATCACGATCACCCAGGTCTGTTCGACGGCGAGACTCGCGGTGCCGTCCCAGGCGACCCGGGCGTCGTCCAGGCCGAACATGGCCCGGTAGTAGTCGACGGCCTGCCCCGTGGAGGTACTGCGGAACAGCACCCACCCCCAGACGGCGACGAGCACACCGTAGACGTGCTGCAGAGCCACCGGGAGACGTTCCAGGGCCCTGCCGAACGCCGTCCGCTCCAGGCCGATGATCACGCCGTAGTACAGGCCCCACAGCACGAAGGTCCAGGCCGCTCCGTGCCACAGCCCGGTGACGGCCCACACGATGAGCAGGTTGCGCCACAGCTTCGCCGGGCTCACCCGCGAGCCGCCGAGCGGGATGTACAGGTAGTCGCGGAACCAGGACCCCAGGGAGATGTGCCAGCGCTGCCAGAACTCCCTGGCGGAGCGGGCGACGTAGGGATAGTGGAAGTTCTCCTGGAACCGGACCCCCATCATGGCGGCCAGGCCGATGGCGATGTCGGAGTACGCCGAGAAGTCCAGGTAGATCTGGAGGCTGTAGAGGATCACCGCGACCCACGCCGCCCCGGCGGAGCGCGGTTCCCCCGTGGCGAACATCTGGTCGACGACCAGGGCGAGGCTGTCCGCGAGCACGGCCTTCTTGGCGAGACCCGCCGCGACGCGCAGCGCCCCGTACCCGAACAGTCCCGGGTCGAAGCGGGGAGCCGCGAGCTGCGGCCCCACGTGGACCCAGCGCACGATGGGCCCGGCGACCAGGTGCGGGAACATCGTGAGGAACCCGAAGAAGGTGAGCAGGCGGGGCGCTCCGGTGTCCCTGCGCCGATAGATGTCGATCAGGTAGCCGATCGCCATGAACGTGTAGAAGGACACCCCGATGGGCAGCGGCAGGTTCACCCGGTCGGCCGCGGTGTCGAGGTGCAGTTGCACGAGGACGAAGTCGAGGTACTTGAACACGGCCAGCGGCACCAGGGTGACCGTGATGCCGATCCACAGCAGGGTGCGTCTGCGCCTGCCGTCCTCCGCATCCAGCAGGATCTTGCCCCACCAGAAGGTGAACAGGCCCGTGAGCAGGATGAGGACGACGAGGACGGGCTCGCCCCAGGCGTAGAACACCGCGCTCATGAACAGCAGCGGTGCCGACCGCCAACGCACCGGGACCACGTAGAAGGCCAGCAGTGCCAGCGGCAGGAACGCGAAGAGGAAGACGGTGCTGGTGAAGACCATCAGCCGTTCCCACCCGCCGCAGCGACGATCGCGTCGACGACGTCGGGCGAGTCGCCCGTGACCGGCGGGTCGAGCCTCTGTCCGAGGTGACCGGCCAGGGACCGGCTGCGTTCCGAGCGCGCGATGAGTCGCTTCATGTGGGGTATACCTCGTGGTGCGTCAGTTGTTCACCCCGCCGTTCAGGATGGGGCAGGGGCGCGATCCGAGAGCTGCGGGGACGGATGACGCCGGGTCGTGCTGCGACCCGGTACCGGGCACGCGGGCCAGAATGCCTCACGTCACCGAGCGGGCGCTGGCAGTTTGCAGGACCCGTAGCCCCCACGGGTCACGCGTCCTGGCGGGGTGCCGGCCGTGGTTCCTCCGCTCGCACCGGCAGCCTGTGACATGAGCGGTCTCCTCGCGATCCGGAGGCCAGCGCCCCCCGTCGACGTCGTGAACCGGACGCAGGATACTCGATGATTCGGACAGGTCCGGGCGAACGGTGGTCGGGGGACGGGGTCGCGAGCTCGCACCGACCCGGCGACGGTCGATCACGATGCGGCGGGCGGCCGACGCGACGACGCCGGCCGCCCCGGTGGAGGCTGGGGTTCCTCCACCGGGGCTGCTGTGGCGGTGACGACGTGGGGTCGCTGGTCGGTCGCCACGGGGCGTTGTCGTCCACCACAGGGTGTGTGTGGGTCAGTCCCGGACGTAGACGCGCACCTCACGGGAGTCACCGGTGATCAGCCATGGCTGGTCGCTGCCCGGTCGGAATCCCAGACGTGCCCCGTTGTCGAGGTCGCTCTCGCCGGCACTCTGCGGTATCGACTCCACCGGGGCCACGGTCCCGTCGGGAGCGATGGTGGTCCACCCCGTGTAGGTCCGGATATCGCCCGGGGTCGGCTCGACCGCCCCGGTGATCCACAGGGCGAGGGTGCCGTCGTGGCCCATCGCCTCCTCCCACGAGGGATGCACCTCGGCCCCGGACTGACCGGCCACCCCGAGCCGCAGGTCCAGCCGGTAGGACCCCGCCGTGCTGGTGCGCTGCACCCGCAGTCGCCCCGCGGACTTGGTGACCCGGTAGTGCGAGCCGTCGGGGCCGCCGTAGTCCGGGACGGTGGTCGCCGCCCCCGTGCGCGGATCGACCCGCAGCAGGGCACCGGTGTCGGCGAAGACGTACAGGTGCGTGGCGTCGGCTGCCCGCGGAACGAGCTCGGTGATCGCCTCCGAGGCCAGCTCCACCCGGAGCGTGCGCAGCGTCTGGGTCCGGGTGTCCAGGGCCACCAGGTCGCCCTCGCAGGTCATGACCAACGAGCCGTCGGCCAGGGCGACGGGCCACTCCATGAGGCACCCGGGACTCTTCACCTGCTCCGCGATGCTCACCTGCCCCAGGTAGCGTCCGTTGCCGTCGAAGTGGGCCAGCCGGTCCTTGACCCGGTCGAGGAACCACCAGGTGCCGTCGGCCACCTGCACCCCGGTGCGCGGGGTCCACACCATCACACCCCCCTCGTCACCTCCGGTGTCCGTGCTCAGCTGGGACGGCCGGTCGCCGTAGCCCACCCGGAACGCCAGCCGCCACGGCGCGGGCGGGTTCGTCGCGGGCGAGCCGAGCTGCAGCCGGTGCACGGCCGGACTCGGCGTCCGGGTGGGGCCCGGCACCGCTCCGGTGGTCGGAGCGGGCCCACTGGTCGCCGGGGGCTGCGGAGCGGGGTCGGCCAGCAGCCGGGGCACTCCCGTCACCGCCAGCATCACCACGGCAGCCCCCAGCAGGCCCACCGCGCCACCCGCCACGGCCGCCCGACGCCGCCGGGCCCGTCGGACCCCGCCGAGCACCGTGCGGGTCGCATCCGCCGCCGGGGTCAGGCACAGGCGTTCGTCGCGCAGCAGGGTGCGCAGCCGCAAGTCCAGGTCACGGTCCTCGTGAGTCATCGGGCACCTCCGATCGGGTCCAGGGCCAGCAGTTCACGCAGGTGCGCCCGGGCCTTGGCGGCCTGGCTCTTCACCGTTCCAGCGGACACACCCAGCACAGCCGCGATCTCGGCCTCGCTGCAGTCCTCGTAGTAACGGAGCACGATCACCGTGCGCTGACGAAGCGGCAACTGCCGCAACGCCTGCCACAACGGCTCGCCCTCCAACGGGTCCCGGCCCACCTGCCCGCGGTCGGGGACCTCGGCGACCAACGTCTCGCGGCGACGACGACGCCACCGACTGATCCGGCGATTGGCCATGATCCGCCGCACGTAGGCGTCCGGCCCCTCCCCGGTACGCGTCAACACCTTCCACCGCACCCCCGCGCGCTCCAGGGCGTCCTGGACGAGATCCTCCGCCTCGTGCGGGTCCCCGGTCAGGGCATACCCGAAGCGCAGCAGGGCAGGCATCCGTTGCTGGACATACCTGGCGAAGTCCTCATCCACCGTCACTCCTCTCCGCGCAGGACCCGTCCCGCGACAGCACCACCACCTCCACGCATTTCCCGGTCCCGAGGTTGTCCAGCACCCACCCCCAATCCACCCCACCCCCCGACAACCCCCCTCGACGACCATCCACGACGACCGACACCCCGGGGACACCTCCGGGCGCGCACCCGCGAGACCACCCCGACACGACGAGAGACCAGCAGCAGAGGCAGAGGAGGCGAGGCCGGCGGTGGCGGCAGCGACGACGGGGCCGTGGTGGCGGCGGGGCCGGCGGCGGCAGCAGCAGCGGTGGCGGCGGCCACGGTGAGCCGAGGCCCGGCGCTCGACGCGTTCGTCTCGGACGACCGGGGCACGACCCGTCCGCGTCGACCGTTGACGCTGTCAGGAGCCAGTCCCACCGTGAGAAGGAGGCCCGATGAACTCCACGGCGCCACGCCCCATGGTGCGACCCCGCAGGGGGCGCTGGATCGCGGGGGTCTGCGCCGCGCTCGCGGACCGTTTCGGGGTCTCCCGCGGGATGATGCGGCTCCTGTTCGTGGTGTCGACGATCCTGCCGGGTCCGCAGTTCATCGTCTACATCGCATTGTGGATCATCATTCCGAGCGGTGACCGGACGCCGCCCCGGGGATGACCACGGCTCGGCCGCCCGATCCAGCCCTGGAGATCCCCTGGACACGACCCCGGCGCGGGGAACCGGCTTGCAGGCCCCCGTGCCTGCGGTGCATGGTGGACAGGTGAACGACAGCCGCGTCCTCCGGCGTCACATCGACTTCGGTCATGTGGCCAGCGCGGCCTGTCGCGCCGACGTCTGATCCCGTCCCGGCGATCCCCAGCGCCTCTGTGCCGCGCTGATCCCCTGTTCCCTGGCGCCAGGCCGGAGCCCCCACCCACGACGTCGACCTCTGCGGATGGAGCCGCGTTCTCTCATGATCGGTCAATCATCGCTCGACACCTCACCCGGCCCCGCGCCGCCGCTGCACCTCGTGCCCGATGAGCGCGACCTCGTGCCCGACGGCGAGCGTGCCGGGCTCGACCCCGCGCACCGGTCACCCCGGCGCTACCCGGCGCTGGTCGTACCCGACCGCCCGGCTCCGGTGCACCTCGCCCGGATCGCCAGGACCCTGTCCACCAGGACGGACCTCTGGCGGCCCCTGCTGCGGGTCGACCCCGTCCGTCCGTGGCGCACCCGGGTGGCGGGCGGCCAGGGCTGGGAGGCGTGGCTGCGGACCTGGGCGCCCGGTCAGAGCACGGACCTGCACGACCACGGCCCCTCGCTCGGTGCCCTCGTCGTCCTGTCCGGGGAGCTCCACGAGATCACCGGACCGCGACACGGACGCCGGGCACCGCGGTCCTCCCGGCGCGTCCTGACTCCTCCCGACGTCGTGTCCTTCCGCGCGGGACACGTGCACGCGCTCGAAGGCGCCGGCACCCGGCCCGCGGTGAGCCTGCACGTCTACGCCCCTGCCCTCTCCCCCACGGTCCGACACGCCATGGACCGGGTCCGGCGCGACCGGGATCGGGAGAGAGACCTCCGGCCGACGGGGACCGACGGGACCAGGTCGGTGCGACGTGGCTGACGAACTCCGGCGGGCGGCTCGCCGCGCCGTGACCAGAGACGAGAGACACCGGTCGACCACGACCGGGAACCAGATCACGCCGTCCCGGGAACGGTCCCCGGCGGCCGAGACAAGGTGGTGACCCGTACGGATGCGCATCCATGACGACGTGACGAGGTTGGTCGGAGGCACCCCGCTGGTCCGGTTGAACCGGATCACCGACGGCGCGGCCGCGACGGTCGCGGTGAAGCTGGAGTTCGCCAACCCCGCGGGCTCCGTCAAGGACCGGATCGGGGTGTCGATCATCGACGCCGCCGAGGCCTCGGGGGCGCTGCGCCCCGGTGGCACCATCGTGGAGGCCACCAGCGGCAACACCGGCATCGCCCTGGCCATGGTCGGCGCGGCCCGCGGCTACCGGGTGGTGCTGACCATGCCGGAGTCGATGAGCAGGGAACGCCGTGCTCTGCTCCGGGCCTTCGGCGCCGACCTGGTGCTCACCGCGGCCGCCGACGGCATGAAGGGGGCCGTCGCGAAGGCCGAGGAGATCGGAGCCGAGGAGAACGCGGTCCTGGCCCGGCAGTTCGCCAACGAGGCCAACACCGCCATCCACCGGGCCACCACCGCGGAGGAGATCTGGGCCGACACCGACGGGCAGGTCGCCGCGTTCGTCGCCGGGATCGGCACCGGCGGCACCATCACCGGCGTGGGACAGGTCCTCAAGCACCGCAACCCCGACGTCAAGGTCTTCGCCGTGGAACCCGCCGCGTCGCCCGTCCTCAACGGCGGAGCACCCGGCGCCCACCCCATCCAGGGCATCGGCGCCAACTTCATCCCCGAGATCCTCGACACCACCGTCTACGACGAGGTCATCGACGTCAGCGCGGACGACGCCGTGGCCACCGCCCGGCGGGCGGCCCGTGAGGAGGGCCTGCTGGTCGGGCTGTCCTCCGGAGCCGCGCTGTGGGCAGCGATCCGGGTGGCGCACCGGGAGGAGTTCGCCGGCAGGCTCGTCGTCGTCGTGGCACCGTCCTTCGGCGAGCGCTACCTGTCCACCGTTCTCTACTCCGACCTCCTCCAGTGACTCCCGGTCCCGGACCGCTGGTCCCCGGTCCCGGACCCGCGCCGGGGGCTGGGTGTCGAACGTCGCCGTCCCGCCCCGGGGAAGCCGGGTGAGGTGATCGCTACCTGCCGGCCAGCAGGCTGCGCATGACGGCGACCTCCGCCTCCTGGCTGCCGGCGATGGTCCTGGCCAGCTCCACGGCACCGGGATGGGCGCCGGTACGGACCTCGTCGCGGGCCATGGCGATCGCGCCCTCGTGGTGACGGATCATCTGCTCCAGGAACAGCCGCTCGGCCCGCTCGCCGGTGGCCTCGTCGAGGGCCCGCAGGTCCTCCTCGGACAGCATCCCGCTGCCGTGCCCCGAGTGGTCCACGGCCTCGCCGGTGACGTCCGTCGCCGGGACCTGGGCGTCCCAGTCGCGCAGCCAGCCGGTCATCCGGTCGATCTCGGGCTGCTGCGCCGCCGCGATGTCCTGGGCGAGCTTCCTGGTCCGCTCCCCCACGCCGGGGGTGTCGAGGATCAGCCCGCTCATCCGCACCGCCTGGGCATGGTGCGGGATCACCAGCCGCGCGAACGCCACGTCCGCGTCGTTGTGGCCGGCGGCGGCCGGTGACGCCGTGGCGCCCTCGCCGGCCTCCGGGGCGGGCGATCCGGAGTCCCCTCCGCACCCGGTGAGGGCGAGGGTGAGGGTGAGGAACGCGGTCGGAACCGCAAGAGAACGCGTCGTCATCCGGGATCCTTCGTCGGTTCGTGGTGGGCAGGTCCTGTCGTGCGCGTCCGGTGACACCGTCCGCGGGTCCGTGCCTCCGGACGACGCGACGGTCCCGGACAGCGTGGGCCCTGTCCGCGGGCAGCGCGAGCCGACACCGGCACCCCGGGATGCCCGGGGCCACGCCGCCCGGGGCCACGCCGCCCGGGGTCATACCGCCCGGGGTCATACCGCCCGGAGTCCGGTTCACCGAGAGCACCGCCGAGGGGACCGGTCTCGCCGTCCGGCGACCTGGGCCGTCAGCCGGTGAATGCGCCGCCGTCGACTGGGTAGGAACGCCGGCTCCGCACGTCGAGCGACGGCGTGCTCCCGGTTGGCCGGCCTCGACGAGCGGCCCTCAGGAGACGACGGAGGAGACCGACATGACCTACGCCCAGCAGATGATCGACACCTACCCCAAGTCGATCACCATGGACCGGACCCTGATCGCCGACACGATCGACTCGCTGATGACCTGCTCCCAGGCCTGCACGGCGTGCGCGGACGCCTGCCTCAGCGAGGACACGGTCGCCGAGTTGGTCCGGTGCATCCGCACCAACCTCGACTGTGCCGACCAGTGCGACATCACCGCGCGGATCCTGTCCCGGCACACCGGCTACGACTCCAACCTCACCCGCTCGGCGCTGGAGGCCTGCGCCCAGGCCTGCGCAAGCTGCGCCCACGAGTGCGAACGGCACACCCATCACCACCACTGTCAGGTGTGCGCGGAGGCCTGCCGTCACTGCGAGCAGGCGTGCCGGCAGCTCCTGTCCGCCATGAGCTGACCGACGCCGCACGAGAGGTCGTGGGGTGCCGGTCGGCCGACGACCGCCGGCACCCCACGACCGACGACGACAGGTCGGCGGGCGGGCCCGATCGACCCGCCGTCAGCCGACGGTGCAGGTGACCGGGGGAACCGAGTTGGCGGTGCCGTTCCATGACGCAAGGAAGCCGAACGACGCGGACCCGGCGGCGGCCAGGGTCCCGTTCCAGCTCAGGTTCGCGGCGGACACGGCGGCGCCGGTCTGGGTGACGGCGGCGTTCCAGGCCTGGGTGATCCGCTGACCATCGGCGTAGCCGAAGCTCGCTGTCCAGCCGGTGGACGCCGTCGACCTCCCGTTCGTGACGGTCACCTCGCCCTGGAAACCACCCGGCCACTGGGAGATCACCCGATAGGTCGCCGTGCACGTTCCGGTGTCACCGGTGGTGGACGCCGTCGTGGACCGGGTCGTGGTGGTGGTCGTCGTGGGGCGGGTCGTGGTCGTCGTGGGGCGGGTCGTGGTGGTGGTCGTCGTGGGGCGGGTCGTGGTCGTCGTGGGGCGGGTCGTGGTGGTGGTCGTCGTGCTCGGCCTGGTCGTCGTCGTGCTCGGCCTGGTCGTGGTCGTCATGGTGGTGGTCGGCCACGTGGTGGTGGGAGTCACCCCGTCGAGGACCTGGGTGAGGACCGGGTACCAGCTGTCGGCCATCTTCTGGTAGCCGGCGGTGTTGGGATGCACGCCGTCCCCGGTGTCGGTCGCGGCGTCGAACCCCGTCCACAGATCCGCCAGGACGATCGGCGACTGCGCCGTGGTCAGTCCGGCCGCCCACGCCGGGAGGGCGTTGTTGAAGGCCACCACGTCCGCGGGACAGGTGGCGCAGGCGGACTGGCCCATCGGGATGATCTTCGCCACGATGATCTTCATGGTCGGGTTGGCGGCCCGCATCTGCCCGATCAGCTTCGTGAACGCGGTGAGCTTGGTCTGCAGGGGCATCCAGCCGCCCCACATGTCGTTTGTGCCCAGGTGCACGAGGACGACGTCCGGGTCGGCGGCGCTCAGCCATGGCGGGAGCTGGTTGTTGTCGGCGATGCCGGTGGCGGAGTAGCCGCCGTGACCCTCGTGGTCCCAGTCGTAGGAGTAGCCGGGGTTGCAGCCTCCCCCGTCGGAGACCCCGCCGACGAAGTCGACGTTCGTGTACCCCGTCGTCTGCAACCGGTGCCAGAGCATGGCTCGCCAGCAACCGGTCCCGGCGGTGATGGAGTCGCCCAGCGGCATGATCCTGACGGGCGCTGCCGCGGCGGGCGCCGCGAGGGAGAGGGGGAATGCCGCGACCACCGCGGCGAGGAGGGCGAGCAGGGACCGACGCAACATGATCACTCCGGGCGGGACGGCTCGTGGAACGACGAGGCGGAGACCGGGACGGGTGACGGTCGGGCGAAGGAGTGCGGCCGCACCAGCACCTCCACCGACACCGCGTCCACCTGACGACGGGTGACCGTGACGGACGGCAGTCACCCGCTGAACCGGTTTCACATGGCACGCTCCCTTCGCGGAGAATCACAGCAGCCGCACGAGGTGTCAACCAATTCGAAACTCTTTCGACAATGGTTCACCCAAAACGATTTAGTTCCCGATCCTTTCCGACTCATGACCGCGAGACCTGCGGCTTTGCGCCTCCCCCGCCGCAGCTCCTACGGCACCGTCGGCCGCCGGCGGGCCGGCACCACAGCAGGCCCCGACGTGCGGGGACCCGCCGTATTCCGTGCACGGCATTCCCCGTGCTTGGGTGTTCGCCTAATCACAACTTGTGAAAGAAACCGGTTTATTGACAATCGATTCCATGCAGTTCTAAGGTGCGCTACCGCTCGAGCTGCCCAGAGGGTGACGAGTCGTCCGGTATCACCGAGGTCCGTCACCCGACGGCTGCCCGGAGCCACGTGAATCCCGTACCCCTGACAGCGGAGGACCGTTCATGAGACATCGCGCAGCATCACTCGCTGCCGTCCTGCTGGCGCTGGCGCCGCTGGCAGCGATCACCCCCGGCGCGGAGGCCGCCACGGCCTGCTCCGTCGACTACTCGACCAACCAGTGGCCCGGTGGTTTCCAGGGCAGCCTGACCATCCGCAACACCGGTGACGCCTGGACCGACTGGACCCTGACCTTCGCCTTCGACGACGCCGCCCAGAAGGTGACCCAGGGCTGGAGTGCCACCTGGAGCCAGTCCGGCCAGAACGTCACCGCCGCCAGCATGTCCTGGAACGCCGGCGTGGCCGCAGGTACCTCGGTCAGCATCGGGTTCCTCGGGAGCTGGAGCGGCTCCAACCCGGCACCGTCCGGCTACGCCGTCAACGGCACCTCGTGTGGAACGAACGGGACGACGACCACCAGGCCGACGACCACCACCACGCGACCGACCACCACCACGCGACCGACCACCACCACGCGACCGACCACCACCACCCGGCCGACGACCACGACCACAGCCACCACCCGGCCGACGACCACGACCACCACGACCACGCGGCCGACGACCACGACGTCGCCCGGAGCGGCACCCGCCCTGCGCGTCTCCGGGAACAGGCTGCTGACCAGCAGCGGCCAGGCCTACCGGCTCCTCGGGGTCAACCGTTCCAGCGGGGAGTTCGCCTGCGTCCAGGGCAAGGGGATGTGGGACAGCGGACCCGTCGACCAGGCCTCGGTGGACGCCATGAAGGCCTGGAACGTCCACGCCGTCCGGATCCCGCTGAACGAGGACTGCTGGCTGGGCACCTACGGCACCCCGAGCGGCGCCACCTACCAGCAGGCCGTCAAGGACTACGTGGACCTGCTGGTCGCCAACGGCATCAACCCGATCGTCGAGATGCACTGGAACCACGGTCTGTACCCCGAGAACACGACGGTCGGGGCCTGCGCCGACGCCAACGCGACCTGCCAGAAGCCGATGCCCGACGCCCAGTACGCACCACAGTTCTGGACCGGCGTCGCCACCATGTTCAAGGGCAACGACGCGGTGGTCTTCGACCTGTTCAACGAGCCCTACCCGGACGCCCCCAACGGGTGGGGCCTCGAGGCCACCTGGACCTGCTGGCGGGACGGCGGTAGCTGCGGCGACCTCGGCTACCAGGCGGCCGGTATGCAGAGCCTGGTCGACGCGGTGAGGGCGACCGGCGCCACCAACGTGATCATGCTCGGTGGTGTCGAGTGGTCCAACGACCTGAGCCAGTGGCTGGCCTACCGGCCGACCGACCCGACCGGCAACCTCATGGCCGCCTGGCACGTGTACAACTTCAACGCCTGCTCCAGCAGCTTCTGCTGGGACGCCGAGGTCGCCCCGGTGGCCGCGCAGGTACCGCTGCACATCGGTGAACTGGGGCAGAACTCCTGCGCCCACGACTTCATCGACCAGGTGATGGCCTGGGCCGACTCCCACGACCTCGGCTACACCGCCTGGACCTGGAACCCGTGGGGTTGCAGCGGCGGGAACGTCCTCATCGAGGACTACTCCGGGACGCCGACGGTCAGCTACGGCCAGGGCTTCCGGGCCCACCTGCTCGCCGCGGATCCCTATCTCTGACCCGCACCGCACCGGTCCGGGTGGGTCCGCCCCGCACGTCGGCTCGGATCCCCCGGACCACCCCACGGCTCCTCCGGCCCGGCCGTCAGGTGACTGCTCCACAAAGACGTCTGCCGCGGCCCGTCCGCTCCGCTCGATGGCGGAGGGACGAGCCGCGGCAGGTGGTGCCGTCGGGCCCGGGCACGAGGAGAAGAGCCCGCTCACTCGGCCCGACGGCAGCGCGGGTGCCTACAGGGCGGGGTAGGCGTTGGCGACGAGCTCCCTGAACTGGGCGGAGAACCAGGCGCCGGAGATCGGTGCGTCTCCCAACGCACCGGACATGTTGTT
>JAAYAH010000134.1 GCA_012719445.1 Actinomycetales bacterium | reverse complement strand
GTCGTTCACGAAGAAGCTGACCCGCACGTCGCTGGAGGTCGTCGCGCTCTCGGTGCCCAAGACCGGGGGCGGCGTGGTCCGGCTCATCGCGGCACAGAAGGCGGACGTGAAGCTCGTCGGCAGCTGATCGGGAGGGGTCGGCCGCGCGCGGTTCGCGGCGTGGCACAGTGCGGTCACGGTGCGGTTCGCGGCGTGGTGCCGGTGCCGGTCGCGCGGTCCGCGCCGTGACCGGGAAGACTGGGACCCGGACGGCACCGGATCCCTGGCACGAGACGCCGGGGCGTCGGGGCGCCGGGCGAGGGAGCTCGGGAGCGAGCGCCCGCGACAGGGCACTCGTGGAAGGGCCGCTCGTGACGGAGCTGACAGAGCCGACAGAGCTGACAGAGCCTGGTGGAAGAGCAAACGCAGGAGGAGAGCGATGACACCCCAGCCGCCGCGGCAGGCACAACCGGCGCTCAACCTGCACGGGGCCGTGGACCTCGGTGCCCTGGCCGCCCGTCGCCAGACGCCGGCCTCCGCAGCGTCCGGTGCCGCGGGAGGCGCCGGGCCGTCCGGGGCCGGTGCCGGGCGGTTCGTCGTCGACGTGACCGACGCGACGTTCACCGCGGAGGTCGTGCAGCAGTCGATGACCGTCCCGGTCGTGCTGGACTTCTGGGCGAGCTGGTGCGCTCCGTGCCGGCAGCTCTCGCCGGTGCTGGAGTCGCTGGCCGAGGAGTACGCCGGGCGTTTCCTGCTGGCGAAGGTGGACGTCGACGCGAATCCGCAGATCGCGGCCGCCTTCCAGGTGCAGAGCATCCCGGTGGTGTACGCGGTGCTCAAGGGTCAGCCGGTACCCCTGTTCCAGTCGGCGCCACCGGAGACCCAGGTGCGCGCGGTGATCGAGGAGCTGCTCCGGGTCGCGGCTGCGAACGGGGTCACCGGGCGTCTGGACGTCGCGGTGACGGACACCGCCGAGGTTGCCGAGGAGCCGGTGGAGGAGCCGCTGCCCCCGCTGCTGCAGAAGGCCTACGACGCCATCGAGGCCGGTGACCTGGACGGCGCGGTCGGTGCCTACGAGCAGGCGTTGCGGGAGAACCCCGCGGACGAGGAGGCCCGGCTCGGGCTCGCCCAGGTCAGCCTCCTGCGGCGGACCAGGGACGCCGACCCGGTTGCCGCCCGGGCCGCCGCGGCGGCGAGCCCTGCGGACGTCGACGCGCACCTGCTGGTCGCCGACCTGGACGTGCTCGGCGGCCACGTCGAGGACGCATTCTCCCGGCTCGTGGACACGGTGCGGGTGACCTCGGGGGAGGACCGCAACCGGGTCCGCTTGCACCTGGTGGAGCTGTTCGACGTCGTCGGTGCGGACGACCCCCGGGTCGCCAAGGCCCGGGTAGCGCTCGCCAACGCCCTCTTCTGATCCGCTCGGGGAGTCTCTGCCGCCTCGCGCACGAAGGATGCTCGCGATCGTCTGCTGTGCATGATCACGGATTAGGTTCCGTCGTGAATCGGCCGTTTGATGTCGATCAGCCGCCTACACTGACGGACCGTGGATAACGACGCCATCCGGGCAACGCGGCGACGTCGCACGCAGATGATCGTTCTTGCCGTGGTCTTTCTCATCGTGTTCGTCGGTCGACTGGTCTCCGAACCGCCGGAGGACACGATGGAATGGGCCATCATCCTGGGCATCGTCATCGTGCCCGTGGGGTTCCTGTTGCTTGGGTACGTGCTGACCCGGCGCTCGTTCCGGAAGGCGGCGGAAGCGGGAGCCAACCTCCCCGGGGTGAGGCATGCCTTCGCGGTCGTCACCGTTCCTCAGGTGCCCGGACCCTGCGTGCTGACAGCCAGTGACCTCGGACTGTGTCTGTGGCGGTACCAGCGCGGACGGCTTGAAGAAGAGGCGAAGTTCGCCTGGGCCGAGACTGTGATCAGCAAGGACACGATCCCGGATGGAATCCACGTATGGAACGTCATCGAACTCCGCGACGGCGAGGGGTTCGTCTGGCTGACCCCTGCGCGTACCCGGCCCGCCTCCGCTACGCAGCGCGATGCCTTGCTGAAGAAGATCGTCGTTCTTCAGGGTCAATACAGCGGGTGAGGTGTGTGAATTGATTCTGGTCGATTACTGGATAGTCAGTCGCATCGGAAGGTGGTGGCCGCCCAGCAACCGTCGAGAATTGCATGGCGATGCCGCCATAGCGGAAGTTGCCGCCACCGTGGCTCAGGGTGGCACCGTTTCACCTACCGATATTCTGCGCGTGCAGGGGTTCGCTATATCGGCATGGTCAACCATATCGGCAACCTCATCCATTCTCCTGTTGATACTGAGTCTACTATTCATTGGAAACGCCACGAGCGGGCCACTTCCCGGCGCACTCTCTCTTGCATTTATCCTTTTTGCATACACTGGCATACTGGGGGTATTGGAGGCGCTACTAACCTTCTGCAGGCATGAACGAATTGTCGCAGCAGCCAAGGTGGCGAGAGACTCCCGCCTGCCAAGTGGAAGCAGCAAGAGATATCCACGAAGCCGCGATTTCTGGGTTATTCATGGAATACTAATTCTGGTTGGATTCAGTTCATTCCTTCGGTTTTAGTGGACGCGCCAGAGGCGAAATTGCCCACTATAAGGCCTGAGCCTACTCACGGCCTTGCCGTCATCAAGATCGGGTCGGGGACTGTCAAGTTTTCGGTGTAACTGATCTGGTTGGTGATTAGCGGCGGGCTGCGGACAGCCGGCCGTCGAAGGCGATGTCGAAGGCGTTCAGGGCGCTCTTCCAGCGGGTGGCCCAGCGTCTGCGGCCGGTGCCGGTGGGGTCCAGGCTCATGATGGCCAGGTAGACGCACTTGAGGGCGGGCCTGCTCGGTGGGGAAGTGTCCCCGGGCACGCACGGCCCGGCGGATGCGGGCGTTGACGCTCTCGATGGCGTTGGTGGTGCAGATGACGCGGCGGATCTCGGGGTCGAAGGCCAGGAAGGGCACGAACTCCGCCCAGGCGTTCTCCCATAGCCGCACGATCGCCGGGTACCGCGTGCCCCATGCCTCGCTGAACTCCAGGAACCGTTCCATCGCGGCGGCCTCGGTGGGTGCGGTGTAGACGGGCCTGAGCGCCTTGGCGATGGCGTCCCAGTGCTGGCGGGCGGCGTAGCGGAAGCTGGCGCGCACCAGGTGCACCACGCAGGTCTGCACCACGGTGCGGGGCCAGACCGCCTCCACCGCCTCGGGTAGGCCCTTCAGCCCGTCACACACCAGCATCAGCACATCGGCCACACCGCGGTTACGCAGCTCGGTCAGTACCTGCAGCCAGTGCTTGGCGCCTTCTCCGCCGTCGCCGGCCCACAGCCCGAGGACGTCGCGGTGGCCCTCGGCCGTGACCGCCAACGCCACATAGATCGGCCGGTTGGCGACCTGACCATCACGGATCTTCACGTTGATCGCGTCGATGAAGACCACGGGGTAGACCGCATCCAACGGACGGGACTGCCACTCGGCCATGCCGTCCATGACCTTCTCGGTGATCGTGGAGATGGTCGTCTTGGACACCGACGCCCCGTAGACCTCGGCCAGGTGAGCGCTGATCTCCCCGTGGGTCAGGCCCTTGGCCGACAGCGACAACACCATGTCCTCCACCCCGGCCAGGCGCCGCTGTCGCTTGGCCACGATCTGCGGGTCGAAGGACCCCTCCCGGTCCCGAGGGACCTCGATCTCGACCGGGCCGATATCGGTCAGCACCGTCTTGGCCCGCACCCCGTTACGGGAGTTCCCGCTGCCCCGGCCCATCCGATCGTGCTTGTCATAGCCAAGGTGGTCGGTCAGCTCGCCCTCCAACGCCGACTCCAGCACCCGCTTGGTCAACGCCGTCAACAACCCCTCCGGCCCGGTCAGATCCAGACCCCGCTGCCGGGCCCGGGCCACCAGATCATCGATCAACGGCCCGTCCACCACCG
>JAAYAH010000133.1 GCA_012719445.1 Actinomycetales bacterium | reverse complement strand
CGGTGGTGGACGGGCCGTTGATCGATGATCTGGTGGCCCGGGCCCGGCAGCGGGGTCTGGATCTGACCGGGCCGGAGGGGTTGTTGACGGCGTTGACCAAGCGGGTGCTGGAGTCGGCGTTGGAGGGTGAGCTGACCGACCACCTCGGATACGACAAGCATGATCCGATGGGCCGGGGCAGCGGGAACTCCCGTAACGGGACCCGGGCCAAGACGGTGCTGACCGACATCGGCCCGGTGGAGATCGAGGTTCCCCGGGACCGGGAGGGGTCCTTCGATCCGCAGATCGTGGCCAAGCGACAGCGGCGTCTGGCCGGGGTGGAGGACATGGTGTTGTCGCTGTCGGCCAAGGGCCTGACCCACGGGGAGATCAGCGCGCACCTGGCCGAGGTCTACGGGGCGAGGGTGTCCAAGACGACCATCTCCACGATCACCGAGAAGGTCATGGACGGCATGGCCGAGTGTTTCCCCCACCGCTGCGCGGCGGGAGGTGCCCCCGGTCGCGTCCTCTGGATGCGGTCTACCCCGTGGTCTTCATCGACGCGATCGTGCGCCGCGAGGCGCTGTGTTACCGAGTGGAGGTGGAAGACCTGCACCGTCTGGTCGTCGCAGCGGCTGGGCTGAAGCTGGAGGCAGCCTGATCCGGGGGACGCCGGTGAGGGTGGGAAGCAGCCTCGACAACGACGGGACGCGTCAGTACTGCCAGATGGCGCGGGCCCGGCTAGCGAGACGAGAGGGCGTACGAACAGGAACCAGCGTTGACGTCCCGTAAGCGATGAACCGGCTCGAACCTGGTGGATGTGGGCCGGGGTGCAGTGCACGGCCGACCGCTGAAGGAGATGGTTGGTCGACTTCGGGCTCGGCTGATTGCGTCGGGCTCGGAGGCCACGGTGAAGGCCTGCGGCGTAGCCGTGGCGATGCTGCCGGGACAGCAGCTGGGCGCCGGACTCGTCGATCGGTGCGCAGTGAACGTGGGAACCACCGGTGGCCGCCCGGCCGCCACCCGACCAGCGTGGTGGTGGGCAGGTCCGTCGCCGACTGATGGTCACCGGGTGGGGCGGAGGTCTCGTAGTAGTCGGAGGCCGGGAGAGCCGGTCACAGGGCGAAGGAGACCAGCGAGTCAGCAGGAAGGACGCTGGAATGCCGGAAGAGGCATCGGTGAACACCGGTGCACCGGACCAGGAGTGGCCATCCTTCGGGCAGGCCCAGGCCCGGGTACTGGGGATCCAGACCAAACTGCATCAGTGGGCGAGGGCCGATGCTCATCGCCGGTTCGATGACCTGTTCAACCTCGTGGCCGATCCCGCCTTCCTGGTGGTGGCGTGGGATCGGGTGCGGGCCAACAAGGGAGCCCGGTCGGCGGGCGTGGACGGCCAGACGGCCTACTACATCGAGACCGAACGGGGCACGGCAGCGTTCCTGGGCAAGGTGCGGACGGCGTTACGGTCCCGGACCTTCGCACCACTGCCGGTCAAGGAACGGATGATTCCCAAGCCGGGGACACGCAAGCGCCGCCGGCTGGGGATCCCGACGGTGACCGACAGGGTCGTGCAGGCCTCCCTGAAGCTGGTGCTGGAGCCGATCTTCGAGGCGGACTTCGCGCCGTGCTCGTACGGCTTCCGACCCAACCGGCGCGCGCACGACGCGGTCGCCGAGGTGCGCCACTTCACGTCCAACCCACGAAACTACGAGTGGGTAGTGGAGGGCGACATCACGGCGTGCTTCGACGAGATCTCTCACCCGGCGCTGATGGACCGGGTGCGGCATCGGATCGCGGACAAGCGCGTGCTGACGCTGGTCAAGGCCTTCCTGAAGGCGGGCATCCTCAGCCGGGAGACCGGGCTGCGCCCCACGGACACCGGCACCCCGCAAGGCGGGATCCTCTCCCCGCTGCTGTCCAACATCGCCCTGAGCGTGCTCGACGAGCACTTCGACGCCCAGTGGCGGGGTTGGAGCCGATGGCACCGCGAGCAACGCCGCAGGAAGGGTCTGGGGACGTGGAGGTTCGTCCGCTACGCCGACGACTTCGTCATCCTGGTCCACGGCGACCGCACGCACGCCGAGGCGCTGCGCGAGCAGGCAGCTGCGGTCTTGGCCCCGATGGGACTGCGCCTGTCGCAGGCCAAGACGTTGATCACGCACATCGACGAGGGACTGGACTTCCTGGGCTGGCGCATCCAACGCCACCGCCGCAAGGGAGACACCCGACAGTTCGTCTACACCTACCCCTCGAAGAAGGCGCTGACCTCGATCACGGGGAAGGTCAAGACGATCTGCCGGCAGGACCTAAACCTGGACCTGGCCGTCGTGGTGCACCAACTGAACTCGGTGCTGCGCGGCTGGACCACCTACTTCCGGCCCGGTGTGTCGTTCAAGACGTTCCGGTACCTGCGCGCTCTCGTCTGGCGCCAGATCATGCACCGGTTGCGTCGCCGTCACCGCCGGATCACCTGGAAGGAACTGCGCCGCCGCTACTGCGACGGCCGCTGGTGGCCCAGATCTGGTGAGGTGATCCTGTTCAACCCCACCGACGCGGGTACCACCCGCTACCGGTACCGGGGCGCACAGATCCCCTCTCCGTGGCCACTCGCAGGATGACCACTCCCCAGCCTCGCTGAGACTCGTGGAGAGCCGGATGCGTCGAGAGGCGCACGTCCGGTTCGGGAGGCGGGCCGCAGAAACGGACCGGCCGAGACACCGGCACCGCGCTGCGGCCCGACCTCACAACGTGAAGATCCGTGATGGTCAGGTCGCCAACCGGCCGATCTATGTGGCGTTGGCGGTCACGGCCGAGGGCCACCGCGACGTCCTCGGACTGTGGGCCGGCGACGGCGGAGAAGGCGCCAAGCACTGGCTGCAGGTACTGACCGAACTGCGCAACCGCGGTGTCGAGGACGTGCTGATGCTGGTGTGTGACGGACTGAAGGGCCTGCCCGAGGCGGTGGAGG